>NZ_VHIL01000005.1:0-218066 GCF_006491895.1 Enterococcus sp. OL5
AAGGATACACCTGTAACCATGCCGAACACAGAAGTTAAGCTTCTTAGCGCCGATTGTAGTGAAGGGTTTCCCTTTGTGAGAGTAGGACGTCGCCACGCAGCCAAACACATGTCTTAATTGACATGTGTTTTTTTGTTATTACAACGATGTATCATTTTTCTAAAAACAATCACTTAAAATAACTTTTTATGGAAAAAAATGATACACTAGTAGTGAAGTATTTTTAGGAGGGATCATATGACTGACGATGCCAAAAAAGAACAAAATGTTGTTCAAGATCAAGACGTTGTTTCAGTTTCAGCGAATGAAGAAATATCCTTTGGCGATATCAAACAAGTAGCCTCAAAAAATATCGGTCAAATGCTGCAAGACCTGCAAGATTTTGAAGTAGCGATCGAAAAAGAGGATATTCCTGAAATTTATCGTATATATAATGGTCGATTGCACAAACAGTTAAAAGAAACATCAAATCAAAATCATGAGATTGATGAATTGTTATCAAGGAAGTTCCACGATAACTTCACCCAAGCTTTCCCATTTATGATGCATTGTGCCAAAATATCTCCTACGGTGCATTACTATAAGTTAGGAACCTATTATCATGAGCGAGCGACGATTGGTATCGATGCGAGTATTCCCGAAATTTTTGTTATCCCTGAGATAGATGAAGAGTGGGAAAAGTTCCAACGAGGTAATCGTGAGATGCTGACAGCAATCGAACAGCAGATGGACAAACTAGAAGCCAAACGGATCACAGCGTTATCTGAGGTAAAGGAAATCCAAAATCAGATCGATCAACTTACGGAAGCCGAAAATGAATTAACTGAATCAAAGGGTTTTTTCAATCGGACAAAAATCGATGAAGAACTAGAACATTTAACTTCTGAGCGAAAAGCATTAGAAGCCAAACGTAGAGAATGGGAAAGATATTCAAATAATAATGAAGAGGTTTTTGCTGAAAAAGAACGCCTACAGCAGCAATATCAAACATTGCGCTTAAAGAAAGCGATCGTAGAAAAAGAATTTCGTCAAATTGATACTTTTTTTGGTTCTTTTGATGAATTTACGACAAAAATAATGGCTTTCTTAGCTCACTATACGGGAAAGGAGCTGACTGATATTGACGAAAGAAACGCAGACAAATCCTGATGAATCACAGCTGCTGGAGCAGGAACCGACGCTAGAGATTCAAACAGAAGGCGCTAATGAAGTTGAGGAAAACGTACCAACAAATGCGACGGACTTAGTGAATGACGGTCCTTTAGTAGAAGATAGTAGAAATGTAGCGGATGATTCTTTTGATTCAGCGGAAGAAGAATCTGACTACGAAGATGATTATTACGCTGTAAAAGCGCAAGATCACCAACGAATCGAATCGCTTATTGAGCAAGCCGAAAACGAACTAGCTGATTTAAAATTGCGAAAATCAATCATGGAAGCTGATTTTTCTGGATTGCTTGCTCATTACCGTCAGTTGATTTTAACAGATCAAGATATTTCGGTGATCGCCAAAAAGACATTGCTTGAATACTATGCCTATGAATTCTTGAAACCATTAAAAACGATTCATTTAACTGCTACCGATAACTATGATACATGGAAGACAAAGCATTTCAATGTCCGTTTTCGTTTAACAGAAACAAAGGAGCTCGAGTTTAGTTTTAAACTAAATCCAGTCAATTCTACGTATCAATCCAGTTATTTGCCATTGTTGACTATCAATTCAAACTCCCAGTCGGTGGTTGTCAATGATGAACAGATTTTGCATTTAATCAGTCAATGGCATGCGGAGAATATTTTCTCGGTCAATCAGCTTTCGCTTTTTAATTATGATGTCAACTTGGTATTGGCGCATTTAAAAGAATTAGGCTTTACGGTTTCACCAAGCTTGATCGACAATACCCAAACCTTAGCTGTCGATATGGAAACAGATTTTCCTGTTGCAGCAGAAGTTCTCGATCAAATTTTTATTATCACGATGGAGAATCAGCTATATGATTTTATCACAGAAAACAAAGGTGAAATTCTTATTTTACTTGATAAAAATCAACGATTGACGATCCATTTGTATACAGAGTCCACTTTACTAACGATTGACTCGGATCAATGGAAGCGATCCTTACTAGATTTCTTCACAAGCTATCCGTTTTTAGTTCCACTTGTGGTAAAAGGTGAAGAATAAATGTTCTAAATTGGTTAAGAGTGCTAGAATGGTTTTTATAACTATTCAGCACTTTTTTTGGAAGGAGCAGTATGATGAAAAATAAAGCACTAGGTTTTTATGAAGGACGATCTTTAGATGATCTAGAAGTATTTACTGAAAAGGAAATTCCTATACCGATTTGCCAAACACATGATTTACTGGTGGAAGTACAAGCAGTTTCGGTCAATCCAATCGATACGAAACGTCGGCAAATGACTGTTTTAAGTGAAGATTTCCAGATCCAAGGGTATGATGCCGTTGGGATCGTTAAAGAAATCGGCTCAGCAGTTAGTGGCTTTGCCGTTGGTGATCGGGTATTCTATGCCGGAACCACACAACGACCTGGTGCGAATCAAAGGTTTCAAGCTGTTGATTCTCGAATCGCAGCAAAGGCACCAGCCGGCTTTTCTGACGGTGATCTTGCAGCTTTACCATTAACGAGTTTAACCGCATGGGAATTGCTATTTGAAAAATTTGGATATATTCCTGAAGAAAACGCCAATCAAGGATCGATTTTGTTGATCAATGCCAGCGGCGGTGTGGGTTCGATCGCTGCACAATTAGCAAAATGGGCAGGTTTAACCGTTTATGGCACTGCTAGTCCTAGAAACAACGAGTGGCTAAAAAACAATCAAGTGGATCATGTTCTTAATCACCGTTTACCTTTAGCCGAACAAATAAACAAACCTTTTTCAGCCATTGCCATTTTTTATGATGCCTCCACCTATTTGCCACAATTAACAAAAGCAATCGTCCCATTTGGTAAAGTCGGAATGATCGTCAATACGAAAGAAGCGCTCGATTTAAACCCATTTAAAAACCTTAGCATCGATTTATATTGGGAGTACATGTTTGCCAAAACAGATGCTCAACTGATGTTTGAAACCCAAGGAGCGATCTTAAAACGAATCGCTTCGCTGTTAGTTGAGGGCAAAATTCACACCACTGCGGTCCAAACGATTGATGGAGGAATCACGATTGAAAACTTAAAACTCGGTACCGAAGCGGTTGAGCGGGGAAATAAAGGCAAGACTGTGATTACAGGGGGCGTCTTATAGATGGAAGAAGAGGAAGCAATCCTGTTTTGGGATGAGTTTGCTCAAGATTATGCACAAATCCAGCAGGAGTCTTCATTGCAGATTGCGAAAGAGGTAGTTGCTTACTTATTGGATCAGCAAGTGTTCCCCATATCTATTTTTGTTGACTTTGCTGCTGGTGCGGGTCGCTATATCCCCGCATTTTATCCTTATGTAAATGAGTATTATGCGATTGATTTTTCAAAGGAAATGCTTAGAATAATTGAAGAAACGATTGATGATCCACAGAATAAACTACATCTGATCCAACAGAGCCAAAGCGACTTTTTAACGACGGACCAGCACTGGCCCTGTATTTTCATGGCCATGAATCCAGCACTAAGAGACAAAAAGACATTGCTGCAGTTGCGAAAGAAAACCGATCAATTGATTATTCTTAGAACAATCGCTGAAGTAGAAAATGTGTTTCAGCCCTTTGAAGAAGACCCCGTAGCTGAAAAAGAGTTACAGCTTAATACCTACTACAAGAAGTGGTTATCAGAAGAGGCAATTGAATGGCGGAGCTGCCAGTTTGAGTATATGGTGAAAGAAGAGATCGATCGGGATCTCTTTCATCTTTATTTTGAGGATGAGTATTCATTGGAACAGAGGAAACAAATGGTTCAACGTATCTTTGGTGAATCGCTGACTGTTGAAAGCCATACGAAAATAACCTTTGAACTTCTTTTATCTCGATAGTAATCCCTCAAAGAGATCAAAAAAAATGAGATTCTGACATAAGAGCGAAAAACAGAAACAGTAGTTATGCCTCTTTTGACTACTGGCTGCAAATGTCCTTATGCTGGAATCTCGTTTTGTATCGCTTTTGTTATAAGAAAAGATAGACAGTCGTTCCTAAGATCAGTAAGAAAAGAAGATTGACGATTAAGAACCATTTTTGAAATGCTTTGGCTTCTTTGGCTCGAGCTTGTTTCAGTAACTTATAGCCAATCAAATTGGCTAGTGAAGCAATCAATGTACCCAATCCGCCGACATTGACCCCTAAAAGAACGGCTTTTTCCAAGTCGGTGAAGGGAGCGATCAAAATCGCTGCTGGAACGTTAGAGATTCCTTGAGAGAGTAAAATACTGCCTAAAAAAGCGCGATGTGTCTCTTGAAAATACGGTTGAATGCGATTGGTGATCCACGTTTGGTCTTGAATATTGCCAACGATCAAGAAGAAGCAAATGAAGGTAAGCAATAAACGATAATCAACTTTGGTAAATAACCGTTTATTGCTGAACCAAACCACGGCTACGACGATAAGAACGGCTATCGAGAGGGGTAGAACACTAAAAATACCCAAAATCATGATAACAAACAAGCCTGCATGGCGCATCGCTGTTTTTTTTTCATAGGCGTCTTCTTGAATAGTGATTTCTAGAGGCGATTTTGAAATAAGCTGGACCGAAACAAGCAGTAATAGTAAGGAAAGCCCCACGAAAGTACCGGTTGTCCACATGAACTGTCCTAGTGAGATGTGATAATAAGAAAATAAAAATAAGTTTTGCGGGTTTCCAAAGGGAAAAAGGCTACTTCCTAAATTGGCTGCTACGATTAAATAGACGGCGCCTAATATGACACTAGTTCGCTGTTGTTCTTGTCTCGTTAAAAGCAGATAGATGGGCAATAAGGTTAAAATAGCTACATCGTTCGTTAAGAACATCGAACTAAAAAAGCTTAGAAGAACGACTACACGAATCAAATCCCGCAAACTACGGCTCTTTTCCACCAATTTTTGACCAAATGCCCGTAATAAGCCAGCTTCTTCTAACCCATTGATCACTAGCATTAATCCAAACAGCGACAAGATCACTTTGAAGTCAATAAACGACCAACGGAAGGTGCCAAAAAAACATGCAATGAGTGCTAGTAGCAGGGAAATCGAAAATAATCGATCGGTTCGAAAAAATGCTAACATTCGTTTTCCCATAGTTCACCACCTTTCTTCTCAAGAATTTTACCATTCCTACGCTTTAGGAACAATAAATAACGCTTTATCCGACTAATTCAAAGTCATTCAGGCAATTTTTATAGTTGACAAATGAGTCATTAATTGGGAAATTAGTATGTGAAAGGTGAAGGAGGTTCAAAAATGAATGTTATGCAGCTGCTTGAAAAAAATCAGCAGGTTCATTTTCAAATTTTAGCTGTTTTTTTTCAGAATGGCTCAGAGATCTCTTATAAGAAACTTGCAAAAACATTATCCATTTCCGCCCCCACTTTGCAAAAAGAGCTTCAAAATCTTCATCAGAATTTAGTCGCTTTCCATGAGGATGCGACATTGACTTATTTAGAAAATGATCAAGTACAGTTAACACTTCCGCTTGATTTCTCACTAAAAAAATTCTTTTATTCGTATCTGTCAGAGGCGATCGATTTTCAGATTTTGTCTTATTTGTTTTTTCATCGAGATGAGTCAACGACGAAAATGATTTTAGAACTCATGTTGAGTGAAGCATCTTTGTTTCGTCGATTCAAAGCCATCAATCAATTATTAAAAGAGTTCGATATCCAATTAAAAAATAAAAAATTAATTGGGGATGAAAAGCAAATTCGTTTTTTCTATTATCAATTTTTTTCACAAAGTTATCCCAATGAAGAATTGATTACCCGCTTGAATGCTCCAGCCATCAATAATTTGATTCGAGTTATTGAAAAACAGTTACAGACAACGTTTAGTCAAGCTGAGCGTTGGAAAGTTGGGTTATGGCTAGGCATTATGGAAGCTCGTTTTGATTATCGTGGCTCACAGCAGCATGAAGCATCGTATCACCTATTAAAGTCTCTAGAAAATGAAGCCATGTTCCAGATTCTGCGGAATATCTTAGGACGCTACCTCAGTCGTTTTGCGGTTTCCTGGAGCGATTATGAAACGGTTTATTTCTATTTGTTTTTACTAGCAGAAGGCTTGATTGGTCCTTCTGAGGAGGGATTAAGCCAGAAGTCACTTTTCTTCCGAGAAATCGAAGCATTAAATGAAGAGTTGTTGCAGGCGATCGGTGATAGTGAAAGAAAGTCCGCAGAAACTTCAGTGGAGTTGGGTGTCTTCTTAACCAGCGTAACGATCCAAGCGCTATACATTCATGGCGGCATTATTGCTTTTGCTGAATTTCAGCCGCAAAGTGTTGCGAATGAAAGCTTGATTGTAGTGGCACAACAAGCAATCGAACAGTTGGAGAAAAACGTAAACCAGTCTTTTTCTCTTGAGAAAAAGCAGCATTTAACCAATGAATTGCTTTTGATCCGTCAATGGATTCAAGTAAAACAGGAAAAAGCATTTACCGTAGGCATTTTGTTGACTCAATCACGATTACGCAGTGGCTTTTTGCGACGTTTTTTGATCAAAGAATTGGCTGGCTATCCGAATATTCACTTCGATGGGACGAAGGAGAAGGACTATGATTTATTGATTGTTGATCATTCTGAGATCTCGGAAGGCTATCGTTATAAGAAGCGATTGATTTTAACAGGTGGTGCAACCCCATTTGAAGAAGAGCGACTTCATCAAATCGTGGATGAAATACGCAATGAGAACCTTGAAAGTGAGTTGGAAAAGATATGAGAATAGTGATTATTGGAGGCTCTCATGCAGGAATTGCTGCTGCCCGTCATTTAAAAAAAGTTGACCCCAAAGTCGATGTGATTATTATAGAAAAATCAGGTGTCCTTGGTTACGTTGCCAGCAGCTTGAATTTAGTTTTAGAAGGATATATCTCGCGTCTGGAAGACTCACGGACCACAACTGCTAGCGAACTTCTTTCAGAAGGAATCAATGTGATGCTGAACAGTGAAGTCATAAACATTTTTCCGCAAGAAAAACTGGTTCAATTTGTGACGTCAACGGAATCATATCGACAAGAAGATGAAGTGAGTTATGATGGCTTAATTTTAGCGATGGGATCGAGTACTTTCCGCTCGGAGTTCGCCTCAGATGTTGAAGCACATATAACGACCTACAAAACGATTGGTCAATCAAAGCAAGCACTAGAAAAAATCGAAAAGGCGCAAACCGTGGCGATCGTCGGCGCTGGTCTGATTGGGTTTGAATTGGCGGAATCGTTAAGTGGACAGCAAAAAGCGATTCACTTAATCGATCGAATGGATACGCTGTTGTTCCGTTATTTTGATCATGAAGTTGCAGAAATTTTGATGGAACGTTTTCCAGAGAACTTACAAATCTATCTTAACAGCAACGTTGCCCATACGATCAAAGACGAGAAGGGCGAATATCAAGGTATTGAGCTTTCAAATGGAACCCAGATTCAAGCTGATGTAGTCGTTTATGCTGTAAATCCGCGACCGAATGTCGCCTTAGTAGAAGACTTTTTAAAACTAAATCTCGATGGCACGGTATTTACAAATGAATACTTGCAAACGTCTGATCCATCCATCTATGCGATCGGCGACCTCGTTTCGATTCCTTTCAATCATTCGGATAGCTCTTTGTATATCCCTTTAGTGACTAATGCTTATCGGACGGGGATCGTAGCTGCTACCAATTTATTGGCTAATGAACAGGGAACGACGAAAATTCCTTTTCCCAAAATGCAGCGCACGGTTGTTAGTAAATTGTTTGGCTATTTTGTCAGCAGTTCAGGTATCAATGAGACTGAGGCACCGTATTACGGCTTTGAAGTAGATTCAGTGACGCAGACATTTCATTCTCGGACATTTTTCGCGACAGATGAGGATTTTGAAGTAACCTTAAAACTGATTTTTGATCAGCAAACGAAAGTAATCATGGGAGGGCAAATCATCACGAGTGATCGTGGAAGTTTAGAGATCATCAACACGATTTCAACGTTAATCAATAGCAAAACGTCCTTGCACCAATTAGCAACAATGGATTACTTTTTTAATCCTACCATTTCTTTTCCGTTGCATTTTTTGAATCAATTGGCCCTGGATGGCTTGTTAAAGTAAATTATGTAACCTTGGTAAACCTACGATCATCGTAGGTTTATTTTTTTTTGCACGTAACGATAATCAAGGAAGACTATCGCTTTCCTTCAGTGACTGGTTTCGGGAATTATAAATCCGGTGGGCTGCTGTTGGAGGTCGATGTCAACTACTATCATGATTTTTTTTGATGAAGAATCTCGAAACGAAAACGATAAAGCTTGTTCCATGACTGAACTGCTTTTGCTCATAGATTTTTATTGATAGACCATGATTGTTTAGGCGGAGGAGACACACGTCATTTGCTTTTTACTGATAAAATACATCAGCTTGGGTCAGTAAATGGTGATTTTACATGGTTTTCAATAGATGAAAACAAGTGTAAATCTAAGTGATCTGTTATTGAATGATATTCAGAAAGTGAACGTATCATTCGTAAGTATTTTTATAATCCGAAGGATAAAATAGACATCCTTGAGATAAGAATACGCTTATCGGCAGGTTTATAAGAGAAAAACATCACATAATTTCCTTTCCTCGCATACTCATTTTCCAAAAATTGCGATGGGAAAGGGATTTTTTTAAAAAACTTCTTGTGATTTTAAGTGAAATACGTTACCCTATTAAAGAGAGTGAGAATCATTCTCAATAACGAGGGGGGCGGGGCGTGTTGAAAAAAATCGGATTACTGCTGATCTTTATTCTTCTAGTGGGTTGCTCTTTGTTGGCAGGTACCCATGAATTGTCTTTAACAGGTTTACAGCAGGGTGATCCGAATCATTGGCTTGTTTTGGTAAAAGTTAGGCTCCCACGGACGATCAGTTTGATCATTGCAGGTGGGATCATTAGTATCTGTGGGAAAATCATGCAGCACATGATGCAAAATAAATTTGTGGCCTCTGAGTCGATTGGGCTGACGGATAGCGCTCGCTTAGGAATTTTGCTGGTTATGCTCTTTCTGCCAAATGCCTCAAATTTGATTCGTACGACTGCAGCATTTGTGTTTGCTTATGCAGGGGTGTTGTTCTTTTTATTTTTAAGCCAATTTCTACCAAAGAAAGATCCAATGATGCTGCCTTTAACAGGGGTGATGTTCGGTAATATCATCGGTGCTATTAGTAGCTTCTTAGCCTATCGCTTCCAATTGGTTCAAAACGTTTCTTCTTGGCTACAAGGAAATTTTGCCACCATTATGGTTGGACAGTATGAACTTTTGTATTTGACGATTCCTGTTTTCGGTTTGCTGTATTTCTTAGCTTATGAGATCACGATCGCCGGTTTAGGTGAAAGTGCGGCTAAGAGTCTGGGGATCAATTACTTGTTCTTGCGTTTTGCTGTATTTGCTCTGGTGGCGTTTGCTAGCAGTGTCGTTTTACTGACCGTTGGACAAATCCCTTTTTTAGGGATCGTTATCCCAAATATGATCGGCATGGTCTTCGGGGATCATTTGAAAAATAATCTGGTCTTGATCAGCTTTGCCGGAAGCGCGTTCTTGTTATTGTGTGATGTATTGGCGAGAGTCGTCATCGCGCCGTATGAAATGCCGGTCAGTGTTGTCGCCGGCGTACTGGGTGGGTGCTGTTTCTTGATTTTGCTTCTGGGGAGGAAATTTCGATGAAGAAAAAACTCTTTCTCTTGTTGTTTCTAATCCTTTGTGCATGTATGGCCTATCTAACCTATAACACCTATGGTAACTGGTCCTTTGCCTTTGCATTACGAGGGCGTCGTATCATGGCTTTTGCTTTAGTTGCCATTGCAATCTCCTTTAGTACAATCACGCTACAGACACTGACGAGCAATCGCTATCTAACCCCTGGGATTTTAGGCTTAGATCAATTGTATGTACTTGTTCAAACCCTTTGTTTCTTTTTTATCGGTGGGATTCAGATGTTAAGCCAAGAAACAGCAGCGATGTTTTTGTTCTCTGTCGGTTTAACTGCCGTTCTAGGAAGTTTCTTGATTGGCTTTTTCTATCAAAAAGCAGTCGCCGGACTATTTTTGTTATTGATGGCAGGTATGGTCTGTGGCACGATGTTCGGTAGTCTCAGCACCTTTTTACAAGTATTGATGGATCCAAATGAATATGATTTGCTGCAAGGCCGCTTATTCGCCAGTTTTGGCAATATCAACACCCAACATCTTTTGATTGCTGCCGCGATCATTTTGGTAGGGAGTATCTGTCTGGTTCTGCTGATTCCAGAATTAAATTTGCTCCATTTAGGAAGCGGACAGGCCAAAAGTTTAGGTGTTTCTGTTCAATGGCTTCATAGAGGTGTTTTATTTTTGATTGCTTTACTGACAGGCACTGCCACTGCTTTAGTTGGTCCAGCAGTTTTTCTAGGATTTGTGGTGGCAACGATCACCTATCAGCTTTTCCCAACTTATCGTCACGGTTGGCTGTTTGCCGGTGGTAGTTTGATTGGCTTTCTCCTGTTGGTAGGAGGTCAATTCCTAGTGGAACAGGTCTTTCAATGGCAAACGACCATCGGCACCGTGATCCAATTATTAGGTGGTATCTTCTTTATAAGCAAATTGCTGCTGGAAAGGAAAAAATCATGATCGAAACAAAAAATGTATCCAAGAATTATGCAAAAACACAAGTTTTGACGAAATGTTCCTTAGCGTTGCCGGAGCAGAAAATGATTGCTTTCATTGGGCCCAATGGTGCCGGAAAAAGTACCTTGCTTTCTTTAGTCAGTCGGATGTTGGATCAGCGCACCGGTGATATTTATCTGGATGGAACGGAGATTCGTCAATGGAAATCCAAAGAGCTAGCAAAAAAAATGGCTTTTTTGCAGCAAAGCAATCGCTATGCTGTCAATCTGACCGTAAGAGAACTAGTGGCATTTGGTCGTTATCCATATAACCGGGGACGACAATCGGCAGCAGATGATGTGATTATTGATGATTCTTTGTCTAAGTTATCTCTCACCGAATATGCTGGTCAATCGATCCATGAACTTTCAGGTGGGCAACTGCAAAGAGTTTACTTGGCGATGATCTTAGCCCAAGATACCGATTATTTATTATTGGACGAACCGTTAAACAATCTAGATTTGAAACATGCCAACCAGCTGATGAAATTATTGACTACATTGGTGGAAGAGTATCAGAAAACCGTTGTGATCGTTTTGCACGACATTAATTTTGCAGCACGATATGCCGATCACATCGTCGCTATGAAAGATGGTCAGATTTTTAAAGCAGCTGGCACAGAGGCAGTGATTCGAGAAGAGGTATTAGAAGCACTATATGAAATTCCAATCAAACTGGTACAAGTGGATGGGCGGCAATTTTGCTACACCTTCCAATAAAATTTTGTTTCTAAGGAGGAAAAAATGAAAAAAATAGTAGTAAGTTTTATGAGTATTTTCGTACTAGCGGGGTTGACCGCTTGCGGATCAAATAATACAGGGACAACAGATTCAACGGGGACAGCTCAAACCCAAGTAGAAGAAAGTGCACAAACGCCGACAGAGGTCGAGATTACGGACAGCAATGGGACTGTCACTGTTCCTTATGCGCCGGAAAAAGTTGTTGTCTTTGACAACAGTGCATTAGACACAATGGATGCCCTTGGTCTTGGAGACCGAGTCGTTGCTGCAGCAACCAGCAATCTGCCAGATTATTTATCAGCGTATGCAGATGTTGAATCAGCAGGGGGAATCAAAGAACCGGATCTAGAGAAAATCAATCAATTACAGCCGGATCTAATCATTATTTCAGGTCGGCAACGTGATTTTCAAGAAGAATTATCTGCCATTGCGCCAACCGTTTTCTTAAGCGTCGACAATAGTAATACGTGGGGATCGATCGAAGCTAATATTACGGCTATCGGACAAATCTTCGGTGTGGAAGAAGAAGCGAAAGAACAGCTGAATTCGTTGCAAACACAGATCAACACCTTGAAAGAGCAAGCACAAAGCGCTGGCGAAAAAGCTTTGGTAGTTATGGTGAATGAAGGCAATCTTTCCGCTTTCGGTCCAGGATCTCGTTACAGTATCCTATACGATACGTTTGGTTTTCCAGCAGTTGATGAAGAGCTAGAGGCGTCAACTCATGGACAAAGTATTTCTTATGAGTACTTGCTTGAAAAAAATCCTGACGTCATCTTCGTGATTGATCGGACAAAAGCGATCGGTGGTAATGAAAGCGAAAGTGAATTTGTTGCAAACGAAATCGTACAAGAAACAAATGCTGGGCAAAACGATCAAGTGATTGAATTGGATGCTGCAGTTTGGTATTTAGCTGGTTCCGGATTGGAGTCGATCCAATTAATGATGGATGATGTCAAACCAGCCGTTGAATAAGTATGTGAGAACAAAAATCAAGTAACAAGGGGCACGCGTATCAGTTTACTGAGAATGCGTGTCTTTTTTCATTTTCTAGGACCTACGACTGATTTTTGAGAACTTTACCAGCTTTACTTTACCTGTCGTAGTAATTGTTTTATAATTAGTACGACAGATGAAGTAATTTAGGAGGCGATTGCGTGATCTCGAGTGACGGAATTCGCGGCTATAACGACGCAATCATTTTATCCATTCTTTCAAAAGAAGATTCTTATGGATATGAAATATCCAAGCGTATTCGCGAAGGAACGGATGCCGTATATGTGATCAAAGAAACGACGTTGTATTCCGCTTTTACTCGGCTAGAAAAACAAGGATTGATTCGTTCCTATCCTGGAGAAGTGACGCATGGCAAAAAGCGGACGTATTACCAGATAACTGCAGACGGAAAAGCGAGCCTTACACAGAAACGATTGGAGTGGCAACAGACAAAGATCGTCGTTGACCAGTTCTTACAAGGAGGAGAAAAATGAAAACCATTCATGACTATCTAGACAGCTTATTTTTATCAGTACCCATCACACCGGAAACGAAGAGGGCAAAAGAAGACCTCTTAGCCATTATGGAAGACCACTACTTGGAATTAATCCATCAAGGGAAAAGTGAACACGAAGCCATCGGTGCGGTGATCAGTGAGTTTGGTTCGGTGGATGAATTGCTGCAAGAATTAAATGTTTCTAAAGAAGAACCAATTGATGATTGGTCCGATGCTATCACAGAAGATGATGCATTTGATTATTGGGGAACTGTGCGCCACTTTGCTTTCTCGTTGTCTTTGGGAATCGGCTTTTGTATCGCAGCTTTTGCAGCCTTGATGCTTTTTGTTAGTTTCTATGCGGAATTATTTGGTGTAATGGTGATGATCCTTTTTATCGCCATCGGGGTTGGTTTTATCATCTCTAGCAGTTTGCACTTTTCCGGTGCTCGTAAACAGTTGGATGATCGTCCAATCAAAAGGGATGCTAAACGAGAAGCCGCTCAGCAACTCGCAAATTATGAAAAAAGTTTTCGAATTGGTCTCGTTTTAGGAATTGGCGCCTGCATTTTTTCGATTGCGCCTGTACTGTTAAGCGAGCTGATTTATTACTCTGTCGAATTCGGTATTGCGCTATTTTTCTTGACGGTTGCAGTAGGTGTGTTCTTTATTATTTATGTAAGTATTATTCGGGCAGGGTTTGCGAAATTGGCTTCGGAAACGTATTTTATTCGCGATGAAGATCATCCCGGTGATCGAGCAACACGTCATAAATATGGCGAATCCGCTGGTAGAGTTACCTTTTTTCGAACAGTCTATTGGCCAGTGATTTTGGTCGTTTACATGCTTTGGTCCTTCATGTTTCATGCCTGGGCTTACTCTTGGGTCATTTTTGTTATCGGTGGTGTCTTAGAGGACTACTTTATTGGTCAGACAAAAGCCAAAAAATAAGAGACGTTTCAACCGAGAGTGCTTTCTTTACTTTTAAAAAAAGGAAGACTATAATACGCCTTGTAACTGAATTAAGTAAAAAAGAACGGCGAGAAGTGAGATGTTCTCATTGCTTTTTTAAAAGTTCAGAATACAAGAAAAGAGGCAATGGATATGTTAGAAATTCATTATCTGAAAAATGGCAGCAAAGAAGTAACAACAGTTGAATCCCCGGAGCGCTTTCTTGCGAGCCAATACTTGGAAGTCCCACCTTTTCAAGACCATTACCCAGTCGAAGAAGTTTTTCTAGACGGCAAGCGGATCACGTTGAGGGAGCGAACGATCGGTGGATTGTTCAATTATTTCAATACTAAATAAAAAAATTGTCTTTTTCTATGACTCACTTTACTTTGTGAGGAATCATAGGAAGAGGCAATCTTTTTTTGTTTAATTGAGAATAGGAGATGTAATTGAGAATCTAACAGGTAGGAACTTTGCTTAGATATGATTAACCAAACTTATTACTATACTCCATTTGCTTTGAATAGAAAATAAATATGCTCATTTCTGAGGAGGATAACATTTTTTTTGACTATTTCTGAATAAACTATTGCATTTTGTAGTTAGATATACTAATAATTAATAGAGATTATTCTCAAATAATTATTCTAATTGGAGGAAATGATATGTCATTAATTGGAAAAGAGATTGGTTCATTCGAAGCGAAAGCTTATCACAATGGAAAATTTATCGATGTTTCATCAGAAGATTTTAAAGGAAAATGGAACGTTGTTTGTTTTTATCCTGCAGATTTCTCATTTGTTTGTCCGACAGAACTTGAAGATTTGCAAGACCAATATGCATCATTAAAAGAATTAGGCGCAGAAGTTTATTCTGTATCAACGGATACCCACTACACACATAAAGCGTGGCATGATCATTCTGATGCCATCAATAAAATCGAATATATCATGATTGCAGATCCTTCTCATGTGATCTCAGAAATCTTTGATGTCTTAGACGAAGCATCAGGTTTGTCTCAACGTGGTACATTTATCATCGATCCAGATGGTGTGGTACAAACGGTTGAAATCAATGCGGATGGTATCGGTCGTGATGCTAGTGGCTTGATTGATAAAATCCGTGCAGCACAATATGTTCGTACTCATCCAGGTGAAGTATGTCCTGCAAAATGGAAAGAAGGCGAAGAAACATTAACGCCAAGCTTAGACCTTGTAGGCAAGATTTAGGAGGCTCTCATGGCATTAGATAAGGCAATCAAAGACCAACTGACCCAGTATTTAGCGATGCTGGAATCAGAGGTTGTTTTTGCAGCAAGTTTAGGTGAGGATGATTCTTCAACAAAAGTACGTGAATTCTTAGAAGAAATCGCAGAAATGTCGCCAAAAATCACGATTCAAGCTGTAGCAAGCGAACGAACACCAAGCTTTTCGATCAATCGTCCCGGTGAAGAAAGCGGCATTGCTTTTGCTGGTTTACCGTTAGGACATGAGTTCACTTCATTTATTTTAGCGTTGCTTCAAGTAAGCGGTCGTCCGCCGAAAATTGATGAAGCACTACAAAAGCGTATCAAAGCGATCGATAAGCCATTACATTTTGAAACCTATGTCAGTTTGACCTGCCATAACTGTCCGGATGTTGTTCAAGCGTTAAACATTATGGCAGTGCTAAATCCTTCCATCAGTCACACCATGATCGAAGGTGGGATGTTCAAAGAAGAAATTGACAAGAAAAAAATTATGGCTGTGCCAACAGTCTTTCTAGATGGCGAAGAATTTGCAAGCGGCCGTCAAACGATCGAACAATTATTGGAAAAAGCAGCTGGTCCAACGAGTAAAGATGACTTTGCTGAAAAAGAGCTTTTCGATGTTTTGGTCGTCGGTGGCGGACCTGCAGGTGGAAGTGCAGCGATTTATGCGGCGCGTAAAGGTATCAATACCGGGATGGTCGTAGAAACGATGGGTGGCCAAGTGATGGAAACCCTTGGTATCGAAAACATGATCGGTACTCCTTATACCGAAGGACCAAAATTAATGCGTCAGGTAGAAGAGCACATCAACGAATACAAAGTCGATGTCATGAAAGGGCAGCGTGCCAAGGATATTCGTCGCAATGATGTCATCGAAGTTGAATTAGAAAATGGCGCAGTATTAAAAACCAAAACGGCTATTTTAGCAACCGGTGCTCGCTGGCGCAACATCAATGTTCCGGGAGAAAAAGAATTCAAAAATAAAGGTGTTGCCTATTGTCCACATTGTGACGGCCCGTTATTTGCTGGGAAAGAGGTTGCTGTCATTGGCGGCGGAAACTCTGGGATCGAAGCAGCGATCGATTTAGCTGGCATGGCAAAACATGTCTACGTTCTTGAATTTTTACCAGAACTAAAAGCGGACCTTGTGCTACAAAACCGTTTGAACACGTTAGAAAATGTGACTGTTATTACGAATGCCGCAACGAAGGAAATTGCTGGATCCGATCATGTCGAACAATTGACCTACGTTGATCGCGAAACGAATGGCGAATTCACATTAGCTGTGGAGGGTGTCTTCATTTTGATTGGCTTAATGCCGAATACTGAATGGTTAAAAGACCGCATCGTTTTAAACGAGCGTAATGAGATCGTGGTAGACAAACATGGCGCAACCAACATTGAAGGCGTCTTTGCAGCGGGAGATTGTACCGATAGTGTATACAAACAGATCATCACTTCAATGGGGTCAGGTGCTACTGCTGCGTTAGGTGCGTTTGATCATCTGATTCGCTCGTAAGCAGTCAACAGCTACTCATATATGATTAAAACAGAAACGTCTCAGGAGCTTCTAGGAGCTCCTGAGCGTTTTTTTGGGAGATGAGGGAATTTTAAGGCTGTTGACAGCAGGACAGTTTCTATATTACAATGAAAAAAACTCGTTCAAAAAAGAAAGAGGTATATTGATGAGTGTCGTAGGTATCTAACCAGCCAATTAAAACAAATAAGCAAAAACAGACTGTTTATTTGTTGTGCCTGTAGATACCGATAAGAATCGTTATTGATGAATCAGGTGATGGGAGACTGTCGCTTTTTTTGTACACTTTTTTGGACGGGGATATTACCGGGATCCTCAGGCACAAGAAAGGATCACACATGAATATACCAAAAGCAACTGAATTTGAACAAATCAAAGAACAAGTAAGTAAAAAAATAATCAGCGATTACGGCAAAGCGCGCTTTGTGAATGAAAAACCAGCAGCTACGATCCACTCTGCACAAAAACGAGTGACAGAGACCACTGAAGCGATGGCGCTATTAGCCGCCGGTCGTCAAGTGCCTTTTATGGGGCTGCAGCATGTCTTACACCATACGGAGAAAATTGAAAAAGGGTTTGTTTTAGAACCACAGGAGCTTATCGAATATGGAGACTTTTTACGGTCTTTTCGAATCATCCGTCAATTGTTCGAAAAGAATCAATCGATCGCCCCAAAATTGCATCAATATGCGCAAGGTTTAGAAGACTTTTCTGAAATCGCCGAAATGATTTTCCAAAAGATTCGCAATGGTCAGGTTGATAGTAATGCCAGCCGAGAATTGCGGAAAATTCGCGGTACGATCGAAAAATATGAAGCTGATCTGAAAAAAGTTTTTGCAAAGTTTTTTAAAGAAAGTCGTTATTTACAAGAAAATCGTGTCATCAAAAAGAATGACCGATACACGTTACCCGTGCGTGCTGAATTCCAACAGCAATTTAAGGGAACGATCATCGAACGTTCCAATAAGCGTGCGACTGTCTTTATTGAACCGGAAGCAGCTGCCCGTCTGAATGATCGATTGATCTTGGCACAGGCGGAAGAAACGGCCGCTCAATACCAAGTTTTATCAGAATTGACCGGGGCGATCGCCGAACAAATGAATGCAGTATTTGCCTGTCTTGATATTTTAGTGGTACTAGATATTATTTTTGCTCGCGGAAAGTATTGTCGGGAAATCAATGGGCAACCGATAGCGATCACTGAAGAAGAAGTTTTGCTTCTTGATCATGTCCGGCATCCTTTACTGGGCACTGATGCTGTTCCTCTATCTTTAAAACTAGGAGAAGAGAACCGCTGTATGGTCATCACAGGGCCGAATGCTGGTGGTAAAACGGTTGTCTTAAAAACCGTCGGACTCGTTTGTGCGATGGCACATTACGGATTATTTCCAGCGCATAATGGCAACAGCAGCGTGCCGTTTTTAAAAAGTCTTTGGATGGATATTGGGGATCAGCAAAGTCTAGAAAATTCTTTAAGTACCTTTTCTGGACACATGTCGAATATTGCACAGATCATGACGAATGCCGGCCGGAACAGTATCGTTTTGTTGGATGAAATTGGCAGCGGGACTGAACCAAATGAAGGGGCGGCTTTAGCAATCGCCATTATGGAATCGATCTATCGTTCAGGGGCATTAATGATCGCCACGACTCATTATGGTGAAATCAAGCAATTTGCCCTTGACCATCAAGACTTTGAAACGGCGGCGATGGCGTTTGATGCCAAAACACTGACGCCCAAATACCGCTTGTTGACCAATGCGGTTGGCGATAGCAATGCGTTTTGGATCGCCGAAAAAATGGCGATTCCAGCTGAGGTCGTGCAAACAGCTAAAGAGTATTTAAAGGATAAATCCTATTCTTTTGAAAAGCAGGCTTTTGTGTCGACCAGAAAACGAACCGATCCGCAGGAAGTAAAGCCTGAGCACATTTTCCAAAAGGGAGACCAAGTTTTTTCAGCAGAACATGAAAAACGGGGACTCTTTTATGAATATTTAGAACAGGGGCAAGCGAAAATTTCGATTGAGAAACAATTTTTCGTTGTTGCTGCTCGACGATTGCAACTTCTCACAAAACGAGAAGCACTCTATCCAGCCGGCTATGATCTAGATCAATTATTTTTCGATTTTGCCCAACGTAAATTTACCCGAGATATTGAACGTGGGTCTAAAAAAGCGCAAAAGCAGTTAAGAAAAGCAGCACAAGAGCGTCAAGCCAAACGATCATTTGATTGATCGGCACGGATATATTTATTCAGACAGTGCAAATCAAGAAAGCAGTTCTTTTTCAATCTTTAGAAAAAGAACTGTCTTTTTTTTTGGAATGACCGTTTTTTAATAACGTATATTATCGAAGGGGATCCGGTGTTGATCGAATGATTCTCATTGGTTTTTCTTTAAAGGTCGGAAAATATTCGAAATATCTAATTTCTTTAAGAAAAGTTAAAGAAAAATAAAAATAACAAAGAATAGGTTGTATCTTTATTCGAGGAAGGGTACCATTCATATTGGATTGAAAAATAACATATAACCTTGTTAGGTGAGGCTCCTATACAAACATAAGCTATTGCGCAGAAACGTCGAAAGACGCCAATGTGTAGAACAGGAATTGTCGGATTAAGGCTTTTCATAAAATAGCTAAGAAAGGAAAGAACTTTCTTTACGTTGTATAGTGCTAAAACTCGGACGATGAGATTGCTGCGAAAGTCTGACGTCCTAAGAGAAGTGAGACTTTTTTGCTTTTCTTTTGATGGATGAATGAGCTCAAAAGGCAAAATAACTGGTACCGTCTGAACACCTACTCCAAGGCAAGAGGAGTGGAAGCAATGATAGAAAAAAAGAAGATCGATTGGCTGCTGATCATAGCTTATTTGCTATTGAGCCTTATCGGTCTTTTAATGATTTATAGTGCAAGTTCTTACCGTTTATTAACGAGGGATCAGCCACCAGCGAGTTTATTCTTGCGTCAGCTTGTTTTTCTACTACTTAGCTGGGTGCTCCTTTTCATTATTCAAAGAACACGTCGAGAAATACTGCTTAGTAAGTACTTAGCGATCGGTTTGCTGGCATTTGGGATCTTTACATTGCTCTTAGCACGTGTGCCTTTTTTCGGCGTCTCTGTTAATGGTGCCCAACGCTGGGTCTCAATCGTAGGGATTCAATTTCAACCTTCAGAAATCGTGAATGTCGGTATGGTTTTGTATCTGGCTCATTACTTTCAAACAGCAAAAACCACCCTGCAGGAAATGAAGCGTCCCCTTTTGGTTTTGTTTTTGTGCTGTGTGTTGATCTTGATTCAACCAAAAGTAGCTGGGGTAATGATTTTACTTTTTTTAGCATTTGTCATGATTACTACGGTACAAGTGCCCGTGAAACTAACAGCTCTTTTATTTGGTGGCTTATTGATCAGTCTGTTCTTGATTGCCATGCTGATTATTTTTTTAGGAAACAATGATTTACTGCCCCACATGTTTATGCACGTTTATAACCGCATACGGTTAGTGGGGGATCCATTTTCCGATCCGTATAATCAGGGGTTTCAAATGATCCATTCCTACTACGCTTTGTTTAATGGTGGTCTTACTGGTCTTGGCTTAGGAAACAGCATCACTAAAAAAGGCTTTTTACCAGTAGCAGAAACAGATTTTATTTTCTCAGTTTTAGTAGAAGAACTAGGCTTGATTTTTGGTATTTTTGTTATCGGCTTATTATTCGTGATCATCTTGCGTTTATTTATGCGATCTGCTGCAATTGAAAACCCTCAAATAGGCTTGATTTTATTAGGGACGAGTACGTTGCTTTTGTTGCAAACAAGTATTAATATTGCCAGTATTTTAGGTTTGATGCCGATGACGGGGGTGCCGCTACCATTCATTAGTTATGGTGGTTCTAGTTACTTTATTCTTTCATTTGCCTTTAGTTTATGCCTGAAACTAGAACGAGAGGAGGGCATCCTTAATGAAGTTCCTCAAACGTCATGAAGCAAACTATGCTTTGCTGCTGCCGGTTTTCCTGCTGTTTTTGTTAAGTATCTGGGTACAACATCAAGCATCTGTGATGGATGGCAATGATCCTTCAAGGATTGTTTTGCGGCAGATCCTCTTTTGTATTCTTTCGGCGATTGCTCTTTTTGTGACGAGTTTGATTCCTACGAATTTACTCCTCCGCTTTTCTGGTCTTTTGTACTTACTATCCCTTGGTTTGATGGCTTCTCTTCATTGGTTTTATGATCAAACGATGTTCGAACAAACGAACACCAAACGGTGGATCAGATTTGGTGCGTTCACGATTCAGCCTTCCGAGTTTATGAAAGTGGCCTTTATGCTCTTTATGGTCTATCTCACCTTAGTTTATGAAAAACGAAAAGCCGAACGAACGATCAAATCCGATTTGATCTATGTCACTAAGATCCTGCTATACAGCTTACCCACGTTTTTATTGATGTTTATGCAGCGGGACTTTGGAACGAGCTTGGTGTTTATCGTGATGTTAGGTGCCTTATTCATCATTTCTGGTGTTCATTGGAAAATACTGACTGTCGTGATCGGGTTGATTGCCACTCTTGGTGCTATTTTGTTGCTGCTCGTATTCACGGAATGGGGCAATCGTGTGTTGTTTCGACTGCACTTCTCACAATACCAATTGGATCGTGTAAGAGCTTGGGCAGATCCTTTCGCTTATCAAGATTCCATCGCTTTTCAACAAGTCCGCAGTATGTGGGCGATCGGTTCCGGAGGCTTATTGGGGGCGCCAGCTACCCATACAACGGTGTATGTGCCGGTTCGTGAGTCAGATATGATCTTTACAGTCATTGGAGAAACGTATGGTTTTTTAGGAAGTACTTTAGTCATCTTCCTTTATTTTTATCTGATCTATCAAATCATTTTTGCTGCTTTAAAAACAAATAACAAAGCATCGGTCTATATTGCGATCACTTATGTGTTTGGTTTAGTTTTTCAAATTTTTGAAAATATCGGAGCGGCGATCGGTTTGCTGCCTTTAACCGGTATTCCTTTACCATTCTTAAGTCAAGGAGGCACCTCACTGATTGCGATCAGCATTGCTATGGGAATTATCTTTGGGTTAGATAAATTTCCGACAAAAGCCAAAAATAGGTCGTATACATTAAAAGAAAGTAGGAGCTTAACATGAGTATAACAGCAAAAAAAGGAGTGATAGGTGGAGTACTCTTCAGCTGTTTTGCATGGCTGTTTTTCCTTGTTGCATTAGAACCACACTGGTTCCAAAGCATCGACAACCTGTTTTCCCAATTGCCTCAATGGCGGACACCTGCTGTGGAATCGATTTTTCTCCCGCTTGCCAGTACGGCCACGATCATTCCCGTAGCGGCCATTCATTTTCTCTTAGCAAGTATTTTATTTATGCGCAAGCAGCATTTAGAAAGTTTATGGTTGATGGGGAACATGATTGTGATCAGTGGGGTCGGTCAAGTGATCAAGAAAGTAGTTGATCGCCCGAGACCGGATTTTGCTGACAGCATGGAGCGGGCATCAGCAAGTTTTCCAAGTGGACATACATTATTAGCGACCACTTTGATTATTTCTCTCCTCTTTTTCTTAGGGCAAACAGTTCCCGCTAAAAGAGGCAAGCGTCACTTTATCCAAAACCTGGCACTATTTCTTGGAATGATCTATTTGTTGCTGATCATGATGAGTCGGTTGCTATTCGGGGTTCATTATCCCAGTGACTTGCTAGCAAGTATTTTATTGGCAAGTGGGATCAGTTACATCACCTATGCTTTCGTCTTTTCAATCAAAAAACGTGTACTTAGGGGGAAATAAAATGAGTACAGCAAAAAAACTAATAATCATTTTCCTAGTATTGCTGACGGGAATTATTTCAGCAGGAACCGTCTATGCCATTAGGGTGTATTTTCAAGTAGAGGATGTTGCTCACTCGATCCATCGTCCGATCGAAGGACGAGAAGAGGCGGAGGTCATCGAAAATGCTGAACCTTTGAGCCTTCTTTTGTTGGGGATCGCCAATGATTCCCGGCGCAAAACCGATTTTCGTGCAAACACCATCATGGTGGCAACGTTGAATCCTGCCACGCGAAAAACCACCCTCACGAGTATTCCTAGAGATGCCTATGTGGAGATCGTGGGACAAGGATACCATGATAAAATCAATCATGCTCATTCTTTCGGTGGAGCAAAAATGATGATTGAAACCGTTGAACAATACCTTGATATACCGATCCATCATTATTTCTCCTTAAACATGGATGGGATGGCAGATCTTGTCGATGCAATTGGTGGCATCACGGTTGAAAATGAATTTGCTTTTACTGCCGAGAAGATCGATTACCCAGAGGGTACTCTTGAGTTAGATGGCTGGGAGGCACTCCAGTATACCCGTATGCGAAAAGATGATCCAGAAGGCGACTATGGACGTCAGCGCCGTCAAAGAGAAGTGACTGAAATTTTGGCCAATGAGTTAGTTTCACTTTCAAGCGTGATGCGGATTCAGGATCTGCTAACGATTATTGGAGATAATGGCGAAACGGATTTAACTTTTTCACAAATGAGTCGCCTATTCACTCAATATCAATCCGCATTAGGGACCGTCGAGTCTTACCAAATGGCTGGCAGTGGGTTCACGGGTGATGGCTTTAGAGGAGAATATGGGATTTCTTATCAAGAAGTAACGCCTGAAGAACAACAGACGACGAGCCAACGTTTAAAAAATGAGTTGTTGAGTGATTAAGCTTTTGGTTTAGAAACAGAGCTAGTGTATTTTTGTTCATCCAGTAAGTTAGTAATTAGAGTTGACAGCCGCTTTTCCTCAGGATACTCTTTAGTCAAGCAAAGCATTACGGCTTGGCGGATAGCAAGAGTTTGTTTGGAAAAGAGCTGTCAGCTCTATTTCTATTGTGCCACCTTTTCGCTATGCTGTCACAAGGAGGAGAAGTATGAAAATCGTTTTTCAAGACCACTTACCATCTGATTCAAATCAAGTACTCGCCTTGTACGAAGGGGTTGGTTGGAGCGCCTACACCAAAGAACCTGAGCGTCTTCTAAAAGGGCTAGCTCAATCACAGGTGATAACGGCCTATGTTGAAGAGCAGCTAGTGGGGCTGATCCGTTGTATAACCGATGGACAAACCATTCTTTATATTCAAGATCTATTAGTTGCACCCGAGTTCCAACGTCAAAAAATCGGTCAGCGATTACTCAAAAAAATGTTGGCGAATCATCCATCGATACGGCAAAAGGTTCTGATTACGGACAACACAGAAAAAACGCGTCGTTTTTATGAAGCGTGTGGTTTTTCTTCTGTGGAAGAGCAACAAATTGCCGCATTTATCTATTTACCAACAAGCGAATAAGGAACAAGAAAATCAATGTGTCACTGAGAATGGCTTTATTTTTAGTTGGTTTTGGGTTTGAAGAAGGAGTGGAGAAAAATGAAGATGCGCTTTGCGTTGCTTTTTTTGTGCCTCTTTATCGGTGTTGGCGCCTGTGGGGGAAGTCTGTTGGCGTTTAAAAGCATTGAGCCGTTAAGTCAAGGACAGACATATGCTGGTTTGGAGGCGGCCATGCTGCAAGGAACCCCCTTCACGACCTTCTTAATTCCCGGCTTGTTTTTGTTGGTTATCTTAGGCTTGGGGAATCTGATTGTCGCTATCCTGTTGTGGCTTAACAAAGGATACTACGGGGCAATGCTTTTAGGCATGAGTTTAGTAGTCTGGATCATCGTGCAAGTCATCTTATTACGAGGATGGAATGTCTTGCATCTGATTTTCTTTTTATTAGGTTTATTCCAGTTTGCTTCAGCAGTCTACTTTGTCAGAAGCATGCATCTCCCGTTGCCGTTTTCAGCTCATCAAAATTGATTAGACTTGTGAAATAAAGATGAAAAAAATTAAATTAATTGAAAGTTTGCTATGGAAAACGTGGATTTTTGAAAAAAATCTTCTTGAAATCATCCTTCGTTTTTAAAATTATGCTAAACTGAAAGAAGTTGAATTATTTTCTAGAATCAGGAGGATTTATTATTGGAGTTTCTTAAAAAATCAAAATTTTTGCAGGTCTAGTGATTGTCTGTCTCTTAGGGATCGCGGTCTGGATCTATTCAAATATACTGTTTGTCTTTCGACCACTGGAAGCCATCTTTTCTAGTGTCTTTTTACCAGTATTGATCTCGATTTTTATTTTTTACATCTTTTTACCTTTCTTTAATTGGGTAAAAAGAAGGACGAAAAAGAAAAGCATTGCGCTGTATGCGACACTGTTGTTGATCGTTTTTGCAGCTTATTTGATCATTCAGGTGATTGGACCAGCATTAGCCTATGAGATGGGGCGTTTTATCAATCAAATTCCCATCATCATCAATTTGGTGATCGATACTATTGATCATTCTTATTTAGAAGAATTATTTGGTCCTTTTATTGATTCGATTGATATTTCCCAAGCTAGCAACTTTGCCTTACAGTTTATTACCGGGGCAACCAATAGTCTGACGAGTTTGATCTCCATCGTTTCTCATTCAGCGATCGTCTTGTTTACGATCCCACTGTTATTAGTGTATATGTTTAAAGACGGTGAGAAAGTTCCTGATTTTTTGGCAAGTAAGACACCGAAAAACTATCAAGGCTTAATGCGACAACTTTGTAGTGATTTCCATCAAGCAGCGTCAGCGTACATTGGTGGGAAATTGTTGGTTTGTTCTTACGTTGCAGTTTCTAGCTATTTGATTTTTTCTTTGCTAGGTTTGCAGAATGCGTTGCTTTTAGGCTTGATTTGTGGTGTTCTGGACATTATTCCTTATTTTGGTCCCTTTATCGGAGCGGCACCAGCCTTTTTATTTGCGTTAAGTCAAGATATTCGAACAGCTATTTTTCTGATTGTCGGAATCACGATCATTCAGTTAGGTGAATCGTATCTTGTTTCACCATTAGTAATGAAAAAAGTATTGCATATCCATCCAATCATTGCGGTGTTTTTATTATTGATCGCTGGCAACTTGCTTGGATTTGTGGGCATGATCGTGGCACTGCCAGTGTATTCGATCGTGATGGCAATGTCTGGTACATTGTTGCGCTTTTTTCAGGAGCGGAAATTAGAACGATCTGTAATTGATAAGGATTCATAATAACGAAAATGTTCTACCTTGCTGTTGGAGCGATCTCCATCAGCAGGTTTTTTTGTTTTTAAGCACTACGTAGCATGGCTTCAAGACAAATGCTATACTTATTGAAACGAGAAGGACGATAGGAGTGAGGAAATGAAGGTTTTATGGAATGATCAAATCGTTGATCGAGAAGCGGTGAAAATTGACATTGAAGATCGCGGGTATCAGTATGGTGACGGAATCTATGAAGTGATTCGAATCTATAATGGTCGCTGCTTTATGTTAGGGGAACATATGACTCGCTTAGAAAGTAGTGCGCAAAAAATTAAGCTGACGTTGCCTTATACGATTTCCCAATTAACTGAAAACCTTAAGTTACTGGTTAAAACCGAAGGAATCACAGAAGGAGAGATCTATCTTCAAATCACCAGAGGAATCACCTCTCCCCGCAATCACGAGTTTCCGTCTGCTGGAGCAGTCAAAGGAGTCGTAACCGCAAATGTGATCCCCTTTGAACGACCTCAGGAAATGCAGCATGCAGGGCTATCTGCGACTGTTCTTCCAGATGAGCGGTGGTTGCATTGTGATATCAAATCATTGAGCTTGTTAGGGAATCTGTTAGCGTTAGATCAAGCGATCGAAGCGGGGTTCGATGATGCACTCCTTCAACGAGATGGCTTTTTCACGGAAGCTTCAGCATCAAATCTCTGGTTTGTCATTGATGGTATCGTCTATACGCATCCCGATGGACGCTTAGTACTACCAGGTATCACGAAAATGAAGGTGCTACAGTTGTGTCAGCAATTAGAAATTGCTTATCGAGAAGAACCTGTCCCTGTTGATGCACTAAGCAACGTGCAAGAGTGTTTTTTGACCAATTCTGTCTGGGAAATTGTCCCTATCGTCAATGTAGATGGGAAATCAGTTGGCAATGGCACTTTGGGTTCGATCACGAAACGTTTGCAAGCAGCCTATATCGCTGCTACAAAGAGTACGTGCGAATCCTAGTTAACAAGCAAAAGAAACGATGCAAAAACTTTGGCCCACCCAGCATGTTTTATGGCTAGGTGAACCAAAGTTTTTTTCTTGGATACAAGTGCAGATTTTACCATTCACTAGGATTCCACAATTTTCCGTCAAGTTCTCCTTGTTTCAATTCGATTCGAATTTCTTGCTGATGAAGCAACTTCTCTAGTTCTTGCAAAAATGCTTTTTCGTGATAGTCAGCTGTTTCTTTTATTGACTGCTCTATCAGTGGCTTTAGCCATTCGTGATCCATCACAGCACCTCCAATTCAGTTAAAGCATCTTCTAATTCGGTCAACGTTTCATGGTTTTCCTGCAGCAGTGATAGCAAAGGAGCAAGCTGCGGTTTTTCAGAAACCAAATGCGCCAGTTTCTCGCTAAACCATTGTTGCTTTTGATCAAATGTAAAGGGAGCCGGCATTGATAACAATTGTTGATAGGCAATGACAAAGGCTCGTTTCTCTTGCTCTGTTTTATACATCAGTTGATCGAGGACAATGATGGGGAGTACCGTCATTTGGTGTTTTTTTGCCATAAGTACCAGTGGGTGTAAAATTTCATTGAAGGTCGTATTTTCTCGGCCACCTAGCTGAAATTCTTTGGCGGCAACGCCAGTAGAAACGGCGAAACTGATTTCCTTGCCCGCCAATGCAGGAGCGCATTTTTCCCAAACCGTATCAATCCAATCTTTCATTTTTGCTGGAACGCTGTACCAATATAAGGGGAATTGTAAAACCAAACGATCGCATATTTGCAGCAGCATCCGTTCATCGGCAAGAGAAAAATCGGAAAGACCATCAAGAAAATGCATGGTGACGTTAGGAAGCTTGGCACTTTCACTAAAGAATCGTTGGGAAAGCGAATTGTGGAAATCCGGATGGCTGGCTACCACTAAAGTTTTTATCATGAGACTGATCATCCTTTCCTATTACATGTACCATATTTTACCAAAAAGAGAAACTAGTCTGCTTTTCTTTTTGTCTAAGTTCTTCTCTTTTAGTTTTGTTTAAGGTACTTCTTTTATACTTGTTATAAGAAAAAGCCAGTAGCGGCTTAAGCGTGATAGAAATGGGGGAATAGAGGATGGAATCAAATGATCCCTTGATGAAAGGTCTAGCAACTATAATAAGGATCGTTGCAAATACAGTGAACTATGTCGAAAATGGACTTGCCAGTTGCAAACAACGAATTGATGGAAAGCGTCATACGCAAGAAAATGATTACGGAAACGGGCAAGAGTTTACTGAAGTGACTGTCTACAGATGACCAATGCAGAGAAAATAACAAAGATGGCTCACTCCTCAAAGGGTGAGTCCTTTTTTTTATTTCAAGCCATTCATCATCAGTTTGTACTTTTGTTGAGGGAAGGTATAATGAGTAAATGAAGCATAGTGGAGACGGAAGAATGAAGCAATAGTAGAGAGGAGAAGCAGGTGATGAATCATTTATATAAACGAATCCAATACAAAATTCCAGAGCTGAACCGAGTAGAAAGAACGGTCCTTAACTATTGTTTAAGGGCGCCCGAGAAAGCTTCAGAAATGACGGCCGATGAGTTAGCTTCCCAAACGTACACCAGTCAAGCGACAATCAGCAGAATGGCAAAAAAGCTTGGCTTTACCGGTTTTCAAGAATTCAAATTTTCACTGAAGAATTATCAAACTCTTGAAAGAAAATCATCTACTCAAGCTTCTCTTGGTTTATCCCCACTGATCAAGCAAATGATTGACCAGCTGACGACATCCTTATCAATGATCGAAGAAGCCGACTTTCAGCGTGCCGTGGAAATGCTTCAGCAAGCACAACGAATCGAATTTTTTGCTTTAGGGCAAAGTGCGCCGGTTGCATTATCTGCGAGTCGAAAGTTGCGGTTTTTAGGAAAAACGGTTGGCGCTTCAACGGATTGGGATGAATTGACAACCATCGCTAATCAACTATCAAAAAAAGATATCGCTATTTTTATTAGTCATAGTGGGGAAACGATCGGGATGCTAAATTATGCTAACCGGTTGAAACAAAGAGGTGTACCGATTTTAGCCTGTATTGGTCAACCAAAAAGCACGTTGGAGAAGCTTGCCACCTTCTCATTTCCTGTTGAAATGACAGCGATTTATCATCATGAAGTCGATTTGAGCCCACGGATCTCTTTAGCAGCGTTACTGGATATTTTAATTATTCAATACGCCAATCAAATCGAAGAAGTACTTGATCCTGAATGACCATTCCATTTTGTGAATGGTCATTCTTGTTTTGGTAACTGTATTGTAAGCCTTTTTTGATATCGTTTACATTTTAAGAGACAAAAGTGTTAGGAGGAAATGATATGCAAAAAGGGAAGAAAGCAAGCTGGATGGAAATTTTTCAAGGACTTGGGAAAACATTTATGTTGCCAGTCGCTTTACTCGCATTCATGGGTTTATTTTTAGGGATTGGTAGTTCATTTTCATCTTCTTCAACGATCGATGTTTTCCCGTTTTTAGGTGCCTCTTGGCTCCAAGTGGTTTTTCGTTTCATGTCAACGATCGGTGGGTTTGCCTTTAGTTACTTACCCGTCATGTTTGCGATGGCGATTCCTTTAGGTCTAGCAAGAAAAGAGAAGGGAGTTGCGGCATTTTCAGGCTTTGTGGGCTATGTCGTGATGCATTTATCCATCAATTTTTATTTACAAGAAACGAATCAATTAGCTACTGCAGATCAACTACGAGAAGCAGGACAAGAGATCGTTTTTGGCATTCAAACATTATCAATGGGAGTTCTAGGTGGTATTATCGCAGGATTGATCGTTTATAAATTGCATATGCGCTTTTACCATTTTCAATTGCCAGATAGTTTTGCATTCTTTTCAGGAGCACGTTTTGTTCCAATCATCACCTCGCTTACTTTAGCTGTGGTTGGGGTGATCATTCCGATGATTTGGCCGTTGTTTGCTATGATCATCACAGGAATCGGACATTTAATTCAACAAGCTGGTCCATTCGGTCCGTTCTTATTTGGTTCAGGTGAACGCTTATTACTGCCATTTGGGTTACACCATATTTTGGTTTCCATGATTCGTTTTACCGAAGCAGGGGGAAGTCAGCTGATCGATGGTCAGCAAGTCTTTGGGGCGTTGAATATTTTTTATGCGGAATTACAAAACGGCTTAAGTATCTCACCAAGTGCAACGGCGTTCTTGTCTCAAGGGAAGATGCCAACCTTTATGTTTGGTTTACCGGCAGCAGCATTAGCTATGTACCAGACGGCAAAACCTGAGAATCGTTCAAAAATAAAAGGTTTATTGATTTCAGGCGTCATTGCAACTTTTGTGACAGGAATTACTGAACCAATCGAATTTTTATTCTTATTCATTAGCCCTTTATTATGGATTTTTCATGTCATCATGACAGGTGCTGGATTTATGGTAATGAGTCTATTAGGTGTCACGATTGGAAATACCGATGGGGGCATGCTTGATTTTCTTATCTTTGGCGTGATGCAAGGCGCATATACAAAATGGTGGCTCGTTCTGATTGTAGGAGCTTGCTGGTTTGCCCTGTATTACTTTGTTTTTAAAACAGTGATCCTTCATAAGAATTTGAAAACACCTGGCCGAGAAGACAACAACGAGCAACAGAATGAGATGGAAGATGAAAAGACGTATTCTGGAAAAAGTGGCTATGATGCCCATGGCATTTTGGCAGCTTTAGGGGGAGCAAGTAATATTGACTCTTTGGACAATTGCATTACACGGCTACGCCTGGTGTTAACTGATGGTTCACTGGTTGATGATGAACGGTTAAAAAAACTAGGTGCGCTTGGGGTCGTTCACTTAGATGATACTAACGTTCAAGTAATCATTGGAACGAAAGTAACAACAGTCAGAAACCAACTTGATGCGATTCTTTAGCAAAATTGCCAAGTAGTAGGAGTGAAGAAAATGTTTTTTGATGAACCAATCAATCGTAAAGGAACCCAGTGTACTCAGTGGGATTATGTTGAAGACCGTTTTGGTGAAAAAAATTTGTTGCCATTTACGATTTCCGATACGGATTTCAAGGTGCCAGCTGCAGTTGAAGCAGCACTTATCAAGCGGATGCAGCACCCGGTTTTTGGGTATACACGTTGGAATCATAATGAATTCAAGCAAGCGGTCTGCAAATGGTATTCTGAACGTTTTAACAGCATGATCAAAAGCGATTGGCTGGTCTATAGTCCTTCCGTTATGTATAGCGTTAAACAGCTCGTCACCCTACTCAGTGAACCAGGAGATGGGATCATTATTCAGACGCCAGCGTATGATGCGTTTTATAAAATGATCAAAGAGAACAAAAGAAAAATCGTACCTAATGCACTCATCTATGATGCCAACTCGTATCACATTGATTTTGAAGAGCTAACAAGATTGATGGCACAGCCTGAAAACAAAGTTCTTCTCTTATGTAGTCCTCATAACCCAACTGGGAGAGTCTGGCAAAAGGATGAGTTGCAACGAATCATCGAATTGGCGAAAACCCATGATGTATTTATCATTTCTGATGAGATCCATATGGACATTGTAAGAAAAGGACAAAGGCATCAACCAATCATTGATTTGTTGCAAAAAAATGTAGCCCTTGTTACTTCGGGAAGTAAAACGTTTAATTTTCCAGGGTTGATTTATTCTTATGGAATCATTCCTGATTCCAAGTTGCGTGATCGCTTCTTAACTCAGTTAAAAGAAGCCGATGGGTTGAGCTCCACCAGTATTTTTGGCATGACCGCAACGATTGCTGCCTACGATAATGAAAGTAAGTGGGTGGATCAGCTCAATGACTATCTGGATGGTAACATTGCTTATGTGATCGCTTATTTACAGGAACACCATCCAGAACTCGTTGTCACTAAAAGTGAAGCCACGTATCTTATGTGGATTGATTGTACAGCAATGGGTTTAACGATGGCAGAATTGCAGCAACGAATGATTCGTAAGGGAAAAGTTGCGATTATGTCAGGGGAAATCTATGGGAAAGAGGGGAGAAATTTTTTGCGCCTAAACATTGGCTGTTCGCGAGAAAAACTCATTGATGGCTTGAAACGATTCACATTGAGTTTGACCTAACAAAAAGAACCCACTGAGCAATCAGAAAGATCCTGTATTCTTTCTGATCGCCAGTGGTTTTTTTAGTCTTTCGTCGTGCGGGGAGTCATTGCAGTAGTAACGGGGAGTGGTTCAACGACATGGAAATAACCTTCTTTGTCTTGAATGATCAGCATATCTTGCTGACTCTTGCTCTTGATGATCTCACCTTTAACAATTTCGTTGGTGACAGTCCGATAAATGCTTGTAGTCATGTTCATTCCTCCCAACGGTTTTTACCAATTGGTCTTCCATAGGGGGACCAGTACAAATCAATTGCTTGATTTGTACCAGCAAGGAAAAAGAAAACAAATTGGTATCTTTAGTATAGGAGAGCAATGTTTAGATTGCTGCAATTCCATGTAAAGTTTTTGTTAATCCTTTTATTTTCAGCGATTGACTAATCGGCTAAAGAAAAACGCAAGGCCATTTTATTACTGCCAGACTCCACCATTTTTCCTAGTAACGTTGTTGCATTTTTTAAATACAGTTCAGCCATCTCAGCGTTGGCTTCTTCAAGCAGACGAGTAGGCTCCTTTTCAGCGGAAGCTTTACAATCAGTTTCTTGTTGGATGCGGCGACAAGCCGCCATCGTTTCCATTTCAAAACGGTTGGCAAGATCACTATAGCGATCGTAGTCGCTGTCCCCAATCAACGCCAAGGTGCGTCCTAACCAATAGCTATTTGTTGGATCGTAGGTCTTTGTCGTATCGCAATAGCCAAGTGGGGTCTTAGTGATAGCTGCATAAAATGGCACAACGCCGTTGAAGGTATTGGGACCAAAGGCGAGCCAATGAATGCCAGCGATTGCTGCAGGCACGTGGTTGCGGATCTGCAAAATATGGACTTGCTGGTTGCGATTGAGAGCAATCGATCGGAAATGTGTTTTTTGTGTCTCGGTCCCTGTACCGTAAGGGTCAAAAGGAGTATTTTGGAAGTGGGAGCTCAATGCCCATTTTACATCTTCCACGGATAGCTTTTGTTTTGGGTAGCATACAAACGGGAGCTCTTGATCGATCGGTTCAGCAGCTGTTCCGCTAAAGTGTTTTTGAATGTACCATGCCCGCGGGTTATTGTAACGGGTATCTTTTTCTGATGAGCTGCCAAAAATATGGCGTAGATTGATACCTTCAAAATCAGGATTTAATTGATAGTCTTCAATCAACTGTTCGAGATCCTGCGAACACAAGGTCATTTCTGAGGCGAAGTCGAAGTGATCAATGTTTAAGCGATTGGGTGCCACGACATAGGCATCATCTGGTATACGAACAGCTGCCCAGTGATGTCCACCGATGGTTTCCATATACCAAATTTCCTCGGCATCAGAAAACGCGATCCCGTTGGCTTCATAGGTACCATAGGTTTCTAAGAGTTCCCCTAAGCGCAAAACACCTTCTTTAGCGGAATGGATGTAAGGCAGTACGATGCTGACGAAATCAGCTTCCCCGATACCATCTTCCACATATGGATCAATAGCCAAAACGCGTGAATTGGTTGTGATCGTTTCTGTCGCAGTCATGGCGATATTTTCTTCATTGATTCCTGAAGCTGCCCAGACCCCTTGGGATTCATCTGCTTCAGGTGTCGAAGTATAACGTAAGGGATCCTTAGGTAAACGGATTCGGCAGCCGCTTAAAACGGCGTAAAATTCATTTCCTTGCTGTTCTGGAGTGATAACGACGAATTTTTGCGGTTCCGAACCGCTTCCAGAATCTTCATTACGGGCAATCATGGTCGAGCCGTCGATCGATGCTTTTTTTCCTACTAGTAAAGTGGTACAGGACGCTTTTTTTCTATCCATCTTTCCAACACTCCTTCATTTCTTCTTACGAATGATTGAAGCTAGTATACCCATAGTCTCATGGTTTTACAATGCTTTCTATAGAGAGGAACAAAAATATTTCGCCTTTTTTATTTATTTTTAGTACAATAAGGTGTTGTAAAAATAATCAAAGGAGCCATTATTATGAAGAAAACAGTTATCTTTAGTTATATTTTTTTACTTAGTCTGGTTTTTGCCGGTTGTGCCAAACCATCGATGGATGCGGGAAACTCCTCCAGTGACTCTTCGTCAGTCCAACAAAATGCCGAAGAGCGCACTGCCCAAATCAGCTTTAATAATAAAAGTGAAGAGCAAGACCAGGAGATTGAAACCAAAACGGTCACTTTTAAAGAAGGGGTTTCTTTGATGACCATCATGAAAGACAACTTTGACTTGGAAGAAAATCAAGGGATGATCACCAGCATCGACGGTTTAGCGCAAGATGAAAAAGCTGGCTATTATTGGACGTATACAATCAATGATGAAATGATTACAACTGGGGCGGATGATACCTTTTTAGGAAACAACGATAAAGTGGTTTTCACCTATGAAAAATTCGAATAAACCACTTTCATTTGCTGGAAAAGAAATTGCTTATTTAGGGCTGCTTGTGGCAGCGGCCGTCGTCGGCAGGACTCTTTTTCAACCCTTACCCAATGTTCAACCAATGACGGTGATCTTTTTATTAGTAACCATCCATTTAGGTCTTCGTCGTGGATTGATCGTTTGTCTGCTCTCGATGCTGATTACCAATTTTTACATGGGAATGGGAATATGGACGATCGCTCAATTAGTTAGTTATGCAATCATTATTTTGGGGATGTATCTGTTGTCAAAAAGCAAGCTGTTTATGAAACGGTTGCTTTTACAAGTCAGCTACAGTGTGTTTGCAGGTTTTGCGTATGGCTTTGTGATTTCTTGGATCAGTGTCAAGCTTTATGGGTTTCCCAGCTTTTGGGCTTATTACTTTCAAGGATTCAGCTTTGATGCGTTGCATGCAGCGGGGAACGGCATCTTTTATTTGATGCTGGCACCGATTTTTCTGCGACTTTTCCAACACTACTATCCAAATAAAGACAGCGAAGGGTACTAAGCGCCTCGCTGTCTTTTTGCTTGACTCAGCAGTCGTGGTGACAAAAACATCTATGTCTAGAGGAAAAGTCTTTGACGATCAAACAAGATAAAAGGGGCTATGTGAGGAAACAAGCAGGCATATTGTTGTGCAAAAGCGGTTTCTGCAGGTATCCTTAAGGTATCTAAGGAAGGATGTGGCTTTTGATGAAATGGATCGTGAAAAAAGATGATTTAGAAAGCTACCGCGCGAAGTTCCATGGAAAACTGGCTGGTTATGCCGAGGAAGCCAAAATGATTGCCCTGCCAACCCCAAAGTATTTTATCGTGGTGGTTGACGAAGAAAAAATCCACTTGATTCAGTTAGATCTGCAATTTCATGAAAAAGGGATGCAGACAATTATGATCCATGAGATTACAAAATTACAACTAGGCGGTGTGGTAAATAAAAAAGTCCAGATTCAGACACCTTCGACCACTGTCAAATTAATGATCAAACCGTTGGCGATCGGTATCAAAGAGCAGCAAAAAGCCTTGATCGATCGGTTTACCAGAATGTCGCGATAGACTTCGGAGGAATAGAGAGGAAAATCAGCTGGATTTTTTTCAGAAAAAAAGCAAGGGCAGTTGCCTGCACTTGCTTTTCGTGAGTCCTGTTATTCTGGCGTACCGACGATTTTAATAAACTCATCGATATTCTTGATTTTCATATGCTTGATCACTAACTGTTCCCGCTTGTTCCATTTCCCTTCGACTTCTAATTGGTATTTATTTAATGGAAGGCGTAAGACATAGCTGGCTAAGTAGCGATCCTTAATAATGCAATTTACGATTTTGTGGTCTTCTAAAAGTTGGATACCTGTCAGCATCATTGGCGTTTCTTGAAAAACGCGGCTATTGACTAACAATCCAGTGTGGGTTTCGTTCATGGAATCTTCCTTTCTGATAAACCTAGGGTAAATCATCTTTCTGTCTGTTATGTTACCTGATTTGCATCAGAAAGGCAATTCCTATAGTAAATCCTCGTTATTAAGTACCATGTAAAAAGAAAGGGGGCAAAAGGAATGGTTGGGTATAATCGTTTCTCAAATGAGTTTCAAAAGGCTTCGAAAGAACTCCGTGAAGGGAAGAAGTCCAAAAATGCCAATAAAGGGCTGCGAACCCGACAAAAAATCGCTGCTGAAAAAGAACAAAAAGCACAAAATGCTTTTTCGACTGGTTTTTTGATTGGTTCCTTCAGAGAGTTATTCCGCAAAAAATAAGCAAGTTCCGCTGCCAAGGCGGGACTTGCTTTTTGTTTAGAATAAATAGTTGAAGAAGACACCGTTGAGAAAGGAAAAGCTCAGATAAAATAGAAAAAGTGTTACGATATCCAGTGGGAAACCTTTTAGAATTGGCGGAATTGCGGCAATTTGATTCCGTGTATGAACCCCTGACAAAGCACAAGAAAAGAGGAAATACATGCCTACAGCAACAAATAAATTGGTTAAATAATCGGTATAGGTAAATTGGGTCACAGTGGCGACCGTCAGCAAGAGCACACTGACTAGGATCGTTTTTTTTTAGATCAGTCGTCAAGAAACGGTTTTTTTGCTGGAACGATCAGTAAACACAAGCCCGCCGCGATCAAGGCGATGATGGCAGCACTTACCAAGTTGGTGACCACTTGATTGCCATAGACGAAACGATTTTGAAGTAAAAGATAAAAGCTTAACCCACTGAACAAGTAAGCGACCGCAATGATCCCTGAGAGGAAAACCACTCGTGTCGTCACGTTCGGTTTTTTCTCTTTGACGGTCGGCGCCAAATTTTGACAGGCGTAATTTGTGAGTAGAATGACTAGAAAGACCACTAGCCGATTGGCGATAATCATAAGGAACCCTCCTTTTTTGCGATTTAGCTCATAATTTTAAGGTTGAACGGGGTCTTTTTTCCTTCCCCTAATATGCGAAGGCGTAAGAAGCGATCAATAAGTGGGGTGAAACAATTCATGATCAAGATGGCATAGCTCATGCCTTCATTCGTAAAACCAAAGAAACGGAAGAGCACAACGAGGAGGCCAACGCCTAAGGCAAAAAGATTTTCTCCTGCTTTTGTTCCTGGGGTCGAAGAATAATCAGTCGCCATATAAATCGCACCCAACATGGCACCACCACTGATGATATGACCGATGACCGTTTGCCAACTGCCAGTAAAAAGTCCTTCTGGACCAAGGATAAAAGCAAAGAGCCCGATCGTCGCAAAGATAATCAATGGGATACGAGGGGAGATGATTTTCTTGTAAACGAGAAAAATTCCACCCAACAGTAAAAGTAAGGCACTGGTTTCACCGATTCGCCCCCCGGTAAATCCTAAAAAGGCATCTACTAGTTCAGAGCCACCCAACGTTTCTCCCGCTTTCATGACAGCTAACGGTGTAGCACCGGAAACAACATCGTTCGCTGTAGCCTGCGAAACGACATCTGGTGCGATGCTACCGAATGGTGGATCAGGCCAACTGATTAGAAACATTTGGTTATAAAACAAGCCAATCAACAGGGCTCGACCGCCGAGGGCTGGATTTAGGAAATTATAACCGATTCCGCCAAAAAATTCTTTGACGATGATTACGGCAAACGCCACCCCAATCACTGGGAAATACCAAGGAGCTGTCGGCGGGAGGTTCATGGTTAGAAGCAAGGCCGTCACGACGATGCTTAAATCGAAGCGAAACGGCCGTTTGACAAGATAGGACCAAAGACCGTCGGCAGCAAACGCCGTAGCTAGCGCAATGAAAAACAAACCGTATACCTTGAGCCCAAAAAGATAGCCAGAGAATAAAACTGCTGGTAATAGGGCTAGTACCACACACCCCATGATCTTAATGGTCTCATCATTGCTACGAATATGGGGGTTGGGGGGCGTTTCTTGATTTTTCCGCTGTTGAAAGAGGCGCTCACTATCAGAATCCTTGTAGTAATCAGGCACTTTCCTTCGCCTCCTTTTGCAGCTGGGCAACTTTGCCTTTTGCGGCAGTGATATTGGCAGCTAAGGAACGTTTGGCTGGGCAGACGAAGGTACAGGCACCACAATTGATACATGCTTCTGCCAACAGTTCTTCACATTTTTGATAATCCCCCGCTCGATAAAACTGATCGATCTCCATCGGCATCAGGCGCATCGGACAAGCTTCGACACATTTATTGCAACGAATGCAGGGGTTTTCGGCATAGAGCCAATCGGTTTCTTCATTAAAAACAACGATGCCGTTGCTGCCTTTGGTGACCGGAACTTTCAAGGTTTTAACGGATTTTCCCATCATTGGTCCACCAAGAATCAATTTGCTGGGGGCTCCTTGAAAGCCGCCGGCAAAGTCGATCAATTCTCCTGCGAGTGTTCCTAACGGATTTTTGACGATGCAGGGATTTTGAACATCGCCGGTAACGGTTGTATAGCGTTCAATCAACGGTTTGTCATAACAGACCGCTTCGGCGATGGCAAAGCTGGTGGCAACATTGATCAAGACGATGCCAATATCGGCAGTCAAACCACCTAATGGCACCTCTTGATCGGTCAATAACTCTACTAACTGCTTTTCACCACCGGTTGGATAAACAGTTGGGACAGTAACGACTTCTATCGTGTCATCCTCTGCACTTGCGGCTTGCATGGCTGAAATGGCTCTTGGTTTGTCATCTTCGATGCCTATTATAATTTTTGGACCAGCTAATAATTTTTGGGCGATCTTTGCGCCGTGAATGATTTTTTTGGCTTCTTTTTGCATTAAGAAAGCATCGCTGCGTAGGAACGGTTCACATTCAGATCCATTTAAGATCAAAGTATGGATTTTTTTTTGTTTCATCAATACTGAATTTGACATGGGTGGGAAACGTTGCACCGCCTTTGCCGGCGATGCCGCCTTGACGGATTTTGTTGAGGATGGTTTCGTTAGCAGCGGATTGCCAGTCGAAGGGGACAGACAAAAAATCATTTTGGTAAGCATAATCGTTTTCAATGATGATGGTTTTTCCTTCTTCGTTGTTTTGATTCGGCCAATCGACCATGTCGACGATTTTACCCGAAACAGATGCATGAATTTTGGCAGATACAAACGCATCAGTCTCAGCGATCACTTCCCCTTGTTTGACGTAATCGCCAACGGAAACGATCGGTTCCACCGGGGCACCGATATGTTGTGCTAAAGGGATAAAAACCATCGTGGGTGAAAAGGTAAGAATTTCATCTTGTTCGATCATTAATTTTTCTTTTAACATTTTTAATGGGGGACTTAGTGAAATACCGCCAGTAAATGTTCTCATAACCAACACTCCTTTCTCTCCTAAGTTTATTCTAGCATGCCGTAAAGAATCACAAAACCCAAAACGCTTACATTTCACAAGAAAAACTTATTTCGGTTGACATATGATTGTTTGTTCATATATAATAAGTGTATAAATATGATTGATTGTTCATATGTTAGATGGACTAGAGGAGGTTTTGATGATGGCTGAACATACTTGTCAACATAATCACACAAAAACGGAGGGACATTCTCATACTCACGATCATGGGACTCTTCCGCGTAACGTTTATTTTGCAGGCTTACTGCTCTTTATACTGGCACTTTTTGTTCCGAACCAATGGGTGAAAGATGGTTTTTATTTTGCAGCGGTTTTATTAGCGGGCTATCACATTTCTTGGGAAGGGATCGAAGATACCATAAAAAGTACCAGAGCCAATCGGCGCTTCACACCGAATGTACATCTTTTGATGTTGTTGGCAGCGATTGGTTCCATGGTCATAGGAAATTTTAATGAAGCCGCTTTGTTGATTTTGATTTTTGCAGGTGCTCACTTCTTAGAAGAATACGCCGAGGGCCAAAGTCGAAGAGAAATCACCAATCTTCTCAAACTGAATCCCACGGAAGCCCGTTTGATGGGTCCAGATGGAAAAACCAAAAAAATTGCCGCTTCAGAGATAAAAAAAGGGGATATTTTGCAAGTGCTGCCTGGTGATCAGTTAGCAACAGATGGCGTAATCCTTTCTGGGACGAGTGCCATCAATGAAGCCTCGATCAATGGGGAAAGTATTCCTCGAGAAAAGACTACAGGAGACGAAGTCTATGGGAGTACGATTAATGGAAACGGCACATTTTTGATGGAAGTCACGAAAGACAGCTCTGAAACAGTCTTCGCAAAAATTCTTTTAGTGGTGGAAGCGGCGCAATCAAATCAATCACCGACCGAAACACGAATCAAAAAAATCGAACCAATCTATGTAACAGTTGTTTTCATTGCAGTCCCTTTGTTCATTTTGACTGCACCGTTTCTATTTGGTTGGGATTGGTATACAAGTTTTTATCGTGGGATCGTAATGATGATTGCCGCTTCTCCTTGTGCTTTAGCGGCAAGCGCTGTCCCTGCTAGTTTGTCGGCGATCTCAAATTTAGCAAAAAAAGGGATTCTTTTTAAAGGGAGCAATTACTTGACTAATTTTGCTCAGATCAAAGCGGTGGCTTTTGACAAAACGGGAACATTGACCGTCGGAAAACCTACAGTCACCGAAGCCGTTTTCGCTGATACGATCGATCAAGCAGAGGCAGCAGCGGTCATCGTTTCGATGGAAAAGCAAGCCAACCACCCATTAGCAGATGCGATCGTTACTTATTTCGAGAAGACAGAGAAAATACGAGAAATCGAACAGTTGACTGTCACAAACGAGATTGGTTCCGGGTTAGGTGCCGTCGCAGGAACAAAAACCTATCGATTAGGAAAAAGAACCGAAAACACCCAGTTCACAGGTTTGATGGAGCAACAGTACCGTCAATTAGAAGCGCAAGGAAAAACAATGGTCGTGTTTTCCATCAACGAAGAGGTTACGGCGATCATCGCATTGATGGATGAGCCGAACGAACAGGCAGCTTCTGTGATTCATTATTTGAAAAATGAAGGTATCCATACTGTTATGATCACCGGAGACAGTGCTTCTGCTGGCGAAGCAATCGGTCAGCGCTTAAAGGTTGACCAAGTGGCGGCCAATGTTTTGCCTGAGAACAAAGCGGAAGCGGTACGAGCACTCCAAGAAGCATACGGACAAACCGCCATGGTGGGTGATGGTATCAATGATGCTCCTGCACTCGTTCAAGCAGACATCGGCTTTGCGATGGGGGAAGGGTCAGATGTTGCGATTGAAGTAGGAGACGCAGTGATCATGAAGAATGACCTTTCACGTTTTGCATATGCCTATCGCTTAGCGAAGAAGATGGATCGAATCATTTGGCAAAATATTTTCTTCTCCATGTTTATCGTCGCGTTATTAGTCGGATTGAATCTATTCGGCATGATGAACATTGGTTTGGGGGTATTTGCCCATGAAGGCAGTACATTGATTGTATTGTTCAACGGGTTGCGCCTTTTGCGTAAACTGCCAGAAGCATAAAAAAAGCGGCTATCGAAAGATAGCTGCTTTTTTAATGACTGAATTGTGTCGAAGTTGGAAAATCAAAGGCATCGATTTTTTGTAATCGATTTTCGATCCTTCTTAGAATTCCTTCAGAGGATTCTAACGGTTTGATTGCATGATAAGCAGTCAGCAATAGGACTTTTTCTTTAGCAGGACGATTTTCGATGCGATAGATATTTGCTAACCGCTCAACATATTCGTAATGACTATAGTCCGTTTTATTGATCAAGAAATGCAAGAGATCTTTTGCTTTCGCATAGTCTTCTTGAAGATAGAAACTGATCGCTTCACGATACAATTTGATATCAAGTTCTTCGATTTGGTCTGGATTCGCTTTTAACGCACGCCACTCATTGATCGAGATTTTTCGTACGACTTTGCCAGTTGCATCGGTCAAAAAAATTACCGGCACATCATTTGGATGTTTTGCTTCTTGCTTGATTTTCTTCATGTCGCACCTCCCGCCTCTCAATGGACTGACTGTTTGATATCTCCTATTTTAAAAGGAATAGCGGGAAAAGTCTACATGTAGATGTTAGATTCAAAGGAAATTTTAAAACATTCTCATTTATTAAGCTCTTTTTCGTTGAAAATGGTTAACAGCGTCGGATGCCCCCATGAAAATCAAGATACCACCAAAAATTTGGAAGAACAGGAGCCAAGTCGCAAATGGATTTAATACAAGAACGAGTCCAGCAGCAATAATCAAGAGACTGATGATTAAGTTCGTGATGTAAGGTAAGCCAATGCGTTTTTGGTTAAAGCTTGCCATTAAGCGGGTGCACCCGCTGATGGTGATCATGATTCCCAAGAAAAATGGTACGATAGCAAGTAACCCTTTAGCAAAAACTAAAATCGCAGCTGCAGCGATCAATAGTAAGATACCAGAGACCGATTGCACATTGTAATAGCCCTTTTGTTTTTCTTTGTAGCTCGTATACAAGCTGATGATCCCTAGACATGCGATGTATCCGGCAACAAGATAAACGATCGTGTTAAAGACAGATCGTGGTGCGATCAAGATAATGAAGCCGAAGACGATATATACGACGGCACGAAGCAAGTCATAGCGTTGTAATTTATCAAAAAATGCATTCATGATAATTCCTCCTTTTTTTCTTATTGTACCGAATTCTGGTGAAAATAGATATCAAAAAACCTAGGAAATAGGCTAAGCCTTTTGTAACAGATCATTTTTTGGTAAAATAGGGAAAAGAAAACAGAACGGAGAGTATTATGAGTGGGTTAACGCTAATGATGTGTGCCTTTACGATTGTTTTGTACCTCTATTTATTGGTGGTACGCAAAGAGATTCACTTTCTTGCTGTTGAGCGCAAACTAAGCAAAATCGCTATTACGATCTTTTCAGTAATGATCATCGGGTCCATGTTGATGATGGATGACCAATTGGATAATCAGGTGCGAGGAATCGTTTCAGGTTTTGTCTTTTTAAGCTTTGTGCTAGACAGCCGCGGGTTAGCCCTTGATCGAATTATTGTCCATCCAATGAGTATTAAAGGGGTACTGTACCAAGAGATCGATCGGGTCGTTTTATTTCAAGAAAAGGAAGGGCAGCCTATTAAGATGAACTATTTTCGAAAAGGGATGCGGGGACCATTAATGAAATTCAAACAGCCGTTAGCTGAATTAGTGGTTTTTTTGTCGGAGCACTTGAATGAAGGAACGCCGATCGATATTCTGGTCGACCATGATCAAGGAACCAACGACTAAAAGACCCTTGATTGCTGCCGTATGTGGCCGTAATCAAGGGTCTTTTTTAGGTCGCGCATTGGATTAATGGAACACGCGGAAGCGCTCATCATTACTTAGAAATTCTTTTTCGTTCGGTTCGCTTTCTTTTGAACCAAAGACTAGTTGCGCCCGCAGTTGCCAATTTTCAGGAATTGACCATTCAGCTGCAACAGCGTCATCGATGACAGGGTTGTAATGCTGTAAGTTGGCACCTAATCCAGCTTCTTCTAAAGCGGTCCAAGCGTTCGCTTGAGCGATCCCATTCGATTGTTCCGCCCAAACCGGGAAGTTTTCTGCATAAAGGGCAAATTGGTCCTGCAAGTTCTTAACGGTATCCGTGTGAATAAAGAATAAAACGGTTCCGTAACCCGCTTTAAAACCAGCAAGTTTTTGTTTAGTCGCTTCAAACGCTTCGGGTGGTGTCAATGGTTCTAACGCAGCCTCTGTTAATGTCCACAATTTTTCGTGGGCTTCGCCAAATAAAATCACGGCTCTTGGTGATTGTGCGTTAAACGCAGTTGGACTATTTTTCACTGCTTCTTTCACAATGTCTTCGATTTCAGTGTCGGAAAGAGCCACATTTTTACCTAGCCCATAGATTGAGCGGCGCTGTTTGATTGTATCAAGAAATTTTGTCATCGTATTCCCACCTTTTCTATTGTCATAGAGTGAAGTATACATTCTTACTTAAATGTTAGTAAAACAAAATGCTTTGTAAGAAAAAAAGTCAGGCAAACGCGCCTGACTTTTTTTCTTACTGGGCATCAATGGCGATAAATTTGACAGTCACATATTCTTCGGGACCATATTTGCCATTTTCACGACCAAAGCCAGAATGCTTGACGCCGCCGAAGGGAGCCGCCGGGTTTGAGATCGCGATGTCATTGACTCCAACCATCCCATATTGGAGGTTTTGGGCTACATCCGAGATTGTTTGCAGATTCGTTGAAAAGAAGTAGGAGGCTAGTCCAAATTCTGTATCATTTGCCGCAGCGATGACTGCTTGTCGATCGGTAAATGAGATCAATGGAATCACGGGTCCAAAGGTTTCTTCATAGTAAATAGTCATGTCAGGAGTGATGCCATCAATGACTGTCGGTGCAAAGAAATTGCCTTTCTCATATTCGCCTTCAGTAAGTTTTGTACCGCCACATAAGACTTCAGCCCCTTTGTTTACCGCATCTTCCAGCTGTTCGATAACTTTTTCAACGCCAGCTTGATTGATCAAAGGACCAACGGTGGGGTTATCAAGACCATTACCGACCGTTACGGTTTCCATTTTCGCTAATAGTTTTTTAGTAAAAGCGTCTTTGACGGATTCTTCGACAAAAATACGATTTGGTGACGTACAAACTTGACCGTTGTTGCGGAATTTAGCTGCAACTAATTTTTCAGCAGCTAAATCTAAATCAGCATCGGCAAAAACGAGAAACGGGGCATGGCCGCCTAACTCCAATGAAACTTTTTTCAGAGTTGGTGCAGCTTGTTCGTATAATTTCATCCCAACTTTCGTGGAGCCAGTAAAGGTGATTTTTTTGACTTGTTCATTTTCGGTCAATTCTTTCCCAATTTCAGAAGAATCCCCTAAGACGATATTGACGACCCCGTCAGGAAGTCCTGCTTGTTGAAAAAGCTCGCCTAAAGCCAATGCTGATAATGGTGTTTCTTTAGATGGTTTCATAACAAGGGTACAGCCAACGGCCATAGCAGGTGCAATTTTTCTTGCAATCATGTTAGAAGGAAAGTTCCAAGGCGTGATCGCGCCAACAACCCCGATCGCTTCTTTGCGTACCAGCCAATGATTGTGTTCAGGGGCTGGAATCACTTCGCCATAGACTCGTTGTGCTTCAGCTGCATTCCAACGGAAATTGTCAACGTTGGATTGGATTTCAGCCTCCGCTTCTTTTAATGGTTTTCCTTGTTCCATACTCATAATCTTTGCCAGTCGGTCGCTTTCTTGCTCCATTAAATCTGCAATCTTGTTCATCAAATCGGCTCGTTCTCGAGGGGAGCGTTTTGACCAATCTGTGAAGGCTTTCGCGGCGGCATCGATCGCTTGCTTGGTTTCATCGATCCCTCCTTGGCTGACTTTTACGAGTTCTTCATTAGTGGCAGGATTGGTAACCGAAACCGACTCTTTTGTTCCTTCAAGCCATTTTCCGTCAATCAATAACTTCGTGGGCACTTGTGGTAACTGTTGGTTCATTTTGGCACTTCCTTTCAATAATGGGTTCTATTTCAACCGTAGCACGGATCAGAAAGTATGACAATTGATATGCAAGTCCAATGATTCCCCAAATTTTCATAAAGAACCAGAGAGGAGATGTTCTGCTTCTATCATTTTATGGTAGAATATAAAATAAGAATGTTTGTTCGATTCTTTAAAAAAAATAGTAAAAAAATTCAAGGAGTGAAGGACACGTGCAACAGATAAAAGAGCTTTTAAAAACAGTGGGATTTGTCGTGATCTTCGCCTTATTCCTCTTATTATTAAGACAATATGTCTTTACTCCTGTGATCGTAAAAGGAGATTCGATGGATCCAACCTTACATGATGGTGAGCGAGTGATTGCTTTAAAGAACACGGAAATCGAGCATTTTGATATCATTACATTCGAAGCGCCGGATGAAGAGGGGAAAAATTATATCAAACGAGTGATCGGTTTGCCGGGGGATCGGGTTGCTTATCAAAACGATACCCTGTACATTAATGGACAAGCGTATGATGAACCCTATTTGGATGAATTCAAAGCGGCTGTCACCGATGGCTTTCCTTTGACCAGTGACTTTGACATGAGTCTATTTGGTGTGGAAGTCATTCCTGAAGGCCAAGTATTGGTTTTAGGTGATAATCGCCGAATCTCTAAAGATAGCCGTCAATTAGGCTTGATCGATGAATCAACGATTTTGGGGGATGTAAAATTTGTTTTTTGGCCCATTGCCGATTTTGGCATGTTAGGAAAAGATTGAACGAGTATTACCGATTTTGTAACGTGTTTCTGAAAATGACCACTAGACAAAAACGTCGCTTTCGAAGAAAAGCTGCTCATTGTTTTTTGGGGATTTTTTAAAACTATGTAGAGAAGGAGTCCTTTCATGAGTTTACGATTTATCCTTGGTGATGGCCGTTGTCGTCATGATCAAGCTGTGATAGAGCAGGCAAAAAGCTGGTTAGAAAAAGACCATCAAGAAGTGTTTTTCCTCGTTCCTAACTACAATAAATTTGAACGAGAGCGTGAGATCCTTCAATTACTTAAAAATGATCAATCAGGGGATTTCGCTTCCATTCGGGCCCAAGTGTATAGTTTTCACCGTTTGGCTTGGTTTTATTTGCAGCAAACAGGATTGCTTTCGCAAAATGCCATCACTGAAAATGGTGCCTCCATGATCATGCGCAAGCTGCTTTTGGATTTAGAAGAAGAACTTGTCTTGTATCGCGGCGAAATTAATAAAGCGGGGTTTATCCAGCAATTGTTGGCTTTCTATCAAGAAATGCATACAAGCCGTTTGGGGATCGAGGATTTATTAGCTGGTGGTGCTGCCCCCAGTGCAACCCAAGATGAAGAGAAGAAATACCGTGAATTGGCGATAATTTTTCAACGATTTGAACAAGAACTTCTGGAGCGTGCATTACAAGTCGAACAACCGCTCACCCTACTGACACGCTTTCTGGAAGGTTCCTTGCTGGGTGACTCCCGGGTGGATCAAACAATACCAACTGCTGTGTCTTTGAACAAAGCGCCAGATCTTTCCCACGCCTTATTTATTATCAGCGGTTTCTCCGCATTTTCAACCCAAGAGCAACAGTTGATACAAGTACTGATGAAGAGAAGTCATGTCATTATTGATCTTATTTTGGATCGCGGGTATCCGCAAGAAATGCCCACGCCATTGAATTTATTTTACGAAGCAGGACGGACCTATTATCAGTTGATCAGTTTTGCTCGTGACAATCAAGTGAACATTTTCTTAGATCAGAAACTTTCCGTCAACCAAGAGGTGGACAAGGAAGCGAAGGGATCGATGCAACAGGCGTATAATGAAATTGAAACATTTTGGCGGCAGACCCAATCACAAGCCAATTATCATCAGCAGACCTCCGTCAAAGACTTTCTGGCAGTCTGGAAAGTTGGGAATCCCGAAGAAGAGATCCGTCAAATCGCAGCGTCGATCCGCGGGATGATGAGTGATAAGAAACGGTACCCAACATTACGGTATCGTGATATCCAATTATTGATCGCCGAACCAGAAGTCTATCATCAGTATATTCCCAAAATTTTTACTGAGTTTGAGATTCCTTTTTATATCGATGAAGAGCAGATGATGGCACAACATCCATTGGTTGAGTTTTTGAATGCTTTTTTTGCTTGTCAATCCTATGGTTTCCGCTTAAATGATATTTTGCGATTATTAAGAACGGAACTTTATTTACCGGCAGCCTATCGCTCCGAAGCAGATTGGCTCGTTGGGCGTGACCAGTTTCGTAAGTTAGTGGATATTACTGAAAATAAAGCATTAGCCCATGACTTTCAAGGAGCTAGCTGGACAAGAAACGAAGATTGGGAACTGATCGAGTATTTACAATCGGAAGAAGAGCAGACGGATAAAGTGGATTTTACGGCGTATACCAACCAGTTGCGTAGGGCCTTTAAGCAAGATGTTGCTGATACTCTTGACTGGCTGACGGCTGCTAGAACAAATCGAGATGCCGTAGAACTGCTGTATCGCTTTTTACTGAATGCCGGTGTCGAGCAACAACTACGGCATTGGCGAGACCAGGCAATCCAACAAGGAAAATTGGATCAAGCTCGCAACCATGAACAAGCATGGCAAGCTTTAATGGATTTGCTAGATGAATATGCCACGATCTATGGAGAAGAGCCCTTTGATTTTGCGCTCTTTGAAGATGTCTTATTGACTGGCTTAGAAAATGTCACATTCGGGAAGATCCCAACAGCAATCGACCAGGTCAACGTCAACCGCCTTGATTTGGCTCGTCCAAAACAAGCGAAGATCACATTTGCACCGGGATTGAATGAAACGGCGTTGCCAAGAAAAATAGAGAACAAAACACTGCTGACGAATGAAGAACGTCAGAATTTCAATCAGTTGTTCAACGGTGAAAAATACCTTAGGGATACAGTGGTGGAAGGCAGTGTCAAAGAGCCATTTGCCTTTTATTCGGTCTTGCTTTCAGCAACGGAACACTTATCACTGTCCTATGCCGTTAATTTTGATACCCAGCAAAACATCAAAATGTCGCCTTATTTAGACCGCGTGATCAAACATTTGGATGTTCCTCTGCAAGATCGCGGCATTTTAACGCTGACCAGTGACCCGAGAAACTATGTCGGCAGTTATCGTGGCCTGATCTATCAAATCAATAACCTCAGTCAGCAAGCGCAAAAAAACAAAGAGAATTTGCCTCGAGTTTGGGAGCAGCTGAAACAAGCACTGCTGCGTTCGGAATGGACAGATTTAGCTGCCCAAGTATTTGAAAGCCAAACTCATCAAAATATTCCGATTCCTTTGTCTCAAGCACAAGCTGCGGTACTATATGGCCCGTCGATCTACAGTTCCATTTCTCAAATGGAGACGTTCTATCAGTGTGAATACAAGTATTTCGTCAGCTACGGATTACGGTTAAAAGAACGGGAAGTTTATGGCTTAAATCCAGCAATGACGGGTGAGTTTTTCCATGATGCGTTGGACCGCTTTGTCAAAGTCCTGATTGCTGAAAATATTTCCTTGACCCAGTTAACTGCTGACCAACGCGTGCAATTTGTGGAAGTCGTTTTGCAGGAAATTTTTGGCGAAAGCCGTTACCGTTTGCTGACAAGTTCTGCACGGATGAATTTTATTCGGTATCAATTAGGTAAGACGATTCAGCGAGTAGCGTGGGCTTTAGCGAAACAAGGTCAAAAAATGCATTTTAGTCCTGAAAAGACGGAGGTACTGTTCGGCCAGATCGCTGGCTCAAATGGGATCAACGGGATCGAATTGCCTCTAAGCTCTGGTGGGAAACTACATGTACGGGGGAAAATCGATCGAGTCGACACGGCGAAAACGGAAGAAGAACAATGGCTTTCTGTTGTTGACTATAAATCTAGCAGCCGAGATTTTGACCTTTCTGAAGCCTACTACGGACTTGCGATGCAGTTGATCACCTATCTCGATGTCGCATTGACGGATGCTGTCCAACTGGTTGGTTCGCCAAATGTGCGACCAGCGGGGGCATATTATCTGCATGTGCATAATCCGCTTTTGGACGGACAAGAAGCCAGTGAAGAAGAACGTTTAAAACGTTTCAAGTATGATGGGTTGTTTATTGACGAACCGGCTGTTTTCCCGTTGCTAGATGAGGATGTTGAAGCCAGCAAAAATTCACCGATATTTCCTGTTCGAAAAGACAAAAACGGCGATTATCAAAAAACGACGCAGGCGAAAAACAAGTTTTATACAGAAGAAGAGCTTGAGCTGTTAAGAAAACACAATCGTAAAAACATGCAACAAAGCGGTGAGAAGCTATTAAGCGGTGAGATCGCCTTAAATCCGTCTTATAAATTAAAAGACAAGAAACGGGCGTGTGAGTTTTGTCCGTTTCGCAGCATCTGTGATTTTGATGTATTGTTGAAAGAAAATGAGTACCACCGTTTAGAAAACTTATCTAAAGATGAGATTATCCATCGCTTAAGGGAGGAAGAAGATGAGTAAGATCCCTTTAAAACCGCAAAATGAAACCTTTACGGATACCCAATGGCAAGCCATTTTTGATAAAGGGGATAATATCCTCGTTTCCGCTTCAGCGGGTTCAGGAAAAACCACCGTTTTGGTTCGGCGAGTGATCGAAAAGTTAAAAGCAGGAACGACGATCGATTCTTTACTGATCGTGACCTTTACCGAAGCAGCTGCTCGAGAAATGAAAGAACGGATTCAAGCGGCATTGCAACAAGCCATCAACCAAGAAAGTGATGAGCAAAAACGCCAGCACTTCGTCCGTCAGCTGCAGCTATTGCCGACAGCTAACATTTCTACTTTGCATGCGTTTTGTTTAACTGTGATTCGGCGTTTTTATTATTTGATCGATTTAGATCCAAATTTCCGCATGATGACCGATGAAACCGAAATTTTATTGATGAAAGAAGAAATCTGGACACAGCTGAGAGATCAACAATATGAAGCCAATGATGAAGCCTTCTTTCGTTTGACAGAAAATTTTTCTAGTGATCGTTCTGATGAAGGCGTCGGGGATCTGATCCTGTCTCTTTATGACTTTGCCCGAGCAAATCCGGATCCAGTCAACTGGCTAGCTCATCTAAGTGATCACTATATCGGTAAAGAAACCTTTGCTGAAAATATCCTGTACCAATCGCAAATCAAACCGACTTTGCAAGAAAATTTGAAGACAGCGGCGCATTTGCTGCAGGCGGCGCAAGACTATGCCCGTTCTGATGAAGCGATGGAAAAAGCAGCACTATTGATCGATACCGAATTGGGAATGGTGGAAACCTTAAAGGCTCTACTTGATGCAGACGATGTTGATGGCTTCTATGAGCAGATCCAAGTGTTGCGTTTTGGTCGCTATCCAGCTTTTCGCAAACCAGAACAAAAGGAACTCTCCCAAGAAATCAAGCCTTTGCGAGATGATGCGAAAAAATTGGTCGAGCAATTGAAAGTGGCCTTTCCATACCCGCCGGCTGAAATGATGGAACTGCTTCATCGATCAGCACCTGTCGTTGAGAAAATGGCGGCCATGACCGAAGCGTTTATGAAAGCATTTCAAGAAAGAAAGCTTTCAAAAGGCCGTTTAGACTTTAATGATTTGGAACATTTCACCTTGCAGATTTTACAAGGTGACGGCAGTGGAAGTGAGGCGTCGGTCTATTATCGGGATCGCTTTGAAGAAGTTTTAGTCGATGAATACCAAGACGTCAATCGGCTGCAAGAGGCAATTTTATATTGGGTGAGACAAGTTGATCATAACCCTGGCAACATGTTTATGGTGGGGGATGTGAAGCAGTCGATCTATTCGTTTCGACTAGCAGATCCGACGCTGTTTATCGAAAAATACTTGGCATTTGAAACGGAGAATGGTGGGCGGAGAATCGTCTTAGCAGAAAATTTCCGTTCTCGCTCCGACGTATTGGATTTTACGAATCTAGTATTTCAACAGCTGATGGATGAACGGGTTGGCCAAATCCCTTACGATGAGGCGGCAGCCTTGATTACCGGTTTTCCTCATTTTCCAGAAAGCGATGCCTTTGACACAGAGCTCTTGTTATATGAAAAAGAGCATGAATCTGAAGAACAATTGATCGATGACAAAACAGAAGGTGAGATGCAGATTACTGCATTGAAGATTCGAGAGTTGATTGAATCAAAATTCATGATCTATGACAAAAAAGCCAAAACAAATCGACCAATCACTTACAATGACATCGTCTTATTGACCCCTACACGTAAAAACAATCTTGTCATTTTAGATGTCTTTAAGCAGTTTGGGATTCCGATGGCGGTCAATGATGCTCAAAACTATTTTCAGGCAACGGAGATCCAAACCGTCGTTTCTTTGCTGCAAATCATTGACAATCCGTACCAAGACATCCCACTTGTGGCGGTCTTGCGCTCGCCAATCGTCGGCTTAACAGAAGATCAATTAGCTGAAATCCGTTTAGCCAATCGTTCCGGCGACTACTACGATGCAGTATTGGATTATCATGGTCAACATGAAGCGTCAAACTTGTGGCAAACGGTGGATGGGTTTTTAGCTAAACTAAATCAATGGCGAGAAGAAGCACGCAGACTGCCGATCCCGACCTTGCTTTGGCAAATCTATGAAGATACTGCTTACTTGGATTATGTTGTGGGACTTCCTGCAGGACAGCAGCGTTATGCAAATTTAGTGGCATTGATCCACAGAGCCGAAAAATACGAAAAGAGCAGTTTCCGTGGTTTGTACCAATTCATTCGCTTCATCGAAAAAATGCAAGAAAAAAACAAGGATTTGGCGGAGCCTGTGGCTACTCCTGTAGAAGATGCCGTTCGAGTGATGACCGTTCATGCAAGTAAAGGCTTGGAATTCCCTGTTGTGTTCTTATTGGATACAACAAAATTCTTTAACTACCAAGATTTTCAAAAACGCTATATCTTTGAAGAACAACTGGGGGCTGGAATCCAATATGTGGAACCCGCAGAAAATCTTAAATTTGAGACACTGCCGTTTCAAGCCATCAAGCAAGTTCGTTTGAAAAAAGCCTTATCAGAAGAAATGCGAAAATTGTACGTAGCATTGACACGAGCAGAGCAGAAGCTTTTCTTAGTGGGCTCCTATAAAAATCAAGCGGATGCCTTTAAGACTTGGCAATCTGGCTTGACGCAAGCCGAAATGGTTCTTGACCCTGCATTGCGCCTTGTTGCCCGGGGGAGTTTGATGGATTGGGTCGGACGGACCCTGATGCGCCATCCAGATATGGAAGCAGTATTCTCTGAAGCGTCAGAGCGCAAGCGGACGATCGATCATCCTGCTCATTTTCGTCTGTCATGGTGGAATCAAGAAACGATCACGCAACAAGTCCAAGAGACCCTTGCGCCAGTCGAGGAGCCTAAACGATTGCTTGCGCCAGATAGCAATATCGATGATCTTTTGAAACGCCTAGCCTATCGCTATCCTTATCAAAAAGCGACCCAAACGACTAGTTATCAATCTGTATCAGAATTGAAAAGACTCTATAACGATCCTGATGATCAACAGACCACTTTGTTGGAATGGCGGTCGGTTTCCGAGAAGACGAATCCTCAGCAATATCGCTACGTACAGGATGAATTGGCGAAACCAAAATTTCTGCAAGAGACGAAGCCTCTCGCCAGCAGTATCGGGACCGCAACCCATACGGTTTTGCAAATGATCCCATTGGGAATGAAGCCAACACAAGATACTTTGGAGCTCCTGATTGCTGAACTCGTGAAAAAGCAATTTTTTTCTGAAGAAATCGCCAAAAAAATTGACCGATCGAGCATTTTGTGGTTTTATCAAACTGAACTAGGTGAATTGCTGAACCGAGCCTCTAATTTGGTGAAGCGGGAACAACCGTTTTCGATGCTAAAAGAGGCTGATACGATCTTTGAAGAGTTTGACGAACCAGATGCGCCGCTTTTGATCCACGGAATTATCGATGGCTATATTGAATTGGCGGATGAAATCATTTTGTATGACTTTAAAACAGATGATGTTTTCGGTAGTCAGACTCAGATTGAAAAGAAAATGCGCGAACGATACTATGGTCAATTGAAACTCTATTGCCAAGCATTGGAGAAAGCGTTGAACAAACCAGTGAAACAGACCTATTTAGTGCTGTTAAAACCTAAGATGATCGTGTCATTCTAACTGATCGATCCTAGTTTCTTACAATTCGTAAGTCATATGCTATAATAGGTAAAAGAGGTGATGGAGAATGATAAAAGTAGAATCGGATTATGCCCTTTGTCCTAAATTTGAAAAAGCTTTTTCTATTTTAGGCAAAAAGTGGAACGGCTTGATCATTGATGTCCTTCTTGAAGACGGCAAACAAAGATTTGTTGAGTTAGCAAACAAGATTCCTCAAGTGAGTGATCGGGTGTTAGTCGAACGCTTGAAAGAATTAGAGCGGGAAGAAATTGTCTGCAAAGAAAACAATCTTTACTGCTTGACGCCAAGAGGTATTGCTCTTGAAAAGAGTATGATGAGTGTGAAGCGTTGGGCAGAAACATGGGTACGTGAGGAAGAATGCAGTTGATTTCTCACCAGAAATTAGGTAAACTAACCTTAAATGAATAGTTAAAAAGCGTTGATAGAAACTAGTAATTTGGCTGAATCAGAAAAAGGGAGACTTGTCACAGACTGAAAGCAAGTCCTGCATTCGAAAAATGAATTTCACTTCTGGAGCTTGCTGATTACAGTCAGTCGGCAGTTTTGCTGTCGTTAGCCGAAGTGAGTGCGCGTTTTTTTCGCGAATGAGGATGGTAACACGAGACGTCGTTCCTTTTTTAAGGGATGATGTCTTTTTTTGTCTTTAAATGAATGATATTCCCTTTAATCAGTCAATCCAGTCTTGTTATTCTTACACTATTCACAGTATAGAAGGAGGAAACACATGTCTTTACAAGAAAAATTAGAAGCATTGAAGGAAACGACATTGCTTAAAATCAAAGCAAGTCCAACCATGAACGACTTGAATCAAATTCGAGTGGAAGTGCTTGGAAAAAAAGGACCCATCACTGAAGTTCTACGGGGGATGAAAGATCTTTCTGCGGAAGAACGGCCGAAGGTGGGGAGCTATGCCAACGAGATTCGTGATATTTTGACAGAAGCGATCGAAGAAGCCAAGACGTCTATCGAAGCAGCAAACTTGGAAAAAGCCCTCGCTGAAGAATCGATCGACGTGACGTTGCCTGGTAAAAAGATGGACCGAGGAACTCGCCATGTGCTGACACAAATCATGGAAGAAATCGAAGACATCTTTGTTGGTATGGGCTACCAAGTCGTTGAAGGCTATGAAGTGGAAAAAGATCATTACAACTTCGAGCGGATGAATCTGCCAAAAGATCATCCTGCTAGAGACATGCAGGACACCTTTTATATTTCAGAGGAAGTGTTGATTCGAACCCATACATCACCCGTTCAAGCGAGAACAATGGAGACCCATGATTTTTCAAAAGGGCCGTTACGGATGATCTCTCCCGGGAAAGTTTTCCGTCGTGATACAGATGATGCGACCCATAGCCACCAATTCCATCAAATTGAAGGATTGGTAATCGATAAAAATATTACGATGGGTGACTTAAAAGGAACCTTAGAAGTCATGATGCAAAAAATGTTTGGGGAAGATCGCCAAATTCGCTTGCGACCAAGCTATTTCCCTTTCACAGAACCATCGGTCGAAGTCGATGTCAGTTGCTTCAAGTGTGGTGGTGCCGGATGTAATGTTTGTAAACAAACTGGCTGGATCGAGATCCTTGGTGCCGGAATGGTCCATCCTAACGTCTTAGAAATGTCAGGGATTGATCCAACCCAATATTCGGGATTTGCTTTTGGTTTAGGTCCTGACCGAGTGGCAATGTTGCGCTACGGCGTGAACGACATTCGCCAATTCTATCAAAATGATGTGCGTTTTATTCGCCAGTTCAAGGGGGAACAATAAATGTTAGTATCATATAAATGGTTAAATGAATACCTTGATCTGTCTGAGATCACACCCAAAGAGCTAGCAGATAAAATGTCAGTGACGGGGATCGAAGTCGAAGGTATTGACGTGCCTGAAGAAGGTTTAAAAAAAATCGTTGTCGGAGAAGTGACCGACTGCCGACCGCATCCGGACTCTGACCATCTATCGATTTGCCAAGTAAATATTGGTGAGGATGAAGACTCACAGATCGTTTGCGGTGCGCCGAATGTCAAAAGCGGCATCAAAGTCATCGTGGCATTACCCGGCTCTCGAATCGCGGGCAACGTAAAAATAAAAAAGGGCAAGATGCGGGGAGAAGTTTCCAACGGCATGATTTGTTCGTTGCAAGAGTTGGGATATGCCGATAGCGTGATTCCCAAAGAATACGCGGAAGGAATCTATTATTTACCAGCAGAAGCAGAACCAGGATCACCGGTTTTTCCTTATCTGGATATGGATGATCACATTATCGAATTGTCGATCACTCCGAATCGTGCGGATGCGTTGAGCATGCGGGGGGTTGCTTATGAAGTCGGTGCGATCTATCGCCAAACACCGAAGTTTCCTGAAATTTCGCTTACTGAAAGTGAAGTAGCTGCTGCCGATAAAATTCAGGTGAAGGTCACTGAAGCAACAGATGCACCCGCCTACCAAATTCGAATCATTGATGGTGTAACGATCGCCCCAAGTCCACAATGGTTGCAAAATCGATTGATGAATGAAGGTATTCGTCCAATCAACAATGTCGTGGACGTGACGAATTATATCTTACTATTATTTGGCCAACCATTGCATGCCTTTGATTATCAAAAGCTCGACAGCAAAGAAATACTTGTCCGTCGTGGTAAAGAAAATGAAAGTTTGGTGACTTTAGATGGAGAAACACGTCAGCTTTCCCCAGAAGACATCGTTATCACCAACGGAACCACGCCCGTTGCGCTCGCAGGCGTCATGGGAGGGCTTGATTCAGAAATCACGGAAAAAACGACTACAGTCGCTTTAGAAGCGGCCTTGTTCGATCCGTTAGCGATTCGTTTGACCTCAAAGAAATTCAATTTAAGAAGTGAATCCTCCGCTCGTTTTGAAAAAGGGATCAACCAAGCCACGGTTGCAAAAGCTTGTGATGCAGCAGCAGCACTGATTGCGGAACTTGCTGGTGGAACGGTCTTAAAAGGGGCAGTAATAGGTTCCCAAGTAGCAGTAGAACCTGTTGAGGTTACAATCACTTTAGCTCGAATCAATAGCTATTTAGGCACAGAAATCACTGATGAAGAAGTGCAAGAAATCTTTGATGCATTAGGCTTTGGTCATCGTCAAGAAGCAGACAGCTATATTGTTTCTGTCCCACCTCGTCGTTGGGATATTACGATCGAAGCAGATATCATTGAAGAAGTGGCGCGTATTTACGGTTATGATCGTTTGCCATCGACTTTACCGCAAGGAGAAACGGTTGCCGGTCATCTAACCAAAGCGCAACGTCTGACCAGAGAAGTTCGGACGCTATTGGAAGGCAATGGGGTCAGTGAAGCCATCAGCTATGCTTTGACAACGGAAGAGATGGCACAACAATTTACGAATAAATCGAGCCAAGTGACTCGATTGGATTGGCCAATGACCGAAGAACGTGCCGTCTTGCGCTTGAATCTGATTTCAGGTTTGTTAGACGACGTTGCGTACAACTTGGCACGTAAAAACAATCGTGTTGCTTTGTATGAAATTGGTCGCGTCTTTTATCAGACAGGCGACAGTAAACACGAGCTGCCAACAGAAGTCAATCATTTAGGACTAGCATTGACAGGGAATATCCATGAGAAAGACTGGCAAACCCAAGCTCAAAAAGTTGATTTCTTCCATTTAAAAGGCATTTTAGAAAATCTATTTGATTCGTTGGTATTAACCGAACGTATTCGTTATCAAAAAACGGCAGCTATCAAAGAGATGCATCCTGGTCGTACGGCAATGATCTTGCTAGATGACCAAGAAATCGGCTTCTTGGGACAAGTCCACCCATCGATCGCCAAAGCCTATGAAGTGAGTGAAACGTATGTCGCTGAATTGGACTTGGATCAACTGCTAGCAGCTAAAACTGAGCAATTGGTCTATCAACCGGTCTCAAAATTCCCATCAGTAACGCGGGATATGGCACTCTTGCTTGATGAAGCAATCGACAACCAATCAGTGATGGAGATTATCCGTGAAAGTGCAGGTCGCTTCTTAAGTGATATTCGCTTATTCGACGTTTATCAAGGGAAGAACATTGACGCAGGCAAAAAATCATTAGGATATAGCCTGACGTTTAGCAATCCTGAAGCTACTTTGACGGATGAAGAGATCAATCAAGCAATCGCAAAAATTACTCGTAATTTAAAAGAGAAAGTTCAAGCAGAAATCCGTTAATAGAAGTATGAAGAAAAACGTTCTCCACCTTGAAAAAAATGAAGGTGGGGAACGTTTTCTACTATTATAATAGATGTTCAGATGACGCAAAAATGTTAGGAGTTGGATTGGAGCCGTAAAGTATCTCACTATCAAAGGCAATCCAGCTTTTTTGATCTGTTCTTTTTTTAGCGCTGTCAAGGTTGAGAAAATGATCCTCTAATCAGCATTTTCGAAGTTATTTTTAGGGCAATTTTCTAGGTTTTTTCGCAAGAAATCGCATCAAATAAAGTTGCCTAATGGATCGGTCTGTGGATGAAGTTTGCTCGTGAAACCTAACACAGAGTGTGCTCGTAGGTTTAGCATTAAATTGTATTCTCGATTTGTGAACAAAAAAATAAGCCGCTAAGGCTTATTTTTTTAAGCAAAGTAATTGATGCCCATTGCATTTTTGACTTCAGCTAACGTTTGGGCGGCAACTTGTTCTGCTTTTTCGCTACCAAGTTTTAATAAGTTCATCACTTCACCGGGATCTTTCGCAAAAGCTTCACGTCGTTCCCGAATCGGTGCAAATTCGGCTTCCAGAACATCGATCAAATAGCGTTTGATTTTGACATCTCCTAATCCGCCACGGGTGTAATGTTCTTTTAATTCAGTAATTTTTTCTTTTTCGGTACCAAATACATCAAGATACGTAAAGACCATATTGCCTTCGACTTGTCCGGGGTCTTCGACATGGATGTGATTTGGATCAGTGTACATGCTCATCACTTTCTTTTGTAACACATCAGCTGGATCTGCTAAATAGATACCGTTATTTAGTGACTTACTCATTTTTCCATTGCCGTCGATCCCAGCCAAACGTCCCATACCTTTTGGCGGTAAAACAGCTTTTGGTTCGACCAATACTTCACTATACGTAGAATTAAAACTATGCACGATTTCTTGTGTTTGTTCCAGCATTGGTTTTTGATCTTCACCAACTGGGACTAAGTTTGCTTTAAAAGCAGTGATATCCGCTGCTTGAGAGACTGGATAGATGAAGAAACCAGAAGGAACGCCTTCGCCAAATTTCTTTTGTTCAATTTCTGCTTTGACCGTCGGGTTGCGTCGCACGCGTGCTACACTGACTAAATTTAGGTAGTACATCGTCAATTCAGAGAGTTGAGGGATTTGCGATTGAATAAACATCGTTGTTTTTGATGGATCCAATCCAACGGCTAAATAATCCAAAGCGACTTCTAAAATATTCGCTGAGACCTTCTCAGGTGTTTTCGCATTATCTGTTAGTGCCTGCATATCAGCGACCATGATATAAAGCTGATTTTCAGGGTCAGCTTGCATTTCGACCCGTTTTTTTAAAGACCCCACATAATGGCCAAGATGCAGTTTGCCAGTTGGGCGGTCGCCAGTTAAAATCGTATTCACTTTTTTTCCACCTTTACCTTTGTTATATGGTTTATCTTACCTTTTTTTAGCAAAAGAAACAACAGGTTCTCCTTGTGATCTGTCGAGGTTAGAAAAATTTTCATGGACAAAAACCTCACATCAAAGTAAAATAGCACTTGTCTTTTCAGAAATAAGGGGGGAACATTGGAAAAGCACCTTTACAAATGAAAAAAGATTGGGCTATAATATGAATCAAATCTTTCCATTTACTCATTTAATTTTAAAAATAGCTAGGAGTGTGAATCAATGGCAATGATCGAATTTAAGAACGTAGAGAAATATTACGGAAAGTTCCATGCATTAAAAAACATCAACCTTGAATTTGAAAAAGGTGAGGTCGTTGTTGTTATCGGACCTTCAGGTTCTGGTAAAAGTACAATGCTCCGTACAATTAATGGACTAGAAACCATTTCAGGTGGTCAATTATTAGTCAACGGCAAGAACTTATTTGATAAAGATGTCAAAATGACAGAAGTTAGAAAAAACATTGGTATGGTGTTTCAACATTTTAACTTGTATCCAAACAAAACCGTGTTAGAAAACATTACGTTAGCGCCGATTAAAGTATTAAAACAAAATGAGCAAGAAGCCATCAATTTGGCGGAAAAACTACTTGATCGAGTTGGGATGTTGGATAAAAAAGATTCTTATCCGTCTATGTTATCCGGTGGACAACAGCAGCGGGTCGCAATTGCCCGAGGCCTTGCGATGAAACCAGAGATGCTGCTTTTTGATGAGCCAACTTCAGCATTGGACCCAGAAATGATTGGCGATGTACTAGATGTCATGAAAAAAATCGCCAGTGAAGGAATGTCCATGATCGTCGTTACCCATGAAATGAGCTTTGCTCGTGAAGTAGCAGATCGAATCGTCTTTATGGCAGAAGGCCAAGTGCTAGAAGATCGACGGGATGTCGATGGATTCTTTGACGCACCAAGGGACGAGCGTGCAAAACAATTCTTGAGCAAAGTCACAAATCATTAAGCGACAGGAGGAACCTATATGAAAAAGAAAATTTTTTCTTTTCTAGTTTTAGCCTTTGCCCTTGTGACTTTCTCAGGTTGTAAAGGACAAAGTGCCGCAGATATTGATATTTTAGAAAACAGCAAAGAGACGAATCAGATCGTTTGGGGCGTAAAAAACGATACCCGTCTATTTGGTTTGATGGATATCGCGACTAGAGAAGTGCGTGGCTTTGATATTGATATCGCTCGTGCGATCACTGAAAAAATCTTAGGGCGTGATGGCAATGCGATTTTTGTTGAAGTTACCTCAAAAACTCGGATTCCGCTTTTGAAAAACGGCAATATCGATGCGATCATCGCAACGATGACCATCACGGAAGAGCGTAAAAAGCAAGTTGACTTTTCGGATGTTTATTTTGATGCAGGACAATCTTTATTGGTCGCAAAAGATAGTCCAATCCAAGGGATTGAAGATTTGACCGCAGACACCACTGTATTGGTCGTGAAAGGCTCTACGTCAGCTGTAAACATTCGTGAGGCTGCACCAGAAGCGCAAATCCTAGAACTTGAAAATTATGCAGAAGCCTTTACTGCTTTGCAATCAGGACAAGGGGATGCTATGACTACGGATAACGCAATCTTATTAGGGATGGCGAGTGAAAATCCAAATTATCATTTAGTTGGCGAAACATTTACCGAAGAGCCTTATGGGATAGCCATCAACAAAGGTCAAAAACCATTTCTAGATGCTGTCAATCAAGCCTTGCGGGAAATGCGTGAAGATGGAACCTATGATGAGATTTACAACAAGTGGTTCCCTGAAGACGAATCAGGAAAAGTAGATTAGGAGGAAACTGAATGGTTGAATTATTTCAAACCTATACCGGTCAGTTTATTGAAGGCTTTAAATATACAGTCATGGCGAGTTTGATCGCACTGTTTTTTAGCCTTTTGATCGGAACTTTAATGGCAATTTTTCAGTTGTCAGACAATCGCTTCATCAAAGGGATCGCCAAAGCATATGTCGAGTTTTTTAGAAATATCCCCTTATTGATCATCGTGATGTTCTTTTATGTTGTTGTGCCAATGTATTGGGTCTCTTTTGACGGATTTCAAGCGGGAACGATTGGTTTAACGATCTATACATCGGCATTTATCGCCGAGACGATCCGTTCAGGGATCCAAACGGTTCCTAAAGGACAGATGGAAGCTTCCTTGTCTTCTGGCTTTACTTATAGTCAAGCGATGCGCTACATTATTTTGCCTCAAGCATTTAAAATCGTTGTGCCGCCACTAGGCAATCAATTTATTAACCTCGTCAAAAACTCCTCAATTTTAGCGATGGTCGCAGGATTAGATATCATGTATCAAGGGGATTTGATCGCAAGCGAGACCTTCAATACATTTGATACCTATATCATTGTTGGTCTTTTCTATTTGATTATCACCCTGCCATTGTCTTATTTGATGGTTTACTTGGAACGGCGTTGGGCTGTCCGCTCATAGAAAGGAGCTAAAGAACTATGGATTTTTTTGAAGCTTTTTCAGCGATTAACATTCGCTTTTTGATCGATGGCTTACGTGTTACGGTTGAAGTGTCGATCCTCTCGATCTTATTTAGCTTTATTATTGGAGGAATCGCCGGTATTTTACGCTTCAGCTCGATTCCGGTCTTTTCTAAAGTATTAGGTGTCGTGATTGATGTTATTCGTAACTTGCCTTTGCTCTTGATCATTTTCTTCACTTATTTTGCCTTGCCACAGATTGGCATCCGCTTTAACATTTTTTGGTCAGCGGTTGTGGCGTTGACGATTTTTGAATCAGCGATGCTTTCTGAGATCTTTCGAGCGGGTTTGAATTCTGTGCCAAAAGGTCAGATGGAAGCTGGTTTATCAACGGGATTAAATTATGTTGAAGTATTGCGCAGTATCGTCGTGCCACAAGCATTTAAAGCGATGTTGCCAGCGATCGTCAGTCAGTTGATCTCTTTGATCAAGGATACATCACTAGCCGTGATCATTTCTTTACCAGAGTTGACCCATCATGCCCGGATCATTTATGGTCAAAATACAAACTATGTTTTGCCAATGTTTTTGGCAATGACTGTTTTATACTTTTTGGTTTGTTATGCACTGTCATTGCTTTCAGGTTTTTTGGAAAAACGTCAGTACGATTACTAAAAATGAACAATCGACAAAAATCCCCGCGATCGGTCTTTCAACCATGCAAGTGCAACTTGCTGGTTGTGAGCCAATGGTTGGGGCTTTTTTTGTACCGATTGGTATTTTTTGGGAAAGCTTTCTTTAGCAAACGAAAGGAATACTTGAAAAATAGACAAAAAAAGTCCAAAATGAATAAGAGAGAAAAATGCATCAAACTCTTTCTTTCATGTAAAGGATGGAAACTATGACAAACAACAGACCAATTGGCTTTATCGATTCTGGTGTTGGTGGGTTGACGGTCGTCAAAGAGGCAATCAAACAACTGCCCAACGAATCGATTCTTTATCTAGGCGATACTGCCAGATGCCCTTATGGCCCAAGACCTGCTGAGCAAGTCATCGAGTATACGTGGCAAATGACCCGTTTTTTATTGGAAAAAAACATTAAAATGTTGGTGATCGCCTGTAACACAGCAACAGCGGTCGCTCTTGAAGAAATCAAAGAACAACTGGATATTCCAGTGATCGGCGTGATACTGCCTGGCAGTCGAGCAGCGGTCAAAGCAAGCAAAAATCAACGAATCGGTGTTATCGGGACAAACGGAACGATTAAAAGCGACTCGTACAAGCGCGCCCTTCATGGGAAAGCCCCCCATGCGTCAGTCGTCAGTTTGGCTTGCCCAAAGTTTGTACCGATCGTAGAAAGCAAACAGTACCACAGCTCGGTTGCCAAGAAAATTGTGGCAGAAACGTTACGCCCCTTGAAAAACAAGCGGTTAGATACGGTGATTCTGGGCTGTACCCATTATCCTTTATTGCGTCCTTTGATCCAAAATGAATTGGGGGCCCATATCCAGCTCATTGATTCAGGCGCAGAAACGGTGGGGGAAGTCAGTACCTTGTTGGACTATTTCGCCATTGCAGCAACGAGCCAGGACGATCCGCACCCGCAGCATGCATTTTTTACTACTGGTTCACCAAAAATATTTGATGAGATCGCCAATGATTGGCTTGATTTAGACACGATCTCATCGGTTCACACTGATTTAGGAGGCTTTTAAATGCGACATGATGGCAGAAAAGAAACAATGTTAAGACCAGTTAAAATTCAAACCAACGTCTACAAACACCCCGAAGGATCGGTTGTGATCTCTTTTGGTGACACAACCGTGATCTGTTCGGCAACGATTGAAGATCGGGTCCCTCCGTTTTTACGAGATACGGGAAAAGGCTGGGTCACAGCCGAATACAGTATGCTCCCACGAGCGACCAACACTCGTAATCGTCGAGAAAGTGCCAAAGGCAAGCTTTCTGGTCGTACGATGGAGATCCAACGGCTGATTGCTCGTTCCTTGCGAGCTGTGGTCGATTTAGAAAAGCTAGGGGAACGCAGTATTGTGGTCGATTGTGACGTCGTTCAAGCAGATGGTGGTACCCGAACAGCTAGTATTACCGGCGCATTTGTTGCGTTGCGTTTAGCTATCGATACATTGTTGCGTGACAAAGCATTGACGGAAGACCCGATCAAGGAGCATTTGGCAGCCATCAGCGTTGGAATCTTACCAGATGGCACCTGTGTGACTGATCTCGATTATCAAGAAGATTCTTCAGCTGCTGTCGACATGAATTTGGTGATGACAGAATCCGGTCGATTTGTCGAATTGCAAGGAACTGGGGAAGAAGCGACCTTTGATGGTCAGCAGTTGAATGAGATGCTGATCTACGGAAAAACAGCTATCGAAGAATTGATTGCCTATCAAAAAGAGGCACTGTTTTTGCCAGATGAACCCCCTTATGAGATTCCCGAAAAAACGATCGTCATTGCCACAGGCAATCCAGGAAAAGCCAAGGAATTTAAAGCCGTATTTGGGGCAGCAGGGTACGATGTCCGCACCTTGAAAGATTATCCTTCCTTGCCGGATGTTGAAGAAACCGGCACCACATTCGAAGAAAATGCCCGCCTTAAAGCGGAAACTATCGCCAGAATTTTGGGAAGACCGGTGTTGGCTGATGACTCAGGACTGAAAGTCGATGCATTAGGGGGACGCCCAGGCGTGTACTCTGCTCGATTTGCCGGTGAGCAAAAAAGTGATGCTGCCAATAATGCAAAATTGCTTTATGAATTGACGGATGTCGAAGATGACAAACGCAGTGCACAATTTCACTGTACGTTAGTTTTCGCAGCACCAGGAAAAGATAGCTTGGTGGTTGAAGCCCAATGGCCGGGGAGAATCGGCCGTATCCCTCGTGGAGAAAATGGGTTCGGTTACGATCCATTGTTTATTCCTGATGGTTCAGAGCAAAGCGCAGCCCAAATGAGTCAAGAAGAAAAGAACCGAGTGAGCCACCGTGGTCAAGCAATCAAAAAACTCCAAGTACAGTGGCAGGAGTGGCTAGAAGGAGAAAATGTATGAAATATTTAGTTGTCAGTGACAATCATTCAGATCGTGAGATTCTTGTTGATCTTAAAAATGAATTCGAAAATCAAGTCGATTTATTCCTGCATTGTGGAGACTCTGAACTGCCTGATACAGATCCTTTATGGGAAACATTCCAAGTCGTTTGCGGCAATTGCGATTACGGTGGTGGTTTTCCCAATGAGCGTATCGTTAAAACGTCGCTGGATACCATCTATATGACCCATGGCCATTTGGCGGATGTTCGTTTTGGCGTAACCAAATTAGGATTAAAAGCGCAACAAGCAGATGCCTCGATCGCTTTGTTTGGTCACACGCATCAAATTGCTTGTGAGAAAGTCGGGAATCGACTTTTCTTGAATCCTGGCAGTATTTCCCAACCGCGAGGGCAAATTCAAATCAAAAGCTTTGCGATTATTGAAAGTACGCCAGAACAATGGGCAATCCAATACTATGATCGTTCCTTTCATAAAGTCCCAGAGCTAGCTTTCGTTTTCACACGTTAAGTAAGCGGAATCAAAAAGTAAAAATTTCATTATAATTTTGCAGGTTTCTACTTTCTATTCTCATTTTCAAGTAAAATAGAAGAGTAGCTGTGAAATGGAGGCAATTAGATTGATAGGACAGACCGTAGAAAAAATATTACTCGAGAATCAAGAAAATTTCTTGGTGCCTGCAGAGAATGTGGCATCGGTATTTTATAACCACCCTTTGAGTCACGCATTGCTTGTTTTATCAAAAGTGGGCTATTCAAAGATCCCTGTACTAGATAGTGAGGACCATTTAGTCGGCTTAATCAGCCTCTCAAACATCGTGGAACGAATGATGGATCTCACTGGCTTCAGTATGGAAAATATTGAAGGGCTGACTGTGGCAGACGTCATGGAAGTCAACGTGAATTGCATCAAGGAAAACGATGAGTTGGAAAGTATGCTGCATCTTTTAGTAGATCAAGCATTCTTGCCGATCGTTGATGATGACAATGTCTTTGTAGGGATCATCACCCGCAAAGAGATTTTAAAATCCGTCAATCATTTGGCGCATGAAATCGAAAGACGCTATTTGCTGATTTCGAAAGAAGATGCCCCAAAGATGACAGATGAACTGCATGTGGTATAGAAAAAAGGTTATCCCAGTTTCGGGATAACCTTTTTTTAAATACCGACGATGGGCGCATTAGGGATCGTATAGCCTTTGGCTGTCAAAGCATCGATCGATGCTGCTAAAAATTCCTCTTTGATTTTCCATTGCGTACCGTTGGTCACATACATGGTGGTTCGAATCGCAAAGTTGTTGTTCCCTAGATCCACCAGACCGAAGACCGTAGGGGCCGTTTGAATCTCTTCTTCATGTTGCTGAGCGATCTGTTCATTGACTTCTTCAATGATGGCACGAATTTCATCTAGGCCTTCAGATGGTAAGATACGTACGTCGACAACGACTTGCATATTGGCTCTTGATGTATTACTGATGGTCGTGATGTTACGATTTGGGATATAATGAACGGTTCCATCAACGGATTTTAATTGGACCGTTCGAATCCCGACTGCTGTCACCGTACCTTCAAGCGTCAGATTGGTCAAGCGGACGTAATCACCAACATTGATTTGTTGCTCGGTAATAATGAAGAAGCCAGTAATCAAGTCATTCATAAAGCCTTGGGCACCTAAACCAAGTGCGACCCCGACGACTCCGGCACCGGCTAGTAACGAGCCTACAGGTACGCCGATGGTGGAAAGGAGTGCATAGACAAAAAAGAATCCTAATGTGTAATGAACCGTATTGCGGATCAGGGTATGGATCGTGTTGATTCGACTCACATTGAAACTGGCTTTTTTTTCATAGGAACGATAGATTCGATCGATGATCATATTGCTTATTTTCAATAAAATACCAAATAGGATACATAAAAAAAGCAACATCAATGCTTTTTGGATCAGTAAGCCAATGATCGATTCCCAGTCGATAGACGCCCACCATTTTTGTAATGCATTGAGTTGAGCAGCTGCTGGTTCGGTAATGCTGGAACCACTTGAATCGGTCGTGCTAGCTGCAAGTAGCAGTTGTTTCATAGAATCCCTCCAAGTCTTACTGCATCTATTTTAACGAAGATAAAATAGAAATGCAAAGGAGGTTTTCTGAAATGATAATTTTTTTCAGAAAAAGCCTGCTAAGACCTTTAATTGGTCCACAGCAGACTTTACTTTGACGCTCAATGATTAAGACAAGTGAACCCCTTTATCGACAAAAATCACTTCACCGATAATGCCGCTCGATAACGGACTGATCAAGAAGGCACAAGCATTGCCGACTTCTTCGATCGTTACACCAATATGGTCAGGTGTCCGATCCTCTGACAATTGGATCAGCTTTTGATAGTCTTTTACACCTGTTACTGCTAGCGTTTTGATGGCACCAGCTGAAATCGCATTGACACGGATTTTTTGCGGTGAAAGTTCGGCAGCTAAATAGCGGACGCTTGATTCTAAAGCGGCTTTTGCAATCCCCATCATATTGTAGTTCGGTACTGCCCGTTCGGCACCTAAGTAGGAAAGGGTAACGATTCCAGCATTTTCAGCTAAGATTGGTTTGGCATATTTAGTGACGGCAATCAATGAATAACTGCTGATGTCTTGCGCCAAAGCATAACCGTCACGAGAAATATTCAAAATATCGCCAGATAGATCTTCTTTATTGGCATAAGCAACGGCATGGACAACACCATGGATCTCACCTGCATATTCTTTGATCGTTTCAAAGGCGGAAGCAATGCTTTCGTCATTGGCGACGTCACATTCCACTACAAATTCATCAGATTCCAATAAGCGTTCTAAAGGCTTTTTCATGCGGTCGTTTTGATATGTGTAAATCACTTCGGCTCCTTGGGATTTTAGTGCTTGTGCACAGCCCCAAGCAATACTGCGTTTGTTAGCAACGCCCATGACGACAACTTTTTTACCGGTTAAAAAACTCATAATTCCACTCCTTAATAAATTCAACAATAAAATACGTATAATGACAAATAGTAAATCAAACTATCTTGATTTCTAATTATTAAGCATAATTGTTTGATTGTCAAACTATTTTTTTCTTAATAAATATTTAGTTGCGAATTTCCTTGAACTATGATACTTTGATAATCAAACTATAATAAATTCTTAAGCAAGGAAGGGACACCATGAAAAAACTATTGACTGAAACGGAAGTCATGGATTTGATTCCAAATCGCTACCCAATTATTTATATTGATTATGTTGATGAAATCGAATCTGGTAAAAAAATTATCGCAACGAAGAATGTCACCATCAACGAAGATTTTTTTCAAGGGCATTTTCCGGGAAATCCAGTGATGCCAGGTGCCTTGATTTTAGAAACATTGGCACAAGCAGGATCGATCTTAATATTGAAATCTGAGGAATTCCAAGGAAGAACGGCGTATATCGGCGGCATCAATAAAGCAAAATTCCGTCAAAAAGTTGTTCCGGGAGATACCATGAAACTTGTTTTTGAAATCACCAAAATCAAAGGCTCTGTAGGAACTGCTGATGCAGTAGCGACAGTGGATGGCAAAAAAGCTGCGGAGTGCGAATTTACCTTTATCGTAGGCGACCAAAAATAAAAGAAAACCGCTGGAGCATCCGATAATCGGGGCTTTCAGCGGTTTTTTTATTTATTCTTTGGCTTCTTGTAAGACCTTGATCGTTTCGATCTTCACTGGCTCAACCGGTTGAGAATTCTCACCATTGCCAGAGTCTTGGGTTTCTGCTTGCGCAATTTTATCTACGACATCCATGCCTTCGATCACTTGACCAAAAACGGTATATTTACCGTCCAATCGTGGTGTTCCACCATTTTTATAGGCTTCGATGATTTTTTCGGGATAGTGTTGGATCGCTAGACCGTCGGATACGTCTTGATCATTTTGAACGATGTAGAATTGACTGCCTTGGCTGTTTGGCGCACTTGATTTTGCCATTGCCAATGCGCCTCGCAAGTGATAAAGCTGGTTCGAGTATTCTTCGCCGAATCCTTCGCCCCAGATGCTTTCTCCGCCAGTGCCATCACCATTAGGGTCGCCCCCTTGGATCATAAACTCTTCTACGACACGATGGAAAGTCAAGCCGTCATAATAACGATCTTTGGCATGGGTCAAAAAGTTTTCGACGGCTTTGGGCGCAATCTCTGGGAAAAGTTTGATTTTGATAGAGCCTTCTTCCGTCACCATTTCAACTAAAGCTTCATTCTCTTGCACATCCGTTGATAATTGCGGCAATTCTAGGGCATTCAAGTCAACGGATTCTGAGGTCGACGTGCTTTCTGCCGAATTGCTTGATGAGGGATCGGTGGTACTTGAACCTGTACAAGCAGCTAATAATAAAAGGCTAGCAGCTGCTGTCAGTGTGAATAGGATTTTTTTCATTCTTTCATTCCTTCCAGTTTTCTTAATGCTAATCATAACAAAAAAAAGATGTAGAAGAAAGCGCAGATTTTGTGGAATGAGAAAGAATCAGATGGAAAGGTGTAGACCACTTTTTAGATGTTTGCTATAATGAAAGAGGATTCATTATAATAAACGGATAGAATATACAGGAGGTTTTTTTGATGGGAAAATTAGGGATATCGATTTATCCAGAGCGCTCAACGTTTGAAAAGGACAAAGCGTATCTAGACTTGGCACACAAATACGGCTTTAAACGGGTATTTACCAGTTTGCTGCAAATCAACGATGACAAAGAAAAAGTCTTGGCAGACTTTAAACAAGTCGTGGATTATGCCAATCAGTTAGGAATGGAAGTCATGGTAGATATCAATCCTGGTTTATTCGAACAGCTAGGTATTTCTTATGATGATTTATCCTTCTTTGATGAGATGGGGGCTTACGGTGTTCGATTAGATATCGGTTTTACGGGTTCAGAAGAAGCCAAAATGACCCGCAATCCTTACGGGATCAAAATTGAGATCAATATGAGCAGTGGCACGAGCTACGTGGATAACATCATGAGTTATTCACCAAACACCGAAAATTTACTAGGTTCGCATAATTTCTACCCTCATCGCTATTCAGGGTTAGGCTATGACCATTTCGTTTTTTGTTCGGAAAAATTCCGCAAGTACAATTTAAATACGATGGCTTTTGTGAATTCACACGAGGCTGATTTCGGTCCTTGGCCAACACAAGATGGCTTATGTTCTTTGGAAGACCATCGTGATCTGCCGTTAGCTACACAAGTCAAACATTTAGTGTTGACTGGTTTGATCGATGATATCTCTATTGGTAATGCCTATGCTTCAGAAGCAGAATTGGCGGCAATGGCTGAAGCATTTCACGCGGATTATCCAACATTAAGAGTTGATGTGGTTGATGGAATCACTGAAGATGAACGCATCTGTTTGTTTGATAATCTGCATAGTTACCGAGGAGATCGTTCAGAATACATCTTGCGTTCAACGATGACCCGGATCTATTATAAAGACAAAGAATTTCCACCCCATGATACCCATGATATGGTAAGAGGAGATGTCTTGATCGATAATGCTGGCTATGGACAATACAAAGGGGAGACGCAAATCGCCTTGAAAGAAATGAAAAATGACGGCCGGGTCAATGTCGTTGGGAAAATCGCTGAAGAAGAGCTTTTCTTATTAGAATTTTTGAAACCTTGGTCAAGTTTTAAATTGGTCGAAAATAACTAGCCATTACGAGGAATCAACCATTGTCAACACCTATTGTTGGCAATGGTTTTTCTTTTTGGGCGCTTGCGATTGACAAACACGAGTAAAAAACGGTAATTTATGTAGTGGGTTCTTTCCATGAGGAATATTGAAACCATAATAATATTATGTAAACTATATACTTAAGAGGACGTGACAAGTGTGAAATTGCGCTGGAAAATTGCCATCGGAGTAGCTGTATTAGCGATTGCGGGATTAGGATATGCTGGAAACTATTTTTACGACTATGCGGTAGTTCCTTCAGAAAAAGATTTCTTGGAAGGAGATACCCCGGGTACTGATGAAAATCAGACGGGAAGCGAAGCGCAAAATTGGTTTACAGATGCAGCAAATCGTGAGATGTGGCAGCTGACTTCTGAAGATGATTTAAAATTATCCGCCATTTATCTACCGGCGGAGGAGAAGAATCAAGGAAAAACGGCGATCATCGCGCATGGCTACATGGGGAATGCAGAAACGATGGCGGACTACGCCAAGATGTATCATGATTTAGGTTATAATGTGTTGGTTCCAGACGCTCGAGGGCATGGTCAAAGCGAAGGGGATTATATTGGTTTTGGTTGGCACGAACGTAAAGACTACGTGCAATGGATCGATGAAATACTTGCAAAAAATGGTTCTGAAGAGACGATCACTTTGTATGGCATCAGTATGGGTGCGGCCACAGTGATGATGACCAGCGGAGAAGACTTACCAAAAAATGTCACTTCTATCATTGAAGATTGTGGGTATACCAACGTCAATGAAGAACTAGGCTATCAACTCGATCAATTGTTTGGGTTGCCCCCATTTCCATTGATGAATGTCACTAGCCTTGTCACAAAAATCCGAGCGGGGTATTTCTTTGGTGAAGCAGATGCAGTCAAACAACTGCAAAAGAATACGCGTCCAATCTTTTTTATTCATGGCGATGCGGATACATTTGTTCCTTATGCGATGCTGGATATTTTGTATAACGCGACCGATGCGCCTAAAGAAAAATGGGTCGTTTCAGGAGCCGAGCATGCGAAAAGCTACAAAACTGATCCAGCGCTTTACAAAGAAAAAATCGCGGCTTTCTTGGAAAAATACGATCATCCAGCAAGTGAATAAAAAAAAGTGCCGGTTCTGAAAAAAGAACCGGCACTTTTTGCCTACTCATTGACTTACAAACGAGCAAATTCTTCGAGTAAACGAATCATCTGGCAAGTAAAGCCATATTCATTATCATACCAAGCGACGGTTTTCACCAATTGGAAATCGCCAGCAGTGGTCACTTCTGTTTGCGTCGGGTCAAAGATAGAACCTTGAGTGGTACCAATGACATCACCCGAGACGATCTCACGGTCATCGTAACCGAATGACGGATTATCGACGGTGTGTTTTCTGATGGCTTCATTGACTTCATCGGCGGTTACTTTGGTTTTCAAAATTGAGACTAATTCTGTTAAAGAACCATCGACGACCGGAACCCGTTGGGCGTGGCCTTGTAATTTGCCATTTAATTCTGGGATAACCAAACCGATTGCTTTGGCGGCACCCGTTGAGTGAGGGATCGTGTTGTCTGCAGCGGACCGAGCGGCTCTTAAGTTTCCGCCTTTTACAGGACCATCCAATAGCATTTGAGTAGAAGTATACGCATGAACTGTCGTCATCGTACCAACTTCGATCCCAAATTCTTCATTCAAAAAGTAGGCCATCGGAGCTAGACAGTTGGTCGTACAAGAGCCTGCGGATATGATAGTATCCTCTGGTGTTAACGTGTCGGAGTTAACATTGTATACGATCGTTTTCATATTGCCAGCGGGAGCGGAAATGACCACTCGTTTGACACCTGCATCAAGATGGGCCTGTGCTTTTTCTGCGGAAGTGTAAAAACCCGTACATTCTAAAACGATATCGACGCCATTTTCTTTTGCCCAAGGAATTTTACTTGCGTCTGGTTCGGCATACACTCTGGTTTCTTTGCCATCGACAACGATAGCATTATCCGTTGCAGTTACAGTGCCAGGGTAAGTGCCATGGGTCGAGTCAAATTGCAACAAGTGTGCTAACATGACGGGGCTTGTTAAATCATTGATTGCCACAACTTCAATATCGGCAGAAACTTCTTTGATCCTACGAAAAGCCAAACGTCCAATTCGTCCAAAACCATTGATTCCAACTTTTACTGTCATTTCTTGTTTCCTCCTTTAATTGTGTCTGGTACACTTAAAAGTTTGCTACGATTTGGTGTGACTGTCAAAGAATAACCCTTAAGAATTCACGATTTCTTATGGAAACCCATGAGAAAAGATAGACAAAAGGCGTTTCGGTCGTTACAATAAAATAGACTTTCTTATTAGAGAAATAGTAACCACTTAAGGTGAGATAACTGATAATCAAAAAGTATAGAAGGTAGTAAAAAAAGAATGGAGGACAAATAATGTCCATGTTTTTAGATCAAGTGACAATCGATGTCAAAGCAGGAAAAGGCGGCGACGGAATGGTTGCTTTTCGCCGAGAGAAATATGTCCCAGACGGCGGACCCGCAGGTGGTGACGGCGGACGTGGTGGTGATGTCATTTTAGTCGTAGACGAAGGTTTGCGTACACTAATGGATTTCCGCTTTAATCGTCATTTTAAAGCACAACCCGGGGAAAACGGCATGAGTAAAGGAATGCACGGCCGTGGCTCAGATGATACTTACATCAAAGTGCCCCAAGGTACCACCGTTCGTGATGCTGAAACAGGAGCCTTATTAGGGGATTTGATTGAGCAAGGTCAAACATTAGTGATCGCAAAAGGCGGGCGGGGCGGCCGCGGGAACATTCGGTTTGCCTCTCCGAAAAACCCAGCACCAGAATTAGCTGAGAACGGGGAACCCGGTCAAGAAAGAAAAATCGAGCTCGAATTAAAAGTCTTAGCAGATGTTGGTTTAGTTGGTTTCCCTTCGGTTGGGAAGTCCACATTACTCTCTGTGATTTCCTCTGCTCGGCCAAAAATCGGCGCGTATCATTTTACAACACTGGTGCCAAATTTAGGCATGGTAACGACCACTGATGGTCGTAGTTTTGCAGTAGCCGATCTGCCGGGATTGATCGAAGGTGCTTCGCAAGGTGTTGGTTTAGGGACTCAGTTTTTACGTCATATCGAACGGACGCGGGTCATCTTACATGTGATCGATATGAGTGGCATGGAAGGGCGCGATCCATACGAGGACTATTTGTCCATTAACAATGAATTGTCGACCCACAACTTGCGCTTACTAGAGCGCCCACAGATCATCGTTGCCAATAAGATGGATATGCCGGATGCTGAAGAAAACTTAGCCCTTTTCAAAGAGCAGCTGGCAAAAGAAAAAACGGATGAGTTCGCGGATGAACCAATGATTTTCCCAATCTCTGGTGTCACTCGTAAGGGAATCGATGCCTTGCTGAATGCGACAGCGGATTTATTGGAAGTCACTCCTGAGTTCCTCTTGTACGATGAAGAAATCGAAGAAGATGTGGTTCATTACGGCTTCCAATCGGATGAGCCAGAGTTTTCAATCGATCGCGATCCTGATGCAACTTGGATCTTGAGCGGTGAGAAAATCGAAAAACTATTCCAAATGACGAACTTTGATCACGATGAGACCGTGATGCGCTTTGCACGTCAATTGCGTGGATTGGGTGTTGATGAAGCATTGCGTGCGCGAGGTGCCAAAGACGGCGACATCGTGCGTATCGGTAATTTTGAATTCGAGTTTGTCGAATAAGCGTTTAAAAGAACATCATTTGTAAAAAAAAATCCTTCATAGTTGAAGTGGTTATGGCTGTTGATCATTGATTTTCTCTAAGAAATCAATGATCAGCAGTCTTTTTGGTTTCTTTTTTCATTTAAATGATTTACTGTTAAAATAAAGAAAAGAACAAATAAACCAAAGGGAGCGATTTTTATGTCAAAACGAGTCATTGTAATGAACTTTGATGCTAGTGCCAAAGCGTATCAAGCCTTTTCGGAAGTGAAACGGATGCATATGGAACGGAAGATCAAAGGGGAACAAATGGCAGTTCTTACCCACACCAATGAAGGCGTGCATCAATTTAAAGTCGAGGACTTTCTCGATTTTACTGGGAACAATAAGACATCAACGGGTGGTTTGATCGGGATGCTCGTTGGTGTGTTAGGCGGACCTTTAGGAATCATGCTGGGCTGGTTTGGCGGCAGTATGATCGGTGCTACTCGGGATGCAAAAGAGATCCAAAATGCGCAAATGCTTTTTGAACACGTCGGAAATCAAATTGGTGTAGGTGATACCGGGTTATTATTGATCGCCGATGAAGAAGACAATCGTCCTTTGAATCAATTGATCATGAATGAATTGGGCGGCGATATCACGCGCTTTGACTACGATGAAGTGGAAGCAGAGATTGAAACAGCTAAGAAAGTAGAAGAATCCACCAAAGCACGGGTTCAAGAGGACTGGAAAAACTCTCATAATGACGCAGAAGATCGCCAATCTGAGAAATAAAAACCGCAAGCTTCAATTGCAACTTGATTTCTTTTCCGCTAAAATTGGGAAGAGATGAAAGGAAAGAAGCTTATGGAATTAGAATTTTTAGGAACAGGTGCGGGAGTGCCTGCAAAACATCGAAACGTGACCAGCATTGCGTTACGACTTTTAGATGAACGGAATGCCGTTTGGCTTTTTGATTGTGGCGAAGGGACCCAAATGCAGATTTTGCATTCTACAATTCGACCACGAAAGATTGAAAAAATCTTTATCACTCATCTTCATGGTGACCATATCTATGGGTTGCCGGGATTGATCAGCAGCCGCTCCTTTCAAGGGGGCGACACGCCTCTAGAGATTTATGGGCCAAAGGGAATCAAAGCATACATTCAAACCGTTTTGCGGATTTCCCAGACGAAAGTCAGCTATCCATTGCATTTTTTCGAGATTGAAGAAGAAGGGATTCTTTTTAAAGATCAGCAATTTGAGGTATCTTGTCTGCCCCTTGATCACGGCATTGATAGTTTTGGCTATCGTATTGTTGAAGCAAGCCATCAAGGGGAATTGCAAGTGCAAGCATTGCTTGAACTTGGTCTGAAACCTGGTCCCGTCTTCGGACGTTTGAAAAAAGGTGAAGTAGTTACCCTCGACGATGGACGTCAAATCAATGGGGCTGATTTCTTAGGTCAAGCGAAAAAGGGTCGGATTTTGGCAATATTAGGTGATACGCGTAAATGTCAAAACGCCGTGCTTTTAGCGAAAGATGCGGATGTATTAGTGCATGAAAGTACCTTCAACAAAGAAGAAGCCAAGCTGGCTCGCGCTTATTTTCATTCGACGACACGCCAAGCTGCTGAAGTGGCCCAAGAAGCTCACGCCAAGCGTTTGCTATTGACCCATATCAGCGCGCGCTATGTTGGCAAAGATATTACAAATTTAGTAAATGAAGCAAAAGAAGTATTTCCGAATACGTTGATCGTCAAAGATTTTGATGTTGTCGAGATCCCTTTTGCCGGAGAGGAAGAATCAGATGAACTTGGAGAATAAAGTTGTCGTTGTAACAGGTGGTTCTGCCGGACTTGGCGAACAAATCTGTTATGAAGCCGCAAAACGCGGTGCGATCGTTGTGACTTGTGCTCGCAGAACAAATTTGATTGGGAAAGTCAAAGAACAATGCATGGAATTAAGCGGCAAAGAAGCGTATGCGTTTCAATTGGACGTAGCAAACCCTGAAAGCGTGGCGCGCTTATTAGAAAAAATCAGTGAGAAAGTCGGAAAGATCGATGTCTTTGTCAATAATGCCGGCTACGGGATCTTTCAAGAATTTACCGAGATGGATCCTGCGGTCATCCGTAATATGTTTGAAGTCAATGTGCTTGGGATGATGGTTTTGACTCAGCAAGTTGCGATTCAAATGGCTGAACAAAAGCATGGTCATATCATAAATGTTGCTTCAATCGCGGGCAAGATCGCTACGCCGAAGACGGCAGTCTACTCTGCCACGAAGTTTGCTGTACTTGGTTTTTCTAACGCATTACGTTTAGAACTAAAACCACTGGGAATCAACGTAACAACAGTCAATCCAGGGCCGATCGAAACGGCATTCTTTGACCAAGCAGATCCTAGCGGTAGTTACTTATCATCGGTGGGTAGCCTTGTCCTTGAACCAAACAAATTGGCACAAACGATCGTCAAAGCCATGATTCATCCAAAACGAGAAATCAATCGCCCACATATTTTAGGGGCGGCTGCAAAACTTTATACACTGTTCCCTGCAATTGGGGATTATATGGCAGGAACGATGTTCAACAAAAAATAGGAGTTGAAACCCATGAAAAATCAATGGCGTGTTATTGTTGGTATTTTACTGATTTTAGTGATCGTTTTATTTGCGGTTGCAAACAATATGACTGTTCCGATCAATTTTGGCTTCACAACGATTCAATCGCCACTGATCTTAGTCATTATTGGTTCTGCTTTGTTAGGCGCATTGATTTTGTTGCTGGTTTCCACAAGCGCAATGTTCCGTCAAAAAAAAGAACTAAAACAATTGAGAAAAGAGCTCTCGGATTATCGCTCGAATAACGAGAAAGTTCTGCAAGAACAACGAGAAGCCTTGGAACGAGAATATACCAACAAGCAGGCGGAGTTAGCAGCTAGGCAGCAGCAACTCGACGATCAAGAAGCGCAACTTTCATCCCGTGCAGCAGGTGTCTCAACGCCGCCAACGATCGATGAAGAAATGAAGTCTTTTGAATCACAAGCCTAGAATACATGAGCGTAATGAAGAAAAGAGTTTGCAGGTGCATCATTCGCTGCAAGCTCTTTTTTGTGATATGAAAATAAATTGTTTCTTTCGTTGTTTTTCCTTTTTGCATAAACTTTGCTATAATATCCTAGTTAGGAGTGATTTGGTGAAACGTGCAAATTTTCATTGGGTGCGTCCGCAAGATAGCGAAGCTACCCCTGAATTTAAAGAATTGATCCAAGCAAGAAAGATTCCTGAGCGGATCGGCGCATTGCTATGGCAAAGAAATATTCGAACAGCAGAAGCGCTAGACGCTTTTTTATCCACTGATTTGCAATACCTTCATGATCCGTTTCTCTTTCATGATATGGATAAAGCCGTGGAACGAATCCATGAAGCCATTTTAAATGGTGAGCAGATCTTGATTTATGGCGACTATGATGCAGATGGGATTACGAGCACCACCGTATTAAAAGAAACGCTGGAGCTGCTGGGGGCTGAGGCTGAGTATTATCTGCCCAACCGTTTTACAGATGGCTATGGTCCCAATATAACTGTCTATCAAGAAAAAATTGCCGCAGGGACACAATTGATCATCACTGTTGACAACGGAGTGTCTGGACATGAGGCGATTGCTTATGCTCAAGGACAAGGCGTCGATGTGATCGTGACGGATCACCACGAACTTCCTGTAGAACTCCCAGAAGCCTTTGCTATCGTTCATCCTCGTCATCCTGAAGGAAATTATCCGTTTGGTGATTTGGCAGGAGTCGGTGTCGCATTTAAAGTGGCGTGCGCCTTATTAGAAGAAGTGCCCGTCGAACTGCTTGATCTTGTTGCAATTGGGACGATTGCTGATATGGTTTCTTTGACAGATGAGAATCGACTACTAGTCAGCAATGGCCTGAAAATGATCCAACAAACTGATCGGCTTGGTTTAAATGAGTTGCTGACGGTCAGTGGATTGAAAAAACGAACAGTCAATGAAACCGACATTGGTTTTGCTATTGGCCCGCGCCTTAATGCGATCGGCCGCTTGGAAGACCCAAATCCTGCTGTTCGTTTGTTAACCACATTTGACGAAGAAGAAGCAGTAACCTTAGCCAAGACATTAGATACGATCAATCAGCAGCGAAAAACTTTCGTTGAAGAAATCATGAAAGAAGCGCAAGAAAAAATCGACCCTGCCAATCATGTTCATCTAGTCGTAGGTGATGACTGGCACGAAGGGGTTTTAGGGATCGTAGCCGGACGAATCATGCAAAGTACCGGACAACCTGTGATCGTTTTGACCAAAAAAGAAAATGGCTTAGCAAAAGGATCAGGAAGAAGTATTGCTGCGTTGAATCTGTTTGAAATGTTGACCACGATGAAAGACATGTTTACTAGTTTTGGCGGCCATCATGCAGCAGTTGGCTTAAGTATCCCCATCGATCATTTAGATATGCTACAAGCCCAAATGAATCGCTATGTGGAAGAAAATGGAATTGATCTTAGCCAAGGGATCCCCTTGACAATTGATGAAGAACTGCCATTGACAGAAGTATCGATCAATTTTATTGAATCTTTAAACGTTTTAGCGCCTTTTGGCACGGATAATCCGTTACCGAAATTTCTGTTTTCCAATCTATCGACTCAAAATGCTCGCCAGATTGGTACTGAAAACCAACACTTGAAGTTAGTGATGACAGATGAGTCCAATACACAGCTAGATGTGATTGGGTTTGGTTTTGGAAAAGACTTAGTAGAGTTTGAAAATGATCGACTGTCGATCATCGGTCAGCTTTCAATCAATGAATGGAATGGCAACAAAAAACCGCAGTTGATGTTGGATGATTTTGCTGTGGAAGGTCTGCAGTTGTTTGATTACCGTTCGAAAAGGAGTCGGCAAGGTGTCTCTCTGGGAAATCAAACAGTAGGGGTCGTTTTCAATAAGAAAATTCCTCGAGAGCTACAAGGGTTTTGTGGACAAACGATCTTATTCGACTCAGTGGCTAACTTGAGAGACACGTTTCATGAAGCTCAATTTCAAGAAATCGCCTTTTTAGATTGTCCTACTGATCCTGCAGTGATCAAAGAAATCATCCAAACGCTTCATGCTTCAAGAATTGCGTTTGTGTTTTACTCGACCGAAGATGCTTATTTAGATGGGGTAGGCACCAGAGAGCAATATGGTCGGCTTTTTCAGTTGATCAAGCAACAACCTCGTTTGGATATTCGCTACAAATTAAGGATGGTTGCTGACTATCTAAAAATTCCAGAAAAATTACTTATTTTCATGATTCAGGTGTTTTCTGAGCTGGAATTTGTTACAATACAAGATGGTGTTTTGAATAAAACGGCTGATCCTGTTTCTCGTCCGCTGACAGAGAGTCATTTGTATCAGCAACGACAAAAAATGATCAAAACAGAAGAATTTTTATTAATGAGTGATTTATCAACCCTACGTCAGTGGTTGACAGTCTAGGAGGAAAAAAAATGGATTTAAAAGAGTATATTGCTAGTATTCCGGATTATCCCCAAGAGGGAATTATTTTTCGGGACATCTCGCCGTTAATGGCTGATGGAGAAGCGTATCGTTATGCGACACAGCAGATCGTTGAGTATGCACAAGAAAAAGGCATCGATATGGTGGTAGGACCAGAAGCCCGCGGATTTATCGTTGGTTGTCCAGTTGCGTACCAGTTAGGTGTCGGCTTTGCTCCAGTACGTAAAAAAGGCAAATTGCCACGGGAAACTATTGAAGCAGAGTATGAAAAAGAGTATGGTGTGGATGTTTTGACGTTGTATGCCGATGCTATCAAACCAGGACAACGTGTCTTGATCTGTGACGATCTACTAGCAACTGGCGGAACGATCAAAGCAACAATTGAACTCGTAGAAAAATTAGGCGGTATCGTTGTTGGCTGCGCCTTTTTGATCGAACTAATGGATTTACATGGAAGAGATAAAATCCAAGGTGTCGAAATCAAAACCTTGATGGAATATTAAAGCAGAAAAAAAGGACTCTTACGAGTCCTTTTTTTCTGCTTTGAGGCTTATGTAGAGAAAGGATCATGGTTCATACCGATAAAAATCATGATCATGATAATAATGACGGTTACGTTTGCGCTCTGCTTGCCGGAATTTCTTTTCATCCCATAGCATGAACCAAAGCATCATTAGAGGACAAAAAATCAGAACAGCACTTAGAACGCCAAAATAGCCAATAACGATACCCATCAATAATACCCACAACATAAAACCAAATCGACGAACTGCTTTCATCTCATTCACTCCTTAAATAATACGAACTTATGTTTGCATACCTATTATACGAATGTTTGTTCGGTTTGTAAAGAGGAAAGAAAAAAATCTTCGCAAGTACGAAGATTTCCTAGGTAGGCCGATTAGAATCAAAGCAGATGGCGATACAAACCAACAACTAATCCTAAAATCGTTACGTCAGGCAAAATGATGGGCTCTAAATAATCATTTTCTGGCTGTAATCGAATGTAATTCTTTTCTTTATAGAATCGTTTGCAAGTAGCTTCATCTTCATCTGTCATAGCGATCACGATATCACCATTTTGCGCACTTTGTTGTTTGCGAACGATCACTTGATCGCCGTCAAGGATGCCAGCATTAATCATACTTTCTCCTCGGATCGTCAACATAAACAAACTGCCGGTACTATTTGCTAAATCTGGCGGAATCGGAAAGAAATCGGATGCATCTTCCACTGCTAAAATCGGTTCTCCCGCAGTTACGACACCAAGCATCGGAATGGATGCTGGTTGAACATCGATTTTTTCAAGACCGGAAGCAGTTAATTCAATGGCTCTGGGTTTTGTAGGATCTCGTAAGATCAACCCTTTTTTTTCAAGTCGGGACAAATGGCCATGAACAGTTGAGGTAGAAGATAACTGAACGGCTTCGCCAATTTCGCGAACAGTCGGCGGATAGCCTTTTTCAGTGACACGGGTATGAATGAACTTAAGAATTTCGATTTGTCGATTTTCTGTTCGTTTTGCCAAAACTGACACCTTCTTTCATTTGATAACATTAGTGTACCATAGGTATATCGAATATTCAAACAAATGTTCGCTTTTTGCGCTATTGTTTTTATTCGCTAGTTTGTAGTAAAATCAAGAGGGAAAAGGAGGAACGAATATGCTATCTCAAGAAAAATTAGCTCGAATCAATGAACTTGCCAACAAGAAAAAAACAGAAGGATTGACCGAGGCAGAAACGAACGAACAAAAAGTTCTACGTGAAGAGTATTTAACCGCCTTTCGTGGAGGAATGCGTCACCATATCGAAGGAATGAAAATCGTTGATCCTGAAGGTTCTGATGTGACACCAGAAAAATTGAAAGAGATTCAGAAGAAAAAAGGTCTCCACGGCAGATAATTGTGAATTCCTTTTCATTGCTATTGAAATAAGCATCTGAATCACGTATAATAAGAGATGTAATAAAGGTAAAAAAAACCTAAATTAGGAGGAACTACCATTGTTTGATAAAATCGATCAATTAGGAGTGAACACCCTTCGTACATTAAGTATCGAAGCCGTACAAAAAGCCAATTCAGGACATCCAGGATTACCGATGGGGGCAGCACCCATGGCCTATGCCTTGTGGACGAAACACTTGAAAGTCAATCCAACGACTTCTCGCAACTGGGTGGATCGTGACCGCTTTGTTTTGTCTGCTGGACATGGTTCGGCGCTATTGTACAGCTTGTTGCACGTGTCTGGTTACGATGTGACCGTTGAGGATCTAAAAAACTTCCGTCAATGGGATAGCCGCACGCCAGGACATCCAGAAGTCGATCACACAGACGGCGTGGAAGCAACCACTGGACCTTTAGGACAAGGGATCGCTATGGCAGTCGGTATGGCGATGGCCGAAGCCCACTTGGCTGCAACCTACAATCGCGACAAGTATCAAGTCGTTGATCACTATACCTACGCCTTATGTGGCGATGGGGACTTGATGGAAGGTGTTTCGCAAGAAGCTGCATCCATGGCGGGTCACATGAAATTAGACAAACTGATCGTCTTGTACGATTCAAATGACATCTCCCTAGATGGTCCGACCTCAAAAGCCTTTACAGAAAATGTCGGTGCGCGTTTTGAGGCGTATGGCTGGCAACACATTCTCGTTGAAGACGGCAATGATTTAGAAGCGATCTCAAAAGCAATCGACGAAGCAAAAGCTGAAAGCGACAAACCAACCTTGATCGAAATCAAGACTGTGATCGGATACGGTGCGCCAAATCAAGGCACCTCTGCCGTCCATGGTGCGCCGATCGGTGCCGAAGGCATTTCAGCAGCCAAAGCGATTTATGGCTGGGAATACCCAGAATTTACTGTACCTGACGAAGTTGCTGCGCGCTTCAAAGAAACCATGATCGATGAAGGGCAAAAAGCTGAAGCAGCTTGGAACGAAACTTTCCATGCCTATGAAGCAGCCTATCCAGATCTTGCGGCGCAATTCAAACAAGCCTTTGCAGGTGAATTGCCAACAGATTGGGATGCAGCATTACCAAGCTACGAAGTTGGCAGCTCACAAGCTAGCCGGGTATCCAGCAAAGAGATGATCCAAGCGTTGTCCAAAGCCGTACCTAGCTTATGGGGCGGATCGGCTGACCTTTCTGGTTCCAACAACACGATGGTGGCAGCAGAAAAAGACTTTGAGCCTGGCCAATACGAAGGCCGCAACATTTGGTTTGGTGTCCGAGAATTTGCGATGGCGGCAGCGATGAACGGGATCCAATTGCATGGCGGTACGCGAATCTATGGTGGAACCTTCTTCGTCTTCGTTGATTACTTGCGTCCAGCGGTGCGCTTGTCTGCGATCCAGCATGCACCTGTGATCTATGTCTTGACGCATGACTCCGTGGCGGTTGGAGAAGATGGACCGACGCATGAGCCAATCGAGCAATTAGCTAGCGTCCGTTGTATGCCAAATGTCCAAGTGATTCGTCCAGCAGACGGCAATGAAACCCGTGCTGCTTGGAGACTGGCCATGACGACAACCGATAAGCCAACGGTCTTAGTCTTAAGTCGACAAAACCTACCAGTGATCGAAGGCACGCAAACCGGTGCGGATGAAAATGTCGCAAAAGGTGGCTATGTGATTTCAAAACAAGCCGGTGAAACACCAGCGGGTATTTTGATCGCCACAGGTTCTGAAGTGAATCTTGCGGTCCAAGCACAAGCTAAATTGGCAGAAGAAGGCATCGATGTATCGGTGGTCTCCTTACCAAGCTTTGATCTGTTTGAAGCCCAAAGCTCAGAATACAAAGAAAGTGTCTTGCCAAAAGCAGTGAAGAAACGGGTAGCGATCGAAGCGGCTTCCCCATTTGGTTGGGAACGTTACACTGGCTGCCATGGAAAAGTGATCGCGATCGATCATTTCGGTGCATCCGCACCTGGTGACAAGGTATTAGCAGAATTCGGCTTCAGTGTTGAAAATGTGGTGAGTACCTTCAAATCAATCAACTAATTGGTCGATACAAAGAAAAAGCTGCACGTTCGAGAATCTTTTCGATTTTCGAACGTGTTTTTTTTCGAGTTATTATCACTCTGAAAGTGACAGAGTGATGGATGTAGATCAGCAGTGGCTAAGATTTTGAAAAAAAGTTTTCACAGCAAGATACAAAGTTTTTGAATACGAAGAGGAAAGCAACAGGATAAAAGCAAATAGTTTTTAAAAAACCTAGCAAGAAGGCGGTCGTTTCACTAATGAGCGCCGGAATGATGTTAGCTCCAACGGCGATCTCTTTCGTTCCTCAACAGGTACAAGCTGCTGAGAACCAATATGCGACGCAAGACATCTCAGGTTTCATCGAGCAAATTGGCTGGTCAGCACAAGATGTTGCTGCCAACAATGATTTGTATGCTTCTGTGATGATCGCTCAAGCAATTTTAGAAAGCGGCTATGGTTCTTCTGCATTATCCAATGCACCTTATTACAATTTATTTGGGGTCAAAGGCAGCTACAACGGTCAAAGTGTGTATATGCCTACCCAAGAGTATTTGAATGGTCAGTGGGTAGAAATGAATGAACCGTTTCGTCAATATAACTCTTATTGGGAATCGTTTCAGGATCATGCGAACGTCTTGCGAAGTACAAGTTTTGCGACAGGGACTGCCCATTACAGTGGTGTCTGGAAAAGCCAAACCACCTCATTTTATGATGCGACAAATTATTTGACGGGGCGTTATGCTACCGATCCAGGTTACGCACAAAAACTGAACTGGTTGATCGAAACCTATCAGCTTACACGGTTCGATACGGGAACGACACAAAGTACAGCATGGTCAAACACAACTAGCACAACGACCAGCGAAACAACGACGACCACGTATTCAGGTAGTACCTCTTCAGCTCAGAGCTATCAAGTTGCTTCTGGGGATACGCTTTGGGATATCGCCAATCGATTTGGCACAACCGTTGATGCGTTGATGGCATCGAATGGATTATCCAGTGAGATAATCGTTATCGGACAAGAGTTGATCGTATAAGTATATTAAAAACCTTAGGATGGGTTGCTACAACTGCAGCTAATCTTAAGGTTTTTTTGTCGTGACAATCAAACTCTAGTCAGTGGAAAAAGACCAAAGTAGAAAACTATAAGAAAAAAAAATTTGAAATTGCTTACTTTTTATTCGCAACTCCGAGGTATTTTAGGTAGAATGGAAGAATAAGAACGGGAGGGATTTTCAATGACAAAAATCTATCAATCGGTCAATGAATTAGTTGGTCATACGCCAATCGTCAAATTAAATCATATCGTAGAAGAAGGTTCTGCTGATGTGTATGTGAAATTAGAGTTTTTCAATCCTGGGGGTAGCGTAAAGGACAGAATTGCTTTAGCCATGATTGAAAAAGCTGAAAAAAGTGGCTTATTGAAAGCTGGCGATACGATTATCGAGCCAACCTCAGGAAATACAGGGATTGGTTTAGCCATGATCGGTACGGCAAAAGGCTATCGCGTTGTGTTGGTTATGCCAGAAACGATGAGTATCGAAAGACGCAAAATCGTACAAGCTTATGGCGCAGAGTTGATTTTGACCCCTGGATCTGAAGGGATCACAGGATCCATCAATAAAGCAAAAGAATTAGCGGAGCAAGACGGCTACTATATGCCATTACAATTTGAAAATCCGGCTAACCCAGAAATTCATGAAAAAACGACAGGTAAAGAAATTGAGGATGCGTTTGAATCAAAAGGTTTAGATGCTTTTGTCGCTGGGATCGGCACTGGTGGAACGATCACTGGAGCGGGTAAAGAACTGAAGCGCGTCTATCCCAATTTGAAAATAGTTGGTGTTGAGCCAGCCGAATCTGCGATTTTAGAAGGTGGCAAGCCAGGACCGCATAAGATTCAAGGAATCGGTACTGGATTTGTCCCTAAAGTATTAGACACCGAAATCTATGACCAAGTCATTGCAATTGCTAGTGAAGATGCGATGAAAACTGCACGCCAAGTTGGAATGAAAGAAGGAATCTTAGTAGGTATCTCTTCAGGAGCTGCGATCCAAGCTGCTTTACAAGTGGCAAAAGAACTAGGTTCCGGGAAAAAAGTCTTAGCAATCGTGCCCGACAATGGCGAACGCTATCTGTCCACAGCGCTCTATCAGTTTGAAGACTAACAAGAAGGAGAAAGCAGACATTGGATTGTCTGCTTTTCTTTCTCAAAAGGGGCATAAAGACGGTCTGAAAAAAGCGCTATACCTTAGAAAAAAACAAGGAAAGCTGTTTGAATTTTTGGGTTTTACATAGTATGATAGGAAAGATAAGAGAAATGGAGGAACTCCTGTGAGTACGATCTACGATGAAGCGATCAAACGATTAAAACATGAGAATATTCGTATTACACCGCAGCGAGTAGCGATATTAGAATTTTTGGCCAGTCACGATGCTCATCCAACTGCTGAAGAGATTTATCGGGCGATTGAAGTTCATTTTCCTGGTATTAGTGTCGCAACGGTCTACAATAATTTACGTTTATTCACAGAAATTGGCTTTGTAAAAGAAATGAATTATGGAGATGCCTCCAGTCGATTTGATTTTACAACTGAGCCTCATTATCATGCTATCTGCCAACAGTGTGGAAAGATCGCTGATTTTTACTATCCAGGGCTTGAAGATGTCGAAATGGCTGCTTCAAAACTAACTGGGTATCAAATAAATAACCATCGATTAGAAGTTTATGGTCTATGTCCAGAGTGCCAAGCGAAAGAGGAGGAAACAAAATGAAAATAATCGCTACTGATCAAGCGCCACAAGCAATCGGTCCTTACGTTCAAGCAAAAATCGCAAACGGCTTCTTGTTTGCTTCTGGTCAAGTGCCGTTAGATCCTGTTTCAGGGGAAGTTGTCGGCACGACGATTGAGGTTCAAACACAGCAAGTACTAAAAAATATTGAAGCGATTCTTGAAGCGGCAGAACTGACACCAAATGATATTGTAAAGACTACCTGTTTCTTAAAAAATATGAATGACTTCGTTCCTTTTAACAATACGTATAGTACGTTATTCAATGAAGAGTTACCGGCACGTTCTGCTGTAGAAGTTGCTCGCTTGCCAAAAGATGTTTTGGTTGAAGTTGAAATCATCGCGGCAGTGAAAGAAAAAGCGTAACCAACAAGGAATCGTGGGACGTCCGCATTTGCGTCGTCCCCTTTTTATTGGATCGATCCTGAACGAAAGGATCATAGGGTTTCAGGTGAATCAAGGAGAAGAGGATGCAGTATGGTTTCGTTAAAGGAATATTTAGCAAAAGGGCAAACAACAATTTCGAATTTGCTTTTAGAGAATTACCATCATCTGGGATTGACGAATGATGAATTTTTGTTATGGCTGCAGTTGTATCGGAGTCATGAGCAAGGAAATGATTTTCCCGATTTACGTGAGATTGCCTCTGTGATGGGCAGTGATCAAAAAGAAATTTATCATTGGTTAAATCAATTGCTAAAAAAAGATGTAGTGCGGATGGAGTCAAAAAAAGATACTGCTGGGAAAATGGTTGATTATTATGATTTTACAGGGATTTATGAGCGTCTAGAATTTCTCTTAAAACAGCAATCAAAAAATGAAAAAGCAGAATCAAATGAGGAAAAAATTCGTGGGTTATATCGTTTGTTTGAAGGAGAGTTCGGTCGGCCGTTGTCAGCGATCGAATACCAGCGGATCGGGCAGTGGTTGGATGAGGACCACTACGATCCGGAACTGATTCAGTTTGCTTTGCGAGAAGCGGTTTTGAATCAGGCTTATAGCTTGAATTACATCGATCGTATCTTACTTTCGTGGGAACGTAAGAATATTACGTCGAAAGCGCAAGTTGAGGAAGAACAAAAAAGAAGAAAAAAACAATTTCTTCAAAATGAGAATGCTTCACAGGAAGAAGGACCAATGCCCAAAATCCCTATGCATAATTGGTTAGAAGGAGAGTAACAGACAAGGAGTTCAAATAGTCCTATGATCAGTAAAGAAAAAACAATGTCCGCTATCGAAACAATGTATGAGATGTTTCCCGAAGCGCATGGCGAATTGGTATCTAAAAATGCGTTTGAATTATTGATAGCAGTCATCTTAAGTGCGCAAGCAACAGATGTCTCGGTAAATAAAGTCACCCCTGCGCTTTTTGAGGCCTATCCCACACCGCAAGCATTGAGCGAAGCACCTTTAGAAGACGTGATTGCAAAAATCAAGTCCATCGGTTTATATCGAAACAAGGCAAAAAATATCAAGGCTTGTGCTTCAGAATTGCTATTGCGTTTTGGTGGTGAAGTGCCAAAAACGAGAGAGGATTTGGTTTCGTTACCAGGTGTCGGTAGAAAAACTGCAAACGTAGTTTTAGGTGATGCCTATGGCATACCGGCAATTGCTGTTGATACTCACGTCGAACGGGTATCAAAAAGATTACGTATCTGTAAATTAGACGCCAATGTATTAGAAGTTGAACAAACGCTGATGAAAAAGATTCCCGAACCATTGTGGGTCAAAACCCATCATACAATGATTTTTTTCGGCCGCTATCATTGCACTGCAAGGGCACCAAAGTGTGAGATTTGCCCGTTGCTGGCGATGTGTCAAGAAGGGAAGCTCCGGATGAAGGGGAAAAAAACTATCTAAAAAGTACGCAAAATAAACTAGTTATGATTAAAAACGTTAGGCAATTTTGCTTAGCGTTTTTACTTGCTAAAAAAGAACAAATGAACAGAGTGCAGCGGAGTCTTACTCTTTGATAGAAGAAAAGCAAACCGAGTGATTCAAGAGGCAAAGATCAGACCAGAACAGATGATTCTTAAGACCAAAATGCGAATCGAGGGGATTCATGATCATTCCAAAGAGAGTTTATTAAGTCAACAAGGCGAAAGAAAATGTGATTGGTTTGTTTGATGAAATGCACAAGCAGCTCTATCAGTTATCTGATAAGAAATTATTTTTTAAGAGCTTGAAAAGTAAGCTTCTTTTTTCATGGTAGTGATTCAAAAAAAAACAGTAGATCAAACGTTGATCTACTGTTTTTCGCTATTCACAGTTATTCGGAATTGCCATCGTTTGGCTCTGGCGGATCCGGCGGTGAGGAAGGATTTTCTTCACTGCTGGAAGGTGTTGTTGAGCCAGGGTCCTGACTAGAAGCAGGAGGTGTAACGACCGATGATGAATCATCCTCATCCGGTGTCGATACTGGTGGTGTCACTTCACTTGAGGACTCGGTTGAACTAGATTCGGTTGACTCACTGCTTTCTGTAGAAGATGTCGAAGGTTCAACATAGGAACTACTGCTAGAAGAACTTGGTGCCGAATAGGTCGGCTGGGTATAAGTTCCTTCAAGATAAAGTTCATTTCCGATCCGTGTCAGACCATCTGGCATTGTCCAGTCTTTGTTTTCTACAGAAGCAGAAACATATTGCATCAATTCTCGATAAACATCAGAAGCCACATGGGTACTACTATCAGTGATAGGTGTCATTTTGTCGTTGTATCCGGTCCAAACCGCCAATGAGTAGGAGGGAGTATAGCCGGCAAAAGTAATATCAGGGTAGGCACCATTCGATGTATCAAGTTGTGCTAGCTGGTCATCGGTGTAATTGGAAGTTCCCGTTTTCCCTGCTTGGTACAAACCATCGATTTGCGCGTTGGTTCCAGTTCCGACGGAGATAACATCTTTCAAGATATCTGTCACCATATAAGCAGTGGTATCATCCATTGCTTCTTGACCATCAACTTTAAAGGATTCTTCATCTTCTGTGCCATCTTGCATGACGATTTTATTGACATACTGAGGTTCATAATATGTGCCGCCATTTGAAAACGCAGCATAAGCAGCGGCCATTTTCAGGCTGGAGATTCCATATTTTGTGCCATCTAATTTATCCGTATTGCTGGAAATCGCATTAGATTGAGTGATCGTGTGGTATTCGATACCTAGACCGCTAAGAAAGTCTGCGATATTATCCGCACCAACTTCATCAAACAATTTCACTGCTGGTACATTTCTAGATTCTGCTAAAGCAGTTCGCAGCGTGATGTTGCCCATATATTGGCGATCCCAGTTGTACACAGGGATATCGGTTCCTTTGTAAGTATAAGGTTCATCTAAAATCATTCTACCGGTAGAGTCTTGTAAAAATTGGAAGGCAGGGCCGTAGTCTGTGATCGGTTTAACGGTCGATCCAAAGTCCCGAGCGACGTTGACAGCCAGATTGTTTGCGAGAACATCATCAACGTTGCGGGCACCGATTTGAGCCGTGACTTTGCCCGTATTGACATCAACTAAGGTAGCGGCAACTTGCATCTTGTCGTCTGGATAATTAACATAGTCATCGCTGTTGACGATATCATATAACCGTTTTTGTGCATCGATATCGACATTGGTGTAAATATCTAAACCATCTGTATAAACATCTTTGCCGGTTTTTTCTTTAACTTCTGCGATCACTTCGTTGAAGTAATTATCAAAGTATTTCCACTCTTGATTTTCTCGTGGGTTTTTCTGCAAGCCTTCTTGAATATCCTCGGCAACGGCGGCATCATATTCTGCTTGCGTGATTTTCTCGTTTTCAAGCATTGCGCCCAAAACCACATCTCGACGACTTTTCGCATTATCAGGATGAGCGAAAGGGTCAAAAGCAGAAGGGGCATTTGGTAAACCAGCTATTAAGGCAGTTTGGGCAAGATCTAGTTCAGCCAAAGGTTTGCCGTAAAACTTCATGGCGGCTGTTTGCATTCCATAAACCCCGTTGGACATATACACCTTATTAATATAGTAAGTCAAAATTTCCTGCTTTGATTTGGTTTGTTCAAGCCGAACCGCCATCCAAGCTTCTTGTGCTTTCCTTCGTAATGTTTGATCTTCGGCGCTGGTAGAAAAGAAGGACAGCTTGATCAATTGCTGGGTCAAGGTACTTCCGCCTTGCATACCGCCGGTTGTGGCATTGGATAATGCAGAACCAACGATCCGGATCGGATCGACCCCGATATGCTGATAGAACCGACGATCTTCAACAGAGACGATCGCGTCTTCTAGCAGTTGGGGGATCTCACTTGCCGTGATTTTTTCTCTCGTTTCACTTCCGAATTCAGTGATCAATTCACCGTTGGAGGCATAAAAACGTGAAGAAACAGTCGAATCCAAACGTGTTTCATCAAGTGCTGGCGCATCTTTGGCATACCACCAAAACAGCCCCATTCCTGATAAAATCCCGATACAGCCTAAGAAAAATAGGCCCATAAACACTTTTAAAATAATACTCCCAATACTTCGTTTGCCTTTGGCTTTAGGGGGCTTTGATGCTTTTTTAGCAGTACCTTTCTTAGAATCATGCCGAGAGGTCCTCGATTGTGATTCATTTGCCATACTCATCATTCTCCTTCATCGTTAAAAATTGATCAACTGCTTTTAAATAAGGAATACGCGGCGCAATGGTGGGGATGATTTCGATCCCATTGGTTTCGATATAGGTCAACGTCATTGATTTTTTTCCGGTTTCCTTTTGCAGGTGCCACTGAGAAACTAAGCACTTGCTATCTAAGAAAAAGCAGCGTTGTAGACTAGAAAACCATAAAAGAACAAAACATAATCCTGCTTGTTCCAAACAGTCTTCCATATGCTTGATTTGGTGTGGATGAAAATTTTTAAAGGGAAATGACGTTTTGTTTTGAGTCTCTTTCGCTTCAAAGTCGATATATTGCCCTTGATAAACACCGTTGTAATCGGTGGTAGAGGCCTCTCGAAAGTAGGCTTCCTTAATTACTGCGGCGCTTCTTCTCGGATAATCTACCTTGACGATTTGAACTGGTGTCGGTTTCTTATGAATGACCGCAAGTTTACGATTTAAATAATAAAGGTTGCTTTCATTGATCGCTTCTTCAAAACGCATCCCACGATTGGCATACGTTTTTGGCTTTATTAGTTTTTCTTGCATTTTTTGTTTTTTGCCGTCATCATAGGTAGTAGATTGTCCATTCGGGTAACGAATAACCATGTTGTTCACACTCCTAGGCAACATTATACCAAAAAGTCGTTTGGAAAGAAAAGAGATGACCAGAGAAACAATGAAAACCTTATACTTTACTGGCTATCGTAATTATGAATTAGGTGTCTTTCAAGCAAAAGATCCCAAGATTGCAGTTATTAAGAAAGTAATAATGTCGGCCTTGACGAATTATTTGGAAGAAGGCTTGGAGTGGGTCTTGATCAGCGGAAATCTTGGGGCAGAGCTATGGTGCGCAGAAGTCACAGAACAATTGAAACAAACATACCCCGAACTGAAACTAGGAATCATTTTTCCCTTTGAAGGATTTGGTGAAAATTGGAACGAAACAAATCAGCAGGCACTGCAAACAGCGAAGTCATTTGCCGATTATGTCAATGCCACCAGCCATAAGCCTTACCAAGATCCTAGTCAATTAAGAAATCACACCGCGTTTTTGCTTGAACATACCGAAGGTGCGCTCGTGTTATATGATGATGAATTTCCAGGAAAACCTAATTATTTCTTAAGAGATGCCAAAGCCTATAGTGAGCAAAATCCCTACTTTATTCATCAAATAACAATGGATGATTTACAAAACGCAACATTTGATAGTAATTTACTTTGATTTTCGTGTATTTTTTGTTAGAATGGTCTAGAAAGTGAAAACCATTTGGAATAAACAATGAGGTGTAAATAATGGCAAATTTAATTTATAGTCCAAAAGATATTCTGCAACAAGAATTCAAAACAAAAATGCGTGGATACGATCCAGTGGAAGTGGACGAGTTTTTAGATAATATCATTAAAGACTACGAAAGCTACAATAAAGAGATCTTAGCCCTGCAAGAAGAAAATGATCGTCTGACAGCGAAAATCGATCAATTGTCGAAAAATCAAGCAATCGCTTCTCGTGTTCAACAAGAAGCACCGAAAAGCCAAACAGTCACAAACTTTGATATTTTAAAACGTTTGTCGAACCTTGAAAAAGAAGTTTTTGGCAAAAAGCTTGATCGTGAATCAGAACCTGTCACTCGTTCTTCTTCATACAACAGCAATTATACAAATGCTGATTTTGAAGATGATAACGAAAAAACCCGTCAATTCTAATTTAGCAAAGATAGTTGTGGTTTTCGGGTAATTGCGGCATAACTCGATTATGCTGAGGAAAGTCCATGCTCGCACAAGCTGAGACGCTTGTAGTGTTCGTGCCTAGCGAAACCATAAGCTAGGGTACTTGAGAAAGTAACGGCAGGAAAAATGGCTAAGGTGCAAGCTATGCCAAAGTATCCTTGAAAGTGCCACAGTGACGAAGCAAGCCGGGAAACCGTCTTGGTGGAACGCGGTAAACCCCTCGAGCGAGCAACCCAAACAATGGTAGGGGCACTTTTTGCACGGAAATGAACGGAGCAAGAAGGCAAGTAATTGCAGATAGATAATTACCCAGTGTTTTCTTCTCCCTGAGGAAAATACGGACAAAACATGGCTTATAGAAAATCACAACCTATCAGGGAATCCTTCCAGCAACGGAAGGTTTTTTTATATCAAGAAGGAGAGCGTTATGACTGAAAAAACATTTAATTGTATTGCCACCGCTGCGAGCGGTTTAGAAGCACTTGTGGGCAAAGAATTACGGGATTTAGGGATCGAGTGTGAGGTTGAAAACGGCCGAGCGCGCTTTAAAGGGACAATGGAGACCATTGCTACCGCGAATTTGTGGCTCCGTACAGCAGATCGGATCAAAATCGTCGTCGGAGAATTTGACGTATTGACTTTCGATCAGTTGTTTGAAGAAGTTAAAGCGTTACCGTGGGAAGACTTTTTACCTTTAGATGCTGAATTCCCAGTAGCCGGAAAGTCAATCAAATCAAAACTGTTTAGTGTGCCTGATTGTCAAGCGATTACCAAAAAAGCAATCGTCAATCGCTTAAGAGAAGTATACCATCGTCCGGCAAGTGTGCCTCTGACTGAAACGGGCGCTTTTTTCCAATTAGAAGTCGCTTTATTGAAAGACCATGCGATGATCACATTGGATACGACTGGCCCTAGTTTGTTTAAACGCGGCTATCGTTTAGAAAAAGGGGGCGCACCTCTGAAAGAAAACATGGCTGCGGCTTTAGTGATGCTGACAAATTGGTACAAAGACAAGCCTTTTGTCGATCCTGTTTGCGGATCAGGGACCTTATGTATTGAAGCAGCTTTGATCGGCCATAATATCGCCCCTGGATTTAATCGGGAATTCGTATGTGAAACGTGGGATTGGTTCCCAGCAGAAGTCTTTGAAAAAGTACGAAAAGAAGCAGATGAAGCGGCAGACTATGATGTCGAATTGGATATTACTGGCTCAGATATCAATGGTCGAATGATTGAGATCGCCCGCCGAAATGCAGAAGAAATCGGTCTAGGAGACTCGATCACCTTCAAACAACAAGCCGTTAAGGACTTTAAAACAGAAAAAGAATATGGTGTCGTTGTGGCTAACCCTCCTTATGGTGAACGCTTAGGGGAAGAAGAATCTGTTCAACGATTGTATCAAGAAATGGGCCAAGTGTTTCGGCCCCTTAAAACATGGAGCAAGTACTTTTTAACTAGTGATTTGACCTTCGAGACGCATTATGGTGAGAAAGCAACAAAAAAACGCAAATTATACAACGGTGCGATTCGTACCGATCTCTTCCAATACTGGGGACAACGTCCGCCACGCAAAAAGGAGTCTGCTGAATGAAAGAACAAGAATTTCTGAAAGAATTAAAAGAAATCGATCTATTACAACAAGCAATGGGGATCCTAGGCTGGGATAACCAAACGGGGATGCCAGAAAAAGCCAGTGATTACCGGGCGGAAGTTGACAGCTATTTATATGGTCTCTATTTTGACAAAAAAGTTGGGGAACCAATCCAAGAAGCGATCAGCTATTTTGGAAAGCACCCAGAAGAATTATCTGAAGTAGGGAAAGCGGCGTATCAATTAGTCAAAGAAGAGTATGAATTGCAAAAAGATGTGCCCAATGAGTTAGCGATGGCCGCTTCAGCAGCTACGTCAAAAGCACATACTGCTTGGTTGAAAGCCCGCAAAGAAAAAGATTTTTCTTTATTTAAAGACGCACTTTCTGAAAACATTCGCTTGACGAAAGAATTGATTCCTTATTGGAAAAAAAATGAGCGAACGAATTACGATGTGCTGTTAAACCAATACGAGCCGAATATGACGGTTGAGATCTTGGATAATGTTTTCTCGCAAGTGAGAGACGGCATCATGGATATTCGTCGTCAATTGGCTGAAAAAGGAACAGCGCCAGATACTTCGATCCTCTCACGTAAGATGACCGAAGCGCAACAACGCAAATTTATCTCAAAAGTGATTGCCGACTTAGGCTATGACTTTTCTCGTGGTCGTTTGGATAATACGGTCCACCCATTTGCCACTGGGATCAACCACAACGATGTGCGCTTGACCACCCGTTGGAGTGAAAACGACTTTTCAATGGGACTGTTCGGTGTGATTCATGAAGCCGGTCATGGAATGTATGAGCAAAACATTGACGAAAAATACGAAGGAACACCGGTCCATGAAGGGGCGTCAATGGGGATCCACGAATCCCAATCGCTGTTTAATGAGATCATTATCGGCAGCAACCGCAATTTTTGGGCAAAGCAATACCCGTTTTTCCAAGAATGTGCGGAAGGCACGTTTGATGATGTGTCTTTTGACACTTTCTATGACTCTTTAAAACACTCAAAAGCTAGCTTGATCCGTATTGAAGCTGACAGTTTGACCTACGTGATCCATATCATTATTCGTTACGAGATCGAAAAAATGATCTTTAACGAAACCGTATCGATCGATGAACTACCGAAAATCTGGAATGACAAATACGAGGAATATTTAGGGATTCGTCCAGAAAATGACCTTGAAGGGATCCTACAAGACGTTCATTGGTCAGGTTCAAGCTTCGGGTATTTCCCATCCTATGCTCTAGGGTATATGTATGCCGCGCAATTACTTCATGCGATGGAAAAAGAAATCAATGTCGATGAAGTCTTGGCTTCAGATGATTATTCACCGATTCGTAAATGGTTGACTGAAAATATTCATCAATATGGCGCATCAAAGAAACCAAATGAATTGATTTTAGATGCAACGAATGAATTATTGAATCCTCAATACCTATTAGACTATTTACGTAAGATCTATTTTAGTGTCTATAAAATCAGCGAGACGCAAGATTTCGCTTAAAAGTAACAAGTGGAAAGAAGCTTCGCAAGGCGTTGCCTCCTCAACTGTTTAGTGGGAGCTCGTTTTGTTGAACTTCTTTTCGTTTTCGCGCTATCATCAATTGAAAAAAGGCAGGTTAGCTGCTTTCGTATCGAAAGAAGGAGAAAGATGAACAAGGAAAACAATGCGGCAGATCTTAGCAAAGTAATTGCTTATGCCAAGAGTATACTGGGGAACGATCACACAGGACATGGGTATGATCATGTCAAACGAGTGGCGGGATTAAGTCAAGCCATCATCGATGCCGACAAATTAACGGTTGATACCTTTGTCGTTCAGGCAGCAGCCTACTTACACGATACAGTGGATGATAAAGTTGTGGCGGATGTCACAGCGGCGTATACCGAGGTGCGAGCTTGTTTGACCGCAGCGAGAGCCAGTGAAGCACAAACGAAAGAAATTTTTTCTATTATTGAGAATCTATCTTTTTCAAAAGAACTTTTACAAGGGGCACAGGTAGCCTCAGTAGAAGGACGTGTGGTCCGTGATGCAGATCGTCTCGATGCTTTAGGTGCGATCGGTATTTTACGAACGAGCTATTTTGGTGGCAGTCATCAACACCCGATCCATGACAGTAACTTAGCACCAAAGACGTTTCAAGATCATCAGGATTACCGTAAAGGAACCACGGTGATCAATCATTTTTATGAAAAACTATTTTTGCTTCCCGAAAAGATGACCACGGCGTATGGCAAAAAAGAAGCCCGGCGACGTGTGGCTTTTATGAAAGATTTCTTGCAAGAATTTTATACAGAATGGGATGTATAGCTTTGTTTAGAGTTTTTTAAACGAAAATTCGATTATTTCCTTTTTCTTCCGTTGTTCTTTATAATAGTAAGTACAAAGGAGGGATGGAAATGTACTACCAACAGGCATTACAACCGAATGAACTATTGCCAGCAATTTCCAATTCAGGGGAATGTTTTTTTGTCATTCAGGCTGAGCTACCCATCCGGCAATATCAAATCGCAGTCTATCTTTACGACGATCAATTCTTTTTGTTACAAGATGATCGCTTATTTGATCAAATCGACCAAATCTCTAGTGAGACATTAGGGGACGAGGAAGAGATTTTACCATTTATCGAAGAAGCGTTGGAAGAAAACCATTATTTATTAGTGGAAAAAGCGTTTATTCGTTTAGATTTATCTACTTTGCAAAAGATGACCGATCTTACTAGTTTCGATATCTTGTTTTATGAATTTTTTGATTCATGGGGGGAAGAAGAATGAAACGGACTGAATACGTAACGCTACAAGACCAAACATTGATTGACCTATTCCAGCAGTTAGGAGAGGATGTTTCGAATCTGGAGCTGATCGATGAAGAAAAAAATATCGATGTTGTGGTTGTATCAATTAGTGACTGGCAGTATTTGTTGGAACAAGTCGATGATGATGTAAAAGAAGCTTTCGCCGATCGTTCAGATACGGACGTTACTGGAGATTTAACCAATGAATAACAAGGCATTGAAGGATTGATAAACTGTTTTACCCTTTCTACATCTTGAAGTTATTTCAAAGAATCTTCTCTAACTAAGCAGCTAACCAAAAAATACGAAGCAATTTCATTCCTCAAGCAAGGGGAGCAGATTGCTTCGTATCACAAGGTAGGCTGCTTTTATTTTGACTGCAGGCGCACTTTTTTGACTTTTAGATAGCCGCGAACCAAGTTAACTATAAGTAAAAGAATCCCCACAATCAATGGAATCGCTAATAAGTAAGGTGAGTAAAGATGGGTATCTTGTACGTGCTGAAAAGATGTTTTAGCCACTTCATTGATGGCTTGTTGAATGACTTGTAAACTAAATCCAGTCAGAAAACCAGCAATGATGAATAGAACAAATCCTAAGTAGGGTATATCGGAAGACCGGCGAAAAAGAGCAAAAGCTACATATAAAACCAAAAGGAATGCCGGTACGCCAAAGGCAAAATAGGGATTTAACATGGTTTTTTAACCTCCTTTTCTTTTATGATACTCCAAAATTTACGTTTTGGGAAATAGCGTGTAAGATAAAAAGAAAACGTGAAGGAGTTCTTTATGTCCGCTTATATTACCCCAATAAAAGTTGCCCTGCTGGTTTTTCCTTTCCTAGCATTGGCGATATCAATGATTTTTTTTGTTATCCAATACCGAAAATACGGTCGTTTTATCTTGTCACGCGCACTGGTTCTGTATTCGTTTGTCTTCTATTTATTGTGCGCCTATTTCTTAGTTATCCTGCCATTGCCCTCGATCGAAGAGGTAGCGCAGATGACTGGCCCTAAGATGGAATTGCAGTTAGGGGCATCGTGGCAACATTTTGTCCAACAGACCGTCTTAAACATTCACGATCCACAAACCTATCTTCCCGCTATGAAACAAGGGGTCTTTTTAGAACCTCTCTTTAATTTATTGTTGACCTTGCCATTCGGGGTTTACTTACGTTATTACTTCAAGTGTTCTTTTTTTAAAACACTGGCGATGACCTTTTGTCTGACGTTGTTTTTTGAATTAACGCAGTTGACGGGACTGTATTTTATCTATCCTCGTCCGTATCGTTTATTCGATGTCAATGATCTCTTTGTCAATACAGTCGGAGGGCTTGTGGGCTGGACGATCGCCCCACTTTTTACGTTCTTATTGCCATCAAGAGAAGAAATGGACGCCGACTCTTACGCCAAGGGTACTCGGGTAACCGTGACACGAAGGGTGGTTGCTTGGTTGATCGACTGGGGAATACTGAATGTGATCAGTTTCCTTGTGGTGATCGCTGTTCGTTTGCTCACTCAACAGACGGTACGAGACTTTAGTGGGGACTATTGGTACTTTGCTCTTGAAGTGTTGCTGTACTTTGTGTTGTTGGCTTATCTTGCTAAAGGACAAACGATTGGAAAAAAACTCGTACGGATCAAAATCATGCAAGAAGGTCGTGAGCGTGTTAGCTTGGGGGCTTTATTGAAACGCTATGGCTTGTTTTATCTGATTTATGCCAGCATCAGTCGGGTCAATATCTTTTTCGCACCGTTTCTTGAGTCGGATAATATGCTGCTTTTAGTCGTTAGTTTGTTGATGGTGGTTATTTTTGGGTTGATCCAGTTTGGCTTTTACTTGAATCTCTTGTGGGCAGCAATAAAAAAAAGAAAGCCGCTTTTTCTATGAACGCCGCAGTGCAACGTATACCATCAGTACGATCGATCCTCAATCGATTGCAAAAGAAAGTTAGGAAAACAAGGCAACATATGCTATAATCCAAAGGATGCTAAAAGAAAGAAGGTGTTTGAATGTCTTTTGAGTCATTTAAATTTCAACCATTTATTTATGAAGCACTTGCTGATAAAAAGTTCTCTAAACCAACAGAAGTGCAAGAAAAACTGATACCTGTTATCCAAAAAGGACGCAGTGTTGTAGGGCAATCACAGACCGGAAGTGGTAAGACCCATACATTTTTACTGCCGTTGATGGATAAAATCGATGCCGAAAAAGATGAAGTGCAAGTAGTGATCACTGCACCGAGTCGTGAATTAGCCACGCAAATCTATCACGCCGCAAAACAAATCGGCGGATTTCATGATCCTGAAATTCGAGTGTCAAATTTCGTCGGAGGAACGGATAAGCAACGTCAATTGAGCCGTCTGCAAAACCAACAGCCCCATGTCGTGATTGGGACACCTGGTCGTATCTTGGATATGATCAACGAACAAGCGTTAGGGGTTCACACTGCCAATGTATTTGTCGTGGATGAAGCAGACATGACCTTGGATATGGGCTTTTTAGAAGAAGTCGATCAAATTGCGGGGCGTTTACCTGAGAAACTGCAAATGCTGGTTTTCTCCGCAACGATTCCAGAGAGATTGCGCCCATTCTTGAAAAAATACATGGCCAATCCATTGATCGAAGAAATCAAATCGAAAGCAGTCATCTCTGATACGATCGAGAATTGGTTGATTTCTACCAAAGGGAAAAATACCAATAAATTGATCTACCAATTATTGACTACAGGCCATCCCTATCTTGCCATCGTTTTTGCCAACACGAAGAGCCGTGTGGATGAAATTACGGATTACTTAAAGGAACAAGGCTTAAAAGTAGCGAAGATCCACGGGGACATCAGTCCTCGTGAAAGAAAACGGATCATGCGCCAAGTGCAAAATTTGGACTACCAATATGTTGTCGCAACAGATTTAGCTGCGCGAGGAATTGATATTGAAGGGGTTTCTCATGTCATCAATGCTGAGATTCCAGCTGATTTGGATTTCTTTATCCACCGTGTTGGTCGGACCGGTCGAAACCAAATGGATGGGACCGCGATTACGTTATATGATCCAAGCGATGAAGGGGCAATCCAAGCCATCGAAGATCTAGGGGTTGTTTTCCAACCGAAGGAAATCAAAAATGGCGAGATCGTTGCGACTTACGATCGGAATCGTCGGCAAAAGCGGGAAAAATCTCGTGACGAATTAGACCCAACTTTGATTGGCTTAGTCAAGAAGAAGAAGAAAAAAATCAAGCCTGGCTACAAGAAAAAAATTCAATGGGCTGTTGATAAGAAGAACAAAGAAAAACGGAAGATCGAACGCCGTCAAACGACTCGAACTGCCCGCAAAAACAAGAAAAATTCGAATAGCTAATGCTTACCAAAACAGCAGTCATGTAAGGGGTGTTCTCTTACTTGACTGCTGTTTTTAATTGTTTGGTCATTTCTACACACAATACACCATCTTCAGTATAGGGCTCGGACGTTTTTTGATACCCGCAGGCTTCATAAAACGCACAAGCATCGATCTCTGCTGATAAAACTGATTGGAGGGCACCCTCTTGGATACCGCGCATTTCGAGATAATGCAGTAGCTTCCTTCCATAACCTTGATGACGAAAAGCCTTAGCTACGCAAAAGCGGTCAGGTTGCAGGGTATTTGGCGTAGAGAATTGATATCTGATGGTAGCGATCGGTGTGTTTCCATCATGCCAAAGAAAGTATGGACAAGTTTGGTCTTTTTCATCAAATTCCCATTCTATAGGGATGTGCTGTTCTTCCACAAAAACGGCTTGCCGCAGGGCGAAAACCGCTTGTAGCATCCACGGACTGCGTCCAAAATAAAGCATCAGTCGTTTTCCTCCTTTTTCGTGGTATACTCGTCATATAGTAATTGTAGCAGATGAGAGGAGAAATGACGTGGATTTTTTTGAGGCGTTACAATGGTCAAATTGGAAGACACTGTCCTTTGAAATCAAAGAACAGCTGATCCAGCAAATTTTAATGTATTTTGTCAGTCCTTTAAAGGAGATCACCGATGTCCATTTTAGTCAATTGACGTATGCAGGGTTGAAATGTGCTACCTTTGAATTAACGATCGATGGCGAAGACTTTGTCTTTATACCAGGGAACTCTGAGGCGATCTTAGGTTGGGATCTCGGTGTGCAAGGGTTACCGGCTACTTGCTGGAGTAAAAATTGGCAGTCCGCACCCAACGAGATCATTCACCAGCTGGAAACAATCTATGAATTAGAAACCAGCCAAGATTGGGGGATTTTTGTCAATGAGTCTACGAGCCCTTTGCGCAAAGCTGTGATTGATCCCATGCTAGTCCAAAAAAGTGCGCTGCCTGCTGGCGCAAGGTATATCGGGCAGCTGAATACGATCACTGGGGAGTTTCACGGGTTAGTCGATCAATTCAGTGTTTTCGAAAAAGAGCTAAAGGCACAATTCACAGCACCAGCGTCCTTTGAGGAAAGCTTGCGTTGGGAATTACCCGCTTTTTATCACGAAGAGAATCGCTATTTTGCTGCACTCGAGCCGTTATCGGAAACCTATCAGTTATTTACCCACGAATCCGTCAGTCAAACAGAATTGAAACAGCAGTTAGATAAACAAGGCTTTCAGTTGCTATCAGAGGATCAATGGGAATACGTTTGCGGTGCTGCGACTCGGCGACTTTTTCGCTGGGGCAATGAAAAGCCCTGCGATGATGGCGTCTCTTTGTCAACCGCTGAATTGCTTGAACCGAATTTATTTGGCTGCACCTATGGGCTTGCGGATGCGTGGGAGCTGACAGATGGCTTGTCTTTAAAAATGGAGAATTGGCAAATTTGTGGTCATCCCTTATTCGATGCATTGCCGTATGCCAGTTATTACCGTTCACGGAAAATGTTGCAGCCCGATCAAAAGCTTTCTCCCCAGAACTATCGTTACCGCAAAGGGATCCTAATCAATAAAGACCGGATTTGAGGATTGACTTTTTCAAAACATTTCCTTATACTTTGAATGACGAAGGATATGGTCGGTTTGATGATTCATTACAGAAAGTTTTTCATTGCTGAGAGAAAAACATGAATTCGGACGGATTGCTCCCTTTGGTGCTCAACTGCAGCAGAAATGTTGCCGTCCACTCCGCGTTAACGAGTCTAAGAGGTAATGAGTCACATCATTGCAAGCAAGGTGGTACCGCGTATCGACGTCCTTGCTCTGCAATGGTGTTTTTTTATCGTCAAAATGTCTCGACAGGCATAAGAGCGCCTTACCAGCAATTTTGTCAGCCCCTGTATCTTAAGCGAACACAGAAGAAAGTAGGAGAATAACGTGAAACAATTATCCAGTGCAGAAGTACGCCAAATGTTTTTGGACTTCTTTCAATCAAAAGGTCATTCAATTGAACCAAGTGCGTCCCTTGTCCCAGTCAACGATCCAACCCTATTATGGATCAATTCAGGGGTGGCAACGCTAAAAAAATATTTTGATGGCAGTGTTGTTCCTGAAAACCCAAGAATTACCAATGCGCAAAAATCGATTCGGACCAACGACATCGAAAACGTTGGGAAAACAGCAAGACATCATACGATGTTTGAAATGTTAGGCAACTTTTCGATCGGCGATTACTTTAAGAATGAAGCGATTCATTGGGCCTGGGAGTTTTTGACCTCCCCAGAATGGATGGCTTTTGATCCAGGGAAATTATATGTCACGGTTTATCCAAAAGACACGGAAGCAAAACGGATCTGGGCAGAAGAAGTCGGCTTAACACCAGAGCATATCGTTGAGATTGAAGACAACTTTTGGGACATCGGTGCAGGCCCCTGTGGACCGGATTCAGAGATTTTCTATGACCGTGGTCCTGAGTTTAATGACGTAGCGGAAGATGATCCCGAAAACTATCCTGGTGGCGAAAATGAACGCTATTTGGAAATCTGGAATCTGGTCTTTTCAGAATTCAATCATCAACCAGATGGCTCCTATGAACCACTACCACATAAAAACATTGATACGGGGATGGGGCTGGAACGAATGGTTTCCATCGTTCAAAATGCACCAACCAATTTTGAAACAGACTTGTTTCTGCCGATCATCAATGCAGTGGCAGATTTAAGCGGTCGTGTGAACTACGGCGACAGCAAAACGACAGATATCTCCTTTAAAGTGATTGCAGACCATATCCGCGCGCTTTCTTTTGCGATCGGCGATGGGGCACTGCCTTCAAATGAAGGCCGTGGCTATGTTTTACGTCGTTTATTACGTCGTGCAGTCATGCATGGGAAAAAATTAGGGATCGATGCCGCCTTCTTATACAAATTAGTACCGATCGTTGGCGAGATCATGGAAAGCTACTATCCTGAAGTATTAGAGCAGCAAGAATTTATTGAAAAAGTGATCCGCAACGAGGAAGAACGTTTCCATGAAACCATCAATGAAGGGTTAGATATTTTAAATCAAGTGATCGCCCAAGTAAAAGCAGACGGGCAAGATACGTTAGCTGGTCAAGATATTTTCAAATTGTATGATACTTACGGCTTCCCAGTTGAATTGACAGAAGAAGTGGCGGAAGACGAAGGGTTGAAAGTGGACCATCAAGGGTTTGAACAAGAAATGGATGCACAACGTGCCCGTGCTCGTGCGGCTCGGCAAACGGAGCTTTCAATGGGCGTACAATCCGCTTTATTGACGGATATCAAAGTGGACAGCCGTTTCGTTGGCTATGATTCACTTGAAGCAAACAGCGAATTATTAGTGATCATCCAAGACGAAGCGTTACATGATTCTGTTTCGACAGGTGAAGCAAAACTGATTTTTGCTGAAACACCATTTTATGCAGAGATGGGTGGACAAGTTGCAGATACAGGGACGATCGTAGCAGAGGATGGCACGATCGTAGCAGAGGTGACGGATGTCAAGAAAGCACCGAACGGTCAGTTCTTGCATACTGCTACAGTCAAAGCGCCACTACAAGAAGGCGTGAACTATTTCTTACAAGTGGATCAGCATCGTCGCAATAAGATCATCAAAAATCATACGGCGACTCACTTATTGCATAAAGCGTTAAAAGAAGTATTAGGTAGCCATGCGAACCAAGCAGGTTCATTAGTTGCTCCAGGACATTTGCGCTTTGACTTTAGTCATTTCGGGCAAGTGACCAGCGAAGAGCTGAGCCAAATGGAACAAATCGTCAACCAAAAAATTTGGGAAGCCCTCCCTGTTGTGACGATCGAAACGGATATCGATACCGCAAAAGGCATGGGAGCGATGGCACTCTTTGGTGAAAAATATGGGCATGACGTTCGCGTCGTCAATGTTGCCGATTGGTCGATCGAATTATGTGGGGGAACCCATGTAGCAAATACGGAAGATATCGGTATTTTCAAAATCGTTTCTGAATCAGGGATCGGTGCTGGTGTTCGTCGGATCGAAGCAGTGACTAGTCAAGAGGCCTATACGCTATTGCATGAAGAAGAGACGCAATTAAAAGCAATTGCAGGGATCGTTAAATCCGCTCAATTAAAAGAAGTCGTTGCCAAAACAGAACAACTGCAAGCGCAGCTGCGTGAACTGCAAAAAGAAAACGAAGCTCTTGCCAGCAAGTTAGCAAACCAGCAAGCAGGGGATGTTTTCAAAGATGTCAAAGAAGTAAATGGTCTGCGTCTGATCACAGCAAAAGTGACTGTAAAGGACATGAACCAATTACGTCAACTAGCTGACCAATGGAAACAAAAAGACCATTCTGATATTTTAGTGTTAGCTACCGCGAATGATGGCAAAGTGAATCTTTTAGCTGCCATGAACAAAGCAGCCAATGAAAAAGGATTGAAAGCGGGCGATTTGATCAAAGAGATCGCACCTAAAGTTGGTGGCGGCGGTGGCGGTCGTCCTGATATGGCGCAAGCCGGCGGGAAGAATCCTGAAGGAATCGCAGCAGCACTTGAGTCAGCAGCAACGTGGTTAGCTGCCAAGTAATCACACTCACTGGTTGAATCTGTGCAGCAAGTTTCTTTCGTTTGAGAAGATAGATGAAAGAGGAGCGCAGGTCTTTAACACATTCCTTTTTTGAACGAAGATGACGGAGGGGGAGACCCTTCCGTTATCTTTTTCCTTTTTCCTAAATGTTATCTGAAAATGCGTTTGATAATTGAAGGGAATTCGCTTTTTTTCGAAAAAACGATACGAATAGTTGTTTAATTGAATTCCTTCGGGGTAAAATAAGAAAGATGGTTTTTTGAGAGGGTGATGATTTGCTAAACTTTTTTTTAAAACGTAGCAAAAAAATGGTGTCTACGAACGTACAGCCATCGGGAAGTTAGCAGGTAGTCTGGGGTTGCTTTCCAACCTCCTATTATTCGCAGGGAAATTTATCATTGGCTTATCTGCGCAGTCTGTTTCGATTATGGCCGATGCCATCAACAGTCTTTCAGATACCGCCTCGTCTATTTTAACATTGATCGGTTTTCGGATCTCTGCGAAACCAGCCGACAGTGAACATCCGTATGGACATGAGCGTTTTGAAGCCATCAGTGGGTTCGTGGTATCTTTGATCATCACATTTGTTGGTGGCCAATTTCTCATCAGTTCTGTGCAACGCGTCATGGAACCGACGAGTATCCGTCTTTCCCCACTATTGTTTATCGTTTTGGTTTTATCGATTTTGATCAAAGTCTGGCAGGGAGCAATGTACCGCAGATTGGCTAAGTTGATCGGCTCTCAAACACTAAGTGCCAGTGGTCAAGACAGTCTCAACGATGTGTATACAACAGGGGCGGTTTTGTTTTCAGCGACGATCGAGTGGTTGACCGGTTTACGAATCGATGGCTATGTTGGTTGTCTGATTGCGCTCTACATTTTGATCAGCGGCATTAAAATGATTCGATCTTTCATCAATGAATTGCTAGGGGCACGACCTACGCAAGAAGAAGTCTCCGCCATGGAGCAGCGCTTGGATCACTATCCGACGATTCTCGGTTACCATGATTTACTGGTTCACAATTATGGGCCGAAAAATCGTTTTGCCAGTGTGCATATCGAAGTGGATGAAACCTGGTCACTACGAGAAGCGCATGAGGTGATTGATGCGATTGAACAAGATTTTCGCCAATCCTTGAAAGTCGACCTGGTCTGTCATCTTGATCCAGTACCAATTCAAAATCAGCAGTATCGGCATCTAAAAAAAGAAGTGTCAAAGATCGTTCGCTTCGTTGACCCACAGTTACGGATGCATGATTTTCAGGTCAAAGGAGATCTGTTGGCTTTTGATTTAGTGATTCCTGCAAAATCTGCTTATAGCGATCGAGAAATCGAAGAAATGTTGAAACAAAAAATCAAAGAAACACTAGGGGACTATGATTTAAAGCTTGCTTTCGACCATAGTTACCTATTATAGGGTTACAGGATATAGGAGGAAACTATGATAAAAATGGATATGAGCATGATTTCCACGGTCTTATTGGCACTTTTGTTTATTAATACGATTGCTGCTTTTATTACTGTTTTTCGGAAACCACGCTCGATTGCAAGTGTCTTTGCTTGGATGATGACGTTGGTATTCATCCCCGGCATTGGGTTCTTGTTGTACTTGTTTTGCGGACGGGGAATCGATGGAGAAATTATTTATAAATTCAGTGAGCATCATCAGAGTAGGATCAATGAGTTGAATCGAATCATCAAAGTGCACAATTATTCTTTTCCAGAACATCCTTACTCAGATGATAATCATTTATTGGAGCGCTATTTTAAGAACCTAGATGAATCGCCCTTGACTAAAGGAAACAAGGTGAAATTTTACACAGATGGCAAAGAAAAGTTTGCAGCATTATTCGAAGATATGAAGCAAGCTGAAGACAACCTGCATGTGGAGTATTATTCATTTTTTAATGATGAGATCGGTGGCCAATTCTTGTCTATCTTGATCGATAAAGCCCGTGAAGGCGTGGAGGTCCGTTTGGTCTATGATCCATGGGGTTCACCGAAAGCCAATCGCAAGTTCTTCCAACCGCTGATCGATGCTGGAGGAAAAGTCGTGCCATTTATCACCTCGAAAAATCTGATTCGTAACACACGGCTAAATTACCACCTTCATCGGAAAATCGTTGTGATCGATGGACAAATTGGCTGGACTGGCGGGTTTAATGTTGGTGATCAATATCTTGGCAAAAAGGCCAAGTTCGGCTATTGGCGAGATACCCACGCAAGAATCGTCGGAACCGCTAGCTTTACGCTACAAGAGATTTTTATTCGTGATTGGAATGCATCGGTGCAAAAGGAAGAGGATCAGCTAGAATACGAAGATCGTTATTTTATTTTGCCACCGAAAGAGCTTGCTGGAAATGTTGATCTGCAAATTGTCGCCGACGGTCCAGAAACAGAGACCCAAATCCTTAAAGGCGGTTTTGTGAAAATGATTTTGGCTGCGAAAGAATCGATTTGGATCCAAACGCCTTATTTGATTCCTGATGACAGTATGATGAATGCATTGGAAATTGCCATCCACTCAGGTGTAGACGTCCGAATCATGATTCCATGTATGCCGGATCATCCATTCATTTATCGGGCAACACAGCATTATGCCAATTACTTGCATCGCCGTGGTGCAAAAATCTACATCTATAACAACGGTTTCCTCCATGCGAAGACGGTCATGATGGATGATACCATTAGTTCCTTTGGGACGACGAATCAAGACATTCGGAGTTATGCCTTGAATTTTGAAGTCAATGCCTTCGCCTACGATCACGATGTCACGCAAACGTTGAAAGGCTTCTTTGAAGAGGATATGGCACAATCAACATTACTGACGGATGAAATTTTGGCTAAGCAATCTTACTGGTTGCGCTTCAAACAAAACTTCTCTCGGTTATTGTCTCCGATCCTTTAATTTCATCGCTTTTGCTAATCCTTGGCGGGCCAAATGGTCGGCACCTTTGTTTTGACTCTCAGGGACCCATTGGATGATCGCTAAAGCGAACTGTTTCAACAAGTATTGAATTTCTGTTAAATAATCAGAAAAAGCAGGGTTTTTGGTATAATTCTTGTCGATGGTCTGCGCAACGACTTTGCTGTCGGTATAAAGCATAATTGTCTGTTCCTGTAACCCTTTGTTAATCAACAGCTGCAGCGCGTTGACCATCACAGCGAACTCTGCTTGGTGGTTGGTGGAATCAGGTAGCGGAAACGCAATTTGTTCATGCAGATCAGTACCGACAATGACGATTCCACCGCCACTAGGGCCGGGGTTGCCTTTCGTGGAAGCATCAAGATAAACTTTTAACATTGTCTCACCCTTTTTTGATATGATAAAGATAGTATACTAGAAATTTTATGTTGTGAGGAACTTTTATGAAGCGTAAATTGTATTGGCAACCGGAAGCTGCTACAGCGATCATTTATTGGTCGTTCACTATGATGATATTATTTATCAGTTTGATTCTTTCGTTAGAAAATACCAGACCTTATTGGAAAAGCAACCTCGTTTTAGCCGTCTTCTTCTTTTTTGTATGGCTGGGGCTCCACCGGAGTCTGCTCATTAGAAATGATGTGTTACTGATTCGCTACGCACGTATATGGAAGAAAAGGATCGTCTCTCTGTCTGAGATAGAAAAATGGCAAATTGAAAACCGTTTAATAAGCATTACCGATCATCAAAGAACGTATACCTTCACGTTACGTAAAAAAGATGTGGTATGGTTAGAAACTTTTTTTCAAGAAAAAATCCCTGAAAAAAGGGTGCAGGTCGAAACCCACGACTAATTCATAGGAATCTAGAAAACAGCGATCACTCCTTTTGGCGGTACAGCCTTAGGAGAGACGCTGTTTTTGTTTACATAAAGGATCCGTGAAACTTCTTGTAAAAGTGTGAAAAATCTCTCTTTCTTTCTGAATAAAATCAAGTATAATAAGACCATAGCAAACAAAACCTTTTTTAAAGTGCTAAATAGTTCGTGAATTGAGGGTAAAAATGAAATCAGATATCGAAATTGCACAAGAATCAAAGCCTAAACCGATTATTGAAATTGCTGAACCACTTGGTTTAACAGGGGATGACCTGGAACTTTATGGCAAATATAAAGCAAAAATCGAATGGTCGGCAATCAACGAAAAAGCAAACAATCCACTGGGTAAGCTGATTTTAGTCACAGCGATCAGTCCGACACCAGCAGGAGAAGGCAAGTCAACCGTGACCATTGGACTTGCAGATGCGTTAAATCAAATCGGCAAGCAAACCGTCATCGCCTTACGTGAGCCATCTTTAGGACCAGTAATGGGCATCAAAGGCGGCGCCACTGGCGGTGGCAAAGCACAAGTACTACCGATGGAAGACATCAACTTACATTTCACAGGTGATATGCATGCGATCACGGCTGCTAATAACGCCTTGTCTGCGTTGATCGACAATCATATCCAACAAGGCAACGAATTAGGGATCGACGGACGTCGGGTTACATGGAAACGCGTTGTCGATTTGAATGATCGTGCGTTACGCCAAGTGATCGTTGGCTTAGGCGGTCCATTACAAGGTGTTCCTCGTGAAGATGGTTTTGATATTACTGTCGCAAGTGAAATCATGGCGATTTTGTGTTTGGCAACGAGCATTGATAACTTAAAAGAACGATTAGGAAAGATCTTAATTGGCTATTCTTATGAAAAACAACCGATTTACGCAAAAGATTTGGCGGTTCAAGGAGCCTTAGCTTTACTACTGAAGGACGCTCTGAAACCGAATCTGGTCCAAACAATCGAAGGAACTCCTGCGCTGATCCATGGCGGGCCTTTTGCGAATATCGCCCATGGGTGTAATAGTGTGATCGCAACCGAGACAGCTTTGCACTTAGGCGAATACACGGTGACCGAAGCTGGTTTTGGTGCCGATTTAGGTGCAGAGAAATTTTTAGATATCAAAACACCAAATCTATCAAAAGCACCGGATGCGATCGTGGTTGTGGCAACGATCAGAGCATTGAAGATGCATGGCGGTGTCGCTGTCGCTGATCTAGGGACTGAGAATACAGAAGCATTAGAGCGGGGCTTCAGTAATTTAAAACGGCATGTTGAAAATATGCGCAAATATCAGATTCCAGTGGTAGTCGCCCTCAATGAATTTTCACAAGACACCGAAGCGGAGCGTGAATTAGTTGAAGCCTTGTGCCAGCGAATCGATGTCACCGTCGCTCGGACAGCTGTTTGGGCAGATGGTGGAGCGGGTGGAACGGATCTTGCAAAAGCGGTAGTCCAAGTGATCGAGGAAAAACCGGCTAACTACCAACGCTTGTATACGGACGATTTGCCTTTAGCGGATAAGGCTTCTTTGATCGTGCGGGAAATCTATGGCGGGGCTGAGGTTGAGTTTGCACCAAAAGCCAAGGCGCAGTTGCAAAGCTTTAAAGAGCAGGGCTGGGATCATTTGCCGATCTGTATGGCAAAAACCCAGTATTCCTTTAGTGATGATCCAAAGCAACTGGGTGCACCAGAAGGCTTTTCTGTGACCATTCGTGAGTTCGTACCCAAGCTAGGTGCTGGTTTTATCGTAGCCTTGACTGGTGCCGTGATGACGATGCCGGGATTACCGAAGAAACCTGCCGCCATCAATATGGACGTGACTTCTGATGGCCAAGCGATTGGTCTTTTCTAAAAGAGCGGTCACAAACAAAGAAGGCATTCGCGGCATTTGAAACGAAAGAACGTAAAGAGATGATTTGATAGGACGGATGCACGCTGCATTCGTCTTTTTCTTGTTCATTTGACGTGATGGAAGATAAAAGTAGGGATTCTTGTTATAATAATCAAGGAAGCAAGCAAAAGTCTATTTTCTTTCTTTTAATAATCAAGTATACTTAACCAATTGAGGTGATCTTTGTCAATGGAGCTACAACTAACTAGGAGGACTGGTTTTTATGGAATGGGCAGTCCCTTAGAGATCATGCAAGGGAAAAAAAGAATCGCTGCCATCAATCATCAGCAAACGATTTTTTTGGCGCTGGCTGAGCAGACGCCGATTCGTGTGCGCATGTTTTTTTTAGAAAGTCAGCCTTTTCAGCTACCACAAGGCCAATCAGCGCTCAAGCTGGAGGTCGTGATGAATCCTGCGCTTAAAAGAATATATATCGGCTTTTATTTAAGCCTTTTTCTCATGATAGGGGGTTTGGGCTTATTATCCATCTCCCTCTACTCGTTGCTTTTTGTTGGTGTGTATTTGGTGGCTTATTTTGTCTTTGTTTTGATTTATTTAAAAAAAGCATATCTTATCAAGGAGGTTCGCCATGGCTAGTGGGGCAGATCAATTTTTGAGCAGTTTTAATCGAATCGAAAAGCGTCTTCGTGACGAATTGGATAATCCGCGGAATATGGGGTTTTCTGAAATGGTTCGTCGCTTATCAAAAAGTAAAAATATCAATGTTAGAAGAGCAGAAGATGATCTATTACAGATGGCTCAGCTGCGCAATGCCATCGTTCATGAAAAAATTGGTGAGAACTTTGTCATTGCAGAGCCAAATGAATGGGTCGTCAATCGCATTCAAGAAATTGAACGCTCCTTACTGGCACCTGAAAAAGTCATGCCGCGTTTTGCGAAACGAGTGACTGGTTTTGAAAAGCACCTGCCATTACCAGAGTTATTGAAAATCGTTGCCCAAAAGCGCTACTCACAATTTCCAATCTATGATAATGGTCGATTTTTGGGCTTGATCACTTTGCGAATGCTGGGGTACTGGTTAGCGAAAGAAAGCCTCCATGGTGAAATCAAGTTAGCAGGCAGAACGGCCGATGAATTATTAGCAGGAGATGGGAAACGGTCGAATTTTTGTTTCGTGTCGGCTGAAACGACCATTGTTGAGGTCGAGGAACTGTTTCAAAAAAATGCCCTGCTTGAGGCGGTATTGATCACCAAAGATAAAAATCCGAATGGAAATCTCTTGGGCATCATCCGTCCACGAGATATTTTTAAAGAAGAAAGAGTGGAAAATTTATGATCGCGTTGTTTTTTTTGTTAAGTGCTGTTGTCATTGGCTTGGATCAATGGCTAAAAATTTGGATCGTTGCCAATTATCAACTAGGTGAAACACATTCTCTGATCGACAATGTGTTGTCACTGACCTATCTTCAGAATACGGGTGCAGCTTGGAGTATTCTTGAAGGAAAAATCACCTTTTTTGCGATCATCACCGTTATCGCGGTTGTCGTCGTTGTTTATCTATTGTTTCGCTACCAAAACAGCAGCCTATGGTTTCGTTTCGGATTGGCGTTTGTTCTAGGTGGCGCTATCGGGAACTTCATCGATCGCTTGCAGCATGGCTTTGTAGTGGACATGTTCCAGCTTGATTTTATCAATTTCCCAATTTTCAATATCGCTGATATGTCATTAGTGTTTGGGGTAATCTTGATTTTTATTTATGCACTAGTAGATGATGTAGCAAAAGGGAAACAAGGAGAATCAAATGGAAAAGCAAATTGAAGTAATCATTAAAGAAGAAAAAGGGCGGGTCGACAAAGTGTTGGCCGAACGCTTGCCTGACCATAGCCGTTCACAAGTCCAACAATGGCTGAAAGAAGATGCCGTTACTTTGGCAGGTGAGACGGTCCGGGCTAATTATAAAGTAAAAGCAGGCGATCACTTGGTCATCCAAGTGCCAGAGCCGGAAGTAGTAGATTTAGAGCCAGAAAATATTCCTTTAACGATCGTCTATCAAGATGCTGATGTGGCAGTCATCAACAAGCCGCAAGGGATGGTGGTTCATCCATCCGCTGGTCATCCGAGTGGCACCTTAGTCAACGCATTGTTGTACCATATGGAGGATCTATCGACGATCAACGATGTTGTTCGGCCGGGTATCGTTCATCGAATCGACAAAGATACGTCGGGTCTGTTAATGATTGCCAAAAATGATCAGGCGCATGAGTCGTTAGCGAAACAATTGAAAGACAAAACCTCGTTACGCAAGTATGTGGCTTTGGTCCATGGCAATATCAGCCACGAAAAAGGCACCATCAATGCACCGATCGGCCGCTCGAAAGTCAATCGTAAAATGCAGGCGGTGATTGAGAACGGCAAACCCGCAGTGACTCATTTCACCGTGTTGGAACGCTTTGATCAATTTACCTTGGTGGAATTGCAATTGGAAACTGGAAGAACCCACCAAATTAGAGTGCATATGCAATATATCGGGTTTCCGTTAGCCGGTGACCCAATCTACGGACCAAAGCGTACCTTAAAAGGCAACGGCCAGTTTTTACATGCCAAGCTTTTAGGCTTCACACATCCCACAACGGGTGAGTCAATGGTCTTTGAAGCCCCATTACCAGAACTATTTGAGGACACCCTAAAAAAATTACGAAAAAATGATTGATTTTTTTGTGGTGGAACTGTATAGTAAATGTAACAACTAAATAGCTCCTTTAAATGTAGTCCCGTGAGGCTAAGAAGGAATGAGTAAGCAGACGACTCCCGCGTTGGAGATTCGAACCCTTACTGGATGATAACGTGTACCCAAAATCCACAGAATGGGATTTTAGGCAACGATCGGAAAACATGACTCCTACCTCAAGCAGGTAGGAGTTTTTTTATGTTCAAAATTAGGAGGGAACAACATATGGCAGCGAAAGAAGTAGTAGATGCAGTAACAATGAAACGAGCGTTAACACGGATCACCTACGAAATTATTGAAAGAAATCGCGGCATTGATAATTTGGTGTTAGTAGGAATCAAGACAAGAGGCATCTATATCGCCCAACGGATTGCGGAACGTTTAAAACAATTGGAAGGCGTAGAAGTACCTGTTGGTGAATTGGACATCACCTTGTACCGAGATGATAAAAAGAGCGAAGATGATCCAGAGATCCATTCATCAGACATTCCGACGGCTATTGACGGCAAAGAAGTGATCTTGATCGATGATGTCTTGTTTACCGGACGGACGATTCGAGCAGCTTTGGATGCCATCATGGATATTGGTCGACCAAAGAGAATCTCACTAGCCGTTCTAGTTGATCGCGGCCATCGGGAACTGCCGATTCGGGCAGATTTTGTTGGGAAGAATATTCCAACTGCTTTAAGTGAAGAAATTATCGTTGAGATGGAAGAATCAGACGGTTCTGACCGGATCATGATCAATAAAGAAAACGACTAGGAAGAAGAGTGACAGCAACATGCAGAAGCAAGAATTTCGTAATCCAGACGCAGTTTTAGACATCAAAGATCGGCCCAAAGCATTGCCTTGGTTAGGCCTTAGTTTACAACATCTTTTCACGATGTTCGGTGCGACAGTTTTAGTACCGATCTTGGTAGGGATCAACCCCAGTATCGCTTTGGTAAGTTCCGGTATTGGGACATTGGTTTACTTGGTCACAACGAAAGGGAAAATCCCAGCGTATCTAGGCAGCAGCTTTGCGTTTATCGCGGCGATGCAAATGCTGATGGAATCAGACGGCTACCCAGCCATCGCCCAAGGCGCCATCACGACTGGGTTGGTCTACGTGATCGTTTCGCTGATCATCAAACGTGCTGGCGCTGCTTGGTTGGATAAGATCTTACCACCGATCATTGTCGGTCCTGTGATTATGGTGATTGGTCTAGGATTAGCCGCCAACGCCGCCCAAAATGCGATGTACAATGACTCAGTTTACGATTTCAAGTACATTCTAGTAGCTTTGGCTACCTTGGGATTAACGATTTTCTTCAACATGTTTTTGCGAGGGTTCTTAGGGCTGATCCCGATCCTGCTAGGGATCGTTGGCGGATACTTGATCGCCTTAGCGGCAGGGATCGTCGACGTACAACCAATCATTGACGCCAACTGGTTTGGGCTGCCAAGTTTCGAAATTCCTTTCATTAATTATGAACCCAAACTGTATCTAAATGCGATCACTACGATGGCACCGATCGCTTTCGTCACCATGACAGAACATATCGGACATCTGATGGTCTTAAACAAACTAACGAAGCGGAACTTCTTTGAAGAGCCGGGCTTGAACCGAACACTCTTAGGCGACGGTTTTGCTCAAATCGCAGCCGGTCTCGTTGGGGGACCGCCAGTGACAAGTTACGGAGAAAACATCGGGGTTTTAGCAATTACACGGGTCCATAGCGTGTTCGTCATCGGTGGTGCGGCAGTTTTAGCCATCGTACTAGGCTTCGTTGGAAAACTAAGCGCATTGATCTTAAGTATTCCTGGCCCAGTCATCTCAGGGATCAGCTTCCTGCTCTTTGGCGTCATCGCTGCCAGCGGGTTGAAAATTTTGATCGACAACAAAATCGATTTTGATCGTAAGAAGAATTTGATCATTGCGTCAGTGATCCTTGTGGTAGGAATCGGCGGTCTTGTGTTCACGGTCGGTACCTTCACCTTATCCGCAATGGCGTTAGCAACTGTCCTAGGAATCTTCTTGAATCTTATTTTACCTGACAGCTCTCGCAGCGAAGAAAAATAACTTGTGCCAACTCATCGTTTAAACAGAAACAAAGGAGGAATTCATTCATGATTATTCAATCCGAAAGAATCAGCTTAAAGCATCTTTTGACGGTCGAAGCATTGACGGACCGTGAAGTGATGGGACTCATCCGCAGAGGACAAGAATTCAAAAGAGGGGCGAAATGGATGCCCCAAAAGGAACAGTATTTCGCAACAAATCTCTTTTTTGAAAACAGTACTAGAACCCACAAAAGCTTTGATGTTGCTGAGAAAAAACTAGGGATCGAAGTCATTGAATTTGAAGCCTCCACTAGTTCTGTTCAAAAAGGCGAGACCTTGTATGACACGGTCTTGACGATGTCAGCTTTAGGTGTAGACGTGGCAGTCATTCGCCACGGCGATGAAAACTACTACGACGCTTTGATCCAAAGCAAAACGATCCAGTGCAGTATCATCAATGGCGGGGACGGCAGCGGCCAACACCCTACACAATGTTTGTTGGATCTAATGACGATCTATGAAGAGTTCGGGCACTTTGACGACTTGAAAGTCGCCATCGTGGGCGATATCACCCACTCACGGGTGGCAAAATCAAACATGCAAATGCTCAAGCGACTTGGCGCAAAAGTTTTCTTTTCAGGACCGAAAGAATGGTACGACGAAGAGTTTGAAGTGTACGGTCATTGGCTGCCATTAGATGAATTAGTGGAAGAAGTTGATGTCATGATGATGCTTCGTGTCCAGCACGAGCGCCATGATGGAACGGAAAGCTTTTCCAAAGAAGAATACTTAAAAAATCACGGGTTGACCGTCGAACGGGCAGCCAGAATGAAGGAACATGCGATCATAATGCACCCAGCGCCGGTCAATCGCGATGTGGAGTTGGCTGATGCCTTAGTTGAAAGCTTACGCTCGCGAATCATTACACAGATGTCGAATGGCGTCTTCGTTCGAATGGCGATTCTTGAAGCAGTATTAAATGGTAAAGCCTAACAGTCAAAAGGAATAAGAGGAGGAAGTTTACATGAAAACACTCATTAAAAACGGTAAAATCATCAAAAAAGACAATCACTGTGTTCCTGCAGCAATTTGGATCGAAGAAGGAATCATTCGCGGGATCGGTACAGCATTTCCCGAAATAGATTTTGAAGAAGTCATCGATGCCAAAGAGCAATTGATCACGCCAGGGTTAGTGGATGTTCATGTACACTTCAGAGAACCAGGCTTTGAATACAAAGAAACAATCGAAACGGGTAGTAGGGCAGCAGCTCGTGGTGGGTTCACAACAGTTTGCGCAATGCCTAACCTTGATCCAGTTCCTGATACACCAGAAAAATTAGCAGCTGTATACGAAAAAATCAACGCAGATGCGTCAATCAATGTCTTACAATACGCGCCGATTACAGAAAATTTGCGCAGTGAAACATTGACGGATGCAGCTGGAATGAAAGCTGCTGGTGCTTTCGCCTTGACGAACGATGGCGTGGGTGTTCAGACTGCTGGCACAATGTATCTGGCAATGAAGCAAGCAGCCGAAAATGACTTGGCTTTGGTTGCCCATACTGAAGATGATTCCTTACTCTTTGGCGGCGTGATGCATGCTGGTAAAAAAGCGGAAGAGCTTGGATTGCCAGGGATCTTGAGTGTAACGGAAGCTTCTCAAATCGCTCGGGATGTGCTTTTGGCGGAAGCAACAGGAGCCCATTACCATGTCTGCCATGTCTCTACGAAAGAAAGTGTTCGAGTGATCCGAGATGCCAAAAAAGCTGGCATTCATGTGACAGCCGAAGTTTCTCCCCACCATTTACTTCTGATCGATGAAGATATTCCTGCCGATGAAGGCTTTTGGAAAATGAACCCACCATTACGTGGGCAAGAAGACCGTGAAGCGTTGATCGAAGGTCTGCTGGATGGCACGATCGACTGTATCGCGACGGATCATGCACCGCATGGTTATGAAGAAAAAATGCAAAGCTTTTTAAAAGCTCCCTTTGGCATCGTCGGATCAGAATATGCCTTCCAATTGTTGTACACTCATTTTGTAAAAACAGGACGCTTTAACTTACAGCAATTAGTGGATTGGATGACCGTGAAACCAGCATCAATCTTTGGTCTAAGCACCGGAACGATGATGGTCGGAGACAAAGCCGATCTCGCAATTTTTGACTTAGAATCAGCTTATAACGTGGATCCTAAGCAATTCCTATCAAAAGGAGTCAATACGCCTTTCGGTGGATGGACGTTATATGGGGATACAAGTTATACATTTGTAAATGGAAAATTAGTATGGCAAAAAGGTGGGCAATAATATGAAACGTTGGCTTATTTTAGAAGATGGAACATACTTTGAAGGCGAAGGCTTTGGTGCCAGTATCAATGTTTTTGGTGAGATTGTTTTTACCACCAGCATGACGGGCTATCAAGAAGCCATTACGGATCAAAGCTTTAACGGACAAATCATTACGTTTACGTATCCGATGGTAGGAAATTACGGCGTCAACCGAGACGACTACGAATCAATTTCACCGACTTGTAAAGGGGTCGTTGTGAAAGAACACGCGCGTCTAGCGAGTAATTGGCGGAAGCAGCTGACGTTAGATGAATTTTTAAAACGCAAAAATATTCCAGGGATCGCAGGAATCGATACACGCGCGCTGACAAGAAAGATCCGTCAACACGGAACCATGAAAGCGAGCATCGTTGATGCGGGAGATGTATTTGACCATGCCTTTGATCAATTAAAAGCAGCGGTTTTACCAACCAATCAAGTGGCACAAGTCTCCACCTCAAAACCTTATCCAAGCCCTGGAACGGGTCGCAATATCGTGGTCATCGACTTCGGCTTGAAGCACAGTATTTTACGAGAGCTGTCACGTCGCAACTGCAATCTAACGATTTTGCCATACAATACGACAGCGCAAGAAATTTTAGACCTCGCACCAGATGGCGTGATGCTGACGAATGGACCGGGCGATCCTAAAAGCTTGCCAGAAGCAATTAAAATGATACAAGGGATTCAAGGCAAGGTACCAATCTTCGGGATTTGTTTAGGCCATCAGCTCTTCTCATTAGCGAATGGGGCAGATACCTATAAAATGAAGTTCGGTCACCGTGGATTAAACCATCCAGTAAGAGAGATCGCCACTGGTCGGATCGATTTTACCTCACAAAACCATGGCTTTGCTGTGGATGAAGCATCCATCGATCCTGAAAAACTAATGGTGACCCACGTCGAAGTGAACGATGGCACGATCGAAGGGGTTCGTCATCGCCGCTACCCAGCATTCAGTGTCCAATACCACCCAGATGCGGCACCGGGCCCGCATGATGCGGTCCACTTATTTGACGAATTTTTAGAGATGATCGATGCATGGAAGGAGCAGAACTAATATGCCAAAACGTACAGATATCAAGAAAATCATGGTTATCGGTTCTGGACCGATTATTATAGGACAAGCGGCAGAGTTTGATTATGCCGGCACACAAGCTTGTTTAGCTTTACGAGAAGAAGGCTACGAAGTGGTGTTAGTCAATTCGAATCCCGCAACGATCATGACGGACAAAGAAATTGCTGACAAAGTCTACATTGAACCAATCACATTTGAATTTGTCTCACGGATTTTACGTAAAGAACAGCCTGATGCAATTTTACCGACATTAGGCGGACAAACGGGCTTGAATATGGCGATGGAATTAGCCAACTCAGGTATTTTGGATGAATTAGGAATTGAGTTGCTAGGAACCAAATTAGCAGCAATCGACCAAGCAGAAGACAGAGATCTATTCAAACAATTAATGGAAGAATTGGATCAACCGATCCCAGAATCTGAAATCGTGTCAACGGTGGAAGCAGCAGTTGAATTTGCAAAAAAAATCGGCTTTCCAATCATTGTTCGTCCAGCATTTACGCTAGGAGGAACGGGCGGTGGCATGTGTAACAATGAAGAAGAGCTGCGCCAAATCGCTGAAAACGGCTTGAAGCTCTCGCCAGTGACCCAATGCTTGATTGAACGTAGTATTGCAGGGTTTAAAGAGATCGAATATGAAGTGATGCGAGATTCTGCTGACAACGCGATCGTCGTTTGTAATATGGAAAACTTCGATCCAGTCGGCATCCACACCGGCGATTCCATCGTCTTTGCGCCGAGCCAAACTTTGTCAGACCATGAATACCAAATGTTGCGAGATGCGTCATTAAAAATTATTCGCGCATTAAAAATCGAAGGTGGCTGTAACGTTCAATTGGCGCTTGATCCTCATAGCTTCAACTACTATGTCATTGAAGTAAATCCACGGGTCTCACGTTCCTCTGCGTTAGCAAGTAAAGCTACAGGGTATCCAATTGCCAAATTGGCAGCGAAAATTGCCGTCGGTTTAACATTGGATGAAATGAAAAACCCAGTCACAGAAACTACCTATGCAGAATTTGAACCGGCACTAGACTATGTGGTCGCAAAAATTCCTCGCTGGCCGTTTGACAAGTTTGAAACTGGGGAACGTCGATTAGGAACACAAATGAAAGCAACTGGAGAAGTGATGGCGATTGGTCGTAATATTGAAGAGTCATTACTGAAAGCTGTTCGTTCATTAGAAATCGGCACACATCATATCGAAATGAAAGAACTAGAAGCTCTTTCTGACAATGATCTGATGGAAAAAGTCATCAAGGCGCAAGATGATCGCCTATTCTACGTCATGGAAGCCATCCGAAGAGGGTATACCATCGAAGATTTGAATGAAATGACGAAAATCGATTTATTCTTCTTAGATAAAATGCTTCACATCTTTGAGATCGAACAAGCATTAGCAAACGACCCACAATCCCTTGATGTGTTGAAAAAAGCCAAGCAAAATGGCTTTACGGATAAAAAGATCGCTGAGCTGTGGGAAACCACAGAAGCTGAGATCCGCACGCTGCGCCATGAGCAAAAGATTTTGCCCGTCTACAAAATGGTGGATACATGTGCCGCAGAATTTGAATCAGCAACGCCTTATTTTTACAGCACCTATGAGTTTGAGAATGAAAGCAAACGTAGCGCAAAAGAATCTGTTCTTGTCTTAGGTTCTGGACCGATCCGAATCGGACAAGGGGTGGAGTTTGACTATGCAACAGTGCACTCGGTGAAAGCGATCCAAGCTGCTGGCTATGAAGCAATCATCATGAACAGCAATCCCGAAACGGTTTCGACTGACTTCTCTATTTCCGACAAGCTGTACTTTGAACCATTGACCTTAGAAGATGTCTTACACGTGATCGATTTGGAACAACCCATTGGGGTCATCGTCCAATTTGGCGGGCAAACGGCGATCAATTTAGCCGAACCTTTGGTGAAAGCCGGAGTCAAAATCCTAGGCACCAGCATTGAAGATCTTGATCGTGCCGAAAACCGTGATCTTTTTGAGCAAGCATTACAAACATTAGATATTCCACAACCACCAGGAGATACAGCGACAAACGAGCAAGAAGCGATCGCCATCGCTCAAAAAATCGGCTATCCTGTTTTAGTCCGCCCAAGTTATGTCTTAGGAGGGCGCGCGATGGAAATCGTGGAAAACCAAGCCGATTTAGAAGATTACATGCGTCATGCAGTGAAAGCATCACCAGAACATCCTGTCTTGGTCGATCGTTACTTGGTCGGTAAAGAATGTGAAGTCGATGCTATCTGTGACGGCAAAACTGTTTTGATTCCTGGAATCATGGAACATATCGAGCGTGCAGGGGTCCATTCAGGAGATTCAATGGCGGTCTATCCACCGCAAAATCTTTCGGATGAACTGATTGCTACGATCGAAGAATATACCAAACGCTTGGCATTAGGTTTAAATTGTATCGGTATGATGAATATCCAATTTGTCATCCATGAAAACAAAGTGTATGTCATTGAAGTAAATCCTCGTGCTAGCCGAACCGTACCATTTTTAAGCAAGGTAACAGAGATCCCAATGGCCCAAATTGCCACGAAGGCGATTCTCGGGGAAGAGATCACAGCGTTAGGTTATCAAGACGGACTTGCTCCAACACCAAATGAAGTACACATCAAAGCACCGGTCTTCTCCTTTACAAAACTTTTAAAAGTCGATACTTACTTAGGCCCTGAAATGAAATCAACAGGTGAAGTAATGGGATCAGACAAAGACTTGGCAAAAGCACTTTATAAAGCTTTTGAGGCATCAGGCCTGCATATTCCTGAATTTGGAAAAGCACTTTTCACCGTTGCAGACGAAAGCAAAGAAGAGGCAGCAGCGCTGGCGGCGCGTTTCGTAGAGGTCGGCTTCACCTTATTGGCTACCAATGGAACCGCTGATTACTTTGAAGAAAAAGGCCTGCAAGTGACACGAGTTGCTAAAATCTCTGATCAACAAGCAGAAGAAACGGTTGTTGATTTGATCCGTAAAGGAACGACCCAAGTAGTAGTCAATACCATGGATAAAGATCGCCAAAATGCAACGGAAGACGGATTTATCATTCGTCGAGAAGCAGTGGAACATGGTGTACCGACCTTTACTTCTCTTGATACAGCGGATGCAATTCTAAAAGTGATGGAATCCCGCAGTTTTTCAACAAAAGCAATTTAACGCAGATAAAGGAGTTTTTTGATGAAGCAAGAAATCATGACCATCAGCAAACAGCGTCAACTGGCACCGCGGATTTTTGAAATGACATTGACGGGTGAGTTAGTCAATGAGATGAGGACCCCTGGGCAGTTTCTGCACCTACGGGTTCCTCAAAATGCCTTTCTTCTTCGCCGACCGATCAGTATCAATCATATCGATGCTGAGAAAAAAGAATGCCGTATCATTTATCGGGTCGAAGGAGAGGGGACACGAATTTTTTCAGAAATGACCATTGGTGATCCAATCGATGTGATGGGGCCGTTAGGAAATGGGTTTCGCTATCATCATTTAAATCAAGGGGACACTGCATTTATCGTAGGTGGCGGTATCGGTGTACCGCCGCTCTATGAATTATCGAAACGTCTGACCCAACAAGGCGTCCACGTCATTCACTTTTTGGGTTTTGCCAGCAAAGACGTCATGTACTATGAAGAGGAATTTCGCGCACTGGGAGACACGAGGATTGCTACCGATGATGGCAGCGCTGGTTTACAAGGTAATGTTGGCAACCTGTTATTAGCTGCAGAGCAAACACCTGCGGCGGTCTTTGCCTGCGGAAATAACGGTCTTTTAAAAACCACCGCCCAGCTTTTTGAAGACCTCCCAGATGTTCAATTATCCATGGAAGCACGAATGGCTTGTGGGATGGGTGCCTGTTATGCCTGTGTTTGCCATACGAAAGATGATGAACAAGGCACAAAAAGTGTCAAAGTTTGTGACGAAGGGCCTGTATTTCAGGCGAGAAAGGTGGTCATTTAATGTCGATCAACGTCGAACTACCCGGATTGAGTCTGAAAAATCCGATCATGCCTGCCAGCGGCTGTTTTGGGTTTGGTGCAGAATATGATAAATATTATGACATCAGTCAATTAGGTGCGGTGATGATCAAAGCGACCACACCTGAACCACGTTTCGGCAATCCAACCCCAAGGGTAGCAGAAACGCCTAGCGGTATGTTAAATGCCATCGGGTTACAAAATCCTGGGTTAGAAACGGTCATGAATCAAATATTGCCAGACTTAGCTCAAAAACACCCCGATTTGCCAATCATCGCGAATGTTGCCGGTTCGACTGTCGAAGATTATGTTCTTGTGTGTCAGGAAATCAGTCGAGCAGAAAATGTCAAAGCGATCGAACTGAATATTTCTTGCCCTAATGTCAAGCATGGCGGTATAACGTTCGGCACCGATCCTGCGGTTGCTGGTGCATTGACTGAAGCGGTCAAAAAAGTCTCGCAAGTGCCGATTTATGTCAAACTATCGCCGAATGTGACGGATATCGTCCCAATTGCGCAAGCGATCGAAGCAGGCGGCGCCGACGGGTTTACGATGATCAACACACTTTTAGGCATGCGGATCGATCTAAAAACACGGAAACCAATTTTAGCCAACCAAACCGGAGGCTTATCTGGACCAGCTATCAAACCGGTGGCGATCCGTCTAATCAAACAAGTGGCGCAAGTTTCTCAATTACCAATTATTGGCATGGGGGGCGTGATGTCAGTGGATGATGTACTTGAAATGTATCTGGCAGGTGCTAGTGCTGTTGCAGTCGGAACCGCAAACTTTACCGATCCTTACATTTGCCCGAAATTGATTGAAGAATTGCCTATCCGAATGGCAGAATTAGGGATCCCTTCTTTGGAACAGCTGATAAAAGAAGTGAGAGAGGAGCATATGTGATGAGTGAACGGCCAATTATTGCCCTAGATTTCCCCAACAAACAGGCTATTGAAACATTTTTAGCGCAATTTCCTGCGGAAGAAAAATTATTTGTAAAAGTGGGAATGGAGATTTTCTACCAAGAAGGGCCAGCAATCGTTACTTGGTTAAAAAACAGTGGCCATGATATCTTTTTAGATTTAAAACTACATGATATTCCCAATACAGTAGGACGAGCAATGGAGCGCTTAGCTTCTTTAGGTGTTGCTTTGACGAATGTTCATGCAGCCGGCGGGATCGAAATGATGACTGCTGCTAAAAACGGCCTACAAAAAGGAACCCCGACAGGACAAAAAGTCCCTAACTTGATTGCAGTCACTCAATTGACCTCCACTAGCGAGGCACAAATGCATCATGATCAGCAGATCATGACGTCACTGCAAGAAAGTGTCATCCATTACGCCACTTGTGCCCAAAAAGCTGGATTAGACGGTGTTGTTTGTTCCGCTCACGAGGCAAACCAGATCAAGCAAAGGACAACCGATGCCTTCATACGCTTGACGCCTGGTATCCGACCAGCTGGCAGTGAAGTTGGCGATCAAAAACGGATCATGACACCTGCACAAGCTCGTAAAGCAGGGGCTACCATGATCGTTGTAGGACGTCCGATCACCCAGTCTAAGACACCCTATGAAAGTTATTTGCAAATTAAACAAGAATGGAAGGAAGCTAGCCAATGAAGGAACAATCCAATCAAATCGCCAAAGATCTTTTAGACATCGAGGCGATTTTCTTACGACCCAATGAACCATTTACGTGGGCCAGCGGTATCAAAAGCCCTATTTATTGCGACAATCGAATCACCATGAGTTATCCAACTGTGCGACGTGCCATTGCGAAAGGCTTAGCTGCAGTCATCAAAACCACTTATCCAGAAGTAGAAGTGATTGCAGGGACCGCAACAGCTGGGATTCCCCATGCTGCATGGGTCGCTGAATTGTTAGATTTACCAATGGTTTATATTCGCAGCAAAGCAAAGGAACACGGCAAAGGCAATCAAATTGAAGGACGTATTCAGCCAAATCAAAAAATGGTCGTCATTGAAGATTTATTGTCAACAGGTGGCAGTGTCTTAGAAGCTTGTGAAGCTGCCAAAAGAGAAGGAGCCGACGTATTAGGCGTTGCTGCGATCTTTACTTACGAACTGCCACAAGTTCAAGAGAATTTTGAGCAAGCAGATCTACCATACGTGACTTTGACAAACTATACGGCTCTGATCGAGTCGGCTTTAGAAACGGGTGCTATTCAAGAGTCTGATGTTGCCCTGTTACAAGAGTGGCGAAAAGATCCTGCTGCTTGGTTGAGTGAATAAGGAATTGAAAAAGAAACGGATATGTGAGGGAATGACCAAGCATATTCGTTTTATTTTTACCTATTTTCTGATAGCATTGGGAGAAAGTTTTTTGATAGGAAGGGCTGTTCCTTGCTGTCAACTTGAATTAGGAGGCTGTTTTTTTGAAAAGAAATATGGACGTTCCCTGGAGTTATTCCGGAGACAATGGACCTGAACATTGGCACACTTTGTGCGACTGGTATGCACAAGGTGCCGAATTTCCGTACCAATCCCCAATCGCTTTAGTCCACGATGAGACCGAAGAACCCATCGATCAGGACTTGGCTTTTCACTATAAACGAGAGCGGTTTACGGAAAAAGAATTCAAAAATACGATTCACTTCGTTCCTTATAATAAAGAAAGCTATGTCACGTTTAAAGGTATCAATTACTATTTGACGGATATTCATTTTCACATGCCGTCTGAACACATTATCGATGACGAGCAGCAAGAATTAGAGTTTCATCTCGTTCATATGAATGATGACGGAGAAAACTTGGTCGTGGGTATCTTATTCAAATTGACAGATAAACTCAACTGGATCTGCAATCAGCAAGACGACAGCATCTGGGATTTTGAGAACCATACCCAATGGTTTGATCCGAGCATGTTCTTGCCAGAGCGCACTCATCATTTTCATTATGTGGGTTCCCTGACGACCCCGCCAACGAAAGGTCCAATCAACTGGTTTGTCTTTGACTGGATTGGTGAGATGAGTCGTCGCTTCATTTTAGAATTCCGCGAAGAAGTATTAGAAAATAATAATCGTCCATTACAAGACCGCAAAGATCGGCCTATTTATTTCTATTGATTTATAAAAATAGTTCCTTTTACGTAGTTTTTCTCACTGACTGCATTTGATGGTCATTATAGAAACCACTTCGTAAGGGTAATCCATAAAAAAGATGTTAGAATTTTAGAATGTCATTGACTGGAAAAAGACGAAAACTCTTCGTCTTTTTTTATTTTTATATCCTAGGACCATGAAGGCTATGCTAAAATATTAAATAAGCTGATTCGCGGCAGATAATCTATTGTGAAAATAAATACAAATATAGTTTTTTGCGGAAAAAGAGCAGACACGGTAAAGCTTTTTTGGCTGAATATTTTATAGTGAAAGAAAGGAAATCCATATGCATGCATGGGAAGCAATCCAAAAATCAATCGATTATATTGAAGACAATCTTGCCGAGCCATTAGAGATCGAAACGTTAGCACAAGTCGCATCCCTTTCTGTATTTTATTATCAACGCTTATTCACCCGTTTAGTTAAAATTTCTGTTAGGGAATATATAAAACTGCGTCGGCTGCCCAGAGCCGCTCATTTATTAAAAGACAGAAAAAGTCGAGTCATTGAAGTCGCTTTTGAGGTTGGTTTTAGCAGCCATGCAGTATTTTCAAGAACCTTTAAAACCGTTTATGGACTTTCGCCTTCGCTTTACCAAAAAGCGCCGATCGGCTTACAAAATTTTGATAAGCCAGATCTATCTTTAGGGTATATTGTCACAGAAGAAGGTAATCCATTGATCAGTGAAGGGGTCGTTTTGGAGATTCAGAAAAAAAGAAACAAGCAACCAATGGTTTTTTATGGCGTTATTGGTTATTATCCATTTAAATATGGAAAAATGCTGGGTCAACGAACAGGAATCGACCCTATTGATGAAATTTGGCATGATTTTTATCAAAAGATTGAAAATCAGCCTCGCACTGATCATTGCCTGATTGGTGTTTCATTTCCGGGAGATGCGCCAGAAGGCTACTCAAGTTACTTTGTTGGCCAATTAAGTGACGGTACGCAATTATCGACCCTCATTGAATGGACGCTACCAGCACGTGATTACATTGTTTGCAGCTTTGATACGATCTCAGAGCAACTGATCATCAATATGGGAAAGGCGATGCGTTATACCCGTTTTTGGCTCAAGAAAAATGGTTGGATTGCTGAGGATTTTTTTCCAGAGCTATATCGAAAAGGAAACAATCGGGTTACACATGTCGAATTATGGATTCCTTTTAAAAAAAGAAGAGAGATGCAAGGAGGAACAGAATAATGACCCACCAGTATGAAGAAGGAATAAAGCTGCTTGAAGAAAAATTTGGGCATTTCAAAGACAATGTGATTGCCCTTGCGACGACAGCTTGTGACAAAACTGCAGAGGGACACATACAACCAGTCGTTCGAGAAGTTGATGCTTTTTATGAAGAGGGCATTTTTTACGTGTCGACGCACGAACAATCCAATAAAATCAAGCAAATCAAAAAGAACCCAGCAGTTTCTATTGCTGTCAGTGGTGAATGGTTTACCGCGATCGGTCAAGGGGAGAATTTAGGTTGGGTGCTAGACCCTAAAAATGCAGAATTAAGAAGCAAAATTCGCAAAGCCTTTGTTTGGTACGACGAAGTCAACAACGAGAATGATAAGGGCTGTTGCTTTCTGGCGATCCGTTTGACTAAAGGAACCTTGAATATCAATCACTGGGAAAAGCTGTATCATTTTGATTTCGAGAAGAAAGTCACTATGGAGGATGGCGGTATTTATTAGCTAGCAGAAGCTATTTTCTGACGGTGATTTTCAATTGCCTTTCTAGCGAATCTTGAAGAGGAAGCAATGGTTAAGTTCTGTGAAGGTTTGCCTTTGGTGTTTCAAGCTGAGTAAAATTACTGCTAAAAGAGTAGTAGATAGAATAAAAACATAAAAACCGACCACAAGCGCGTGTATCTTAGTGAAGCACCCCCAAAAAGTTAGACCAAAAAACTAACTTTTGGGGGCAATACACTTCTTAGCTGCACTTTTGTGGTCGGTTCTTGTATTGCTTACTCTAAGATTTTTTGATTCGAATAGACTTAGGAATAGCTAGGACTGCTTTAATCGCAAAATATCTTCGTCCGGTGTCACATATAAGGTTTTTTGATTCTCATAAATGACGAATCCAGGTTTAGCACCATTCGGTTTCCGAATATGTTTGACTTGCACATAGTCCACCGGTACTTGGGCAGATTGACGATATTTTGAGAAATATGCGGCAAGCTCTGCAGCTTCCATTAAGGTTGTCTCGCTAGGATCGTCCGAACGAATGATGACATGCGAACCAGGAATGTTTTTAGTGTGCAGCCAGATATCACTCTTACGAGCTGTTTTTAAGGTCAGTTGGTCATTTTGTAAATTGTTTTTTCCGACGAGAATTTCTGTTCCGTCTGAAGAAACAAATCGTTCCGGTTGCGAAGGGGCGACTTTTTTACGCTGCTTCGTCCGATTTTTGACATAGCCTTGTGCGATCAGTTCTTCCCGAATAACCGCTAGATCCATTGGAGAGGCAATTTCTAATTGGGCTAACACGGATTCGAGATACGCGATCTCTTCTTTCGTTTCGGCAATCTGCTGATGGATCAATTTAACTGCGTTTTTCAATTTCTGGTATCGCTGAAAATACTTCTGAGCATTTTGATTAGGAGAAAGAGCGGGATCTAATTTGATCGTCAAAAGCCGATTCTCCTCATAATAATTTTCCAAATCAACAGATGTAGCACCACGAGGCACTTGGCTCATAAAGGTCGTCAAGAGTTCACCCTTTTGGCGAAACTCCTCGGCGTTTTCTGAATCCCTCAAGGTTTGCTGACGTTTCTTTAACTTCAGCTGGTTACGCTTCAGTTCATTTTCAACCTTTTTCAGTAGTTCGCCACCTTGTTGTTTGACCCGATCTCTTTCCGCCTTATCATGGTAAAACGCATCTAAAAGCTCGCTCAGAGTCTGATAATGGGTGACAGTGGTGGTCGCATCAATCAATGATGTATAGGGAATCGGTGTAAAATATTCCTTTTTCTCTGACTGGAGATAACTTGGCGCTAGCTCCTGGGTAAGCTCTGTAAAGAAGGTTTCCCACTGACGCAGTTTTTCATTAGGATTGGCACTGATTCGGGCAATCAATTCTTCTGCGGTATCACGGCCTAAGCCTTGGAATCGTTGTTGCAGTTCTTTTGCCGTCAAGGGATCGAGAGTAGATAATTCTTCAAAAATCTTGGTGCGAGAGGCTGTGAAAGGATTAAGCGTCGATTGCTTTGGTGGTGCAACATAGACAGCACCTGGCAATAAGGTACGATACGTATTTTGTGAATGACCAATGTGTTTAATTGTATCGACAATTTTTCCGCTTGTCTTATTCATTAATAAAATCGTACTGTGACGGCCCATTAATTCGACGATCAAGACGAGGGCTTGCAAATCACCTAATTCATCTCGTCGGGTAAAATGAAAATGGATCACACGGTCATTGTCGATTTGTTCGATTGATTCTAGGATCGCCCCTTCTAAATATTTCCGCAGCATCATCAAGAAATTCGGTGGGGTCTCTGGGTTGCTATAGGCGATCGTTGTGCATTGCACACGGGCATAGGTGGGGTGAGCGGATAGCAAAAGTTTGTGATTTTTCCCTTGGGCACGGATCACAAATACGACCTCGTTTTCATAAGGTTGATGAATTTTGTTCACGCGTCCACTAGTTAATTGACTCTGTAATTCTTTGACCATTAAATGGGTAAAAACACCATCAAAAGACATATTGTTCCCTCTTTTCTTTTAAGGATAGTTTGACTGAGGGATTGATCCTTCTAATGTCAAATATTCCTATCTATTATACCGAAGAATCCGTAGAAAAGCCATGACAGCTAGTTTTCCTTTTTCTTGGCAGGCTGATGATCGGTGGTTTGCAAAGCCCGTTCGATCTCTTTGTTCAAGAAATAAGAGATGACTGTTCGAATAATAACGACTGCAGCTAGACGTACGATGTCTTCGAAGGTGGGGTGGATGATTGTCTCAATTATATCTGCGGCAATCAAAATCTCCAGACCTAACAAGACGTAACTTCCTAAATAATTGCGAATAAAATTGTTTTCTCTAGCTGCTACCAAACGATCCTTTTCTGTTAATTCGTAACGCACAAAATCAATGCCTGCAATCAATACACCCCAAACGATGACGAAAATGGAGAGAAAGTTCAAACAGACAACGATGAAATCGAAGATTGGATTGGCTCCAGTCATCAATGAATCAGCTAAATTATGCATAATGACTCCTTTACCGTTTTCTTTTATCTTACCGAATTATCGAGGAAATGTGAAGTTTCTTGACGTTCTAGAAGGGAATTGATAGTATGAAATAATAGTAGTATTTTTAAAAAGGTGGGCAAATTATGGAACAAGTGAAAAGCTTTGTTCATTACACGAAAGAAAAAGCAGTAGAAAGCTGGCAAGCTTTTTTAGATGATCTCTACCGAGATCAGAAAAAAACGATTTTCACGCTGATCGGGGGGATTCTTTTCGCTTTGATTTTCGCCGGTTTGATCGTCTTTTCTCAAAATCGTATCAACGCTTCTCTAGTGGATCGGATCGCTTTTGATAAGCTACCTTCAGAAAAAGTACAACCATTGCCTTATCTGACAGCTGACAAGACGATTCGCGAAACAAGAGCGATTTCTGTGATGTATAGTAAACCGAGTGGTGCTCAGTTGGATCAAGTGTTTGATCTGATCCAAGCACAAGAAGATGAAATGAATCGGACATTTTTTTATTATCCAATCGTCTATGATGCGGCTTTTTTCTCCAATGAATATGATATTGATCCTGATAAAGTAACCTTTGTCTTTTATGAAGAAGGAGTCGAAAAAAATCGCTTTACCTTTGATTCATTTGACCAGCCAACGACGGAATTTATCCCAGAATTGAATCGTTTACCGATGTGGACGATTCGTACTTCTGCCAATGATTGATAAAAAAATCTGACAATTTGACAGAAAATTGTTGACGTTTTTTTATCAATAAGCTAAACTGAATTCAATCAAGAAAGAAAACAAGTTGAGAAGGAGGAACAATCATGAAACTATTTATTCCATTGCAAGTGAAATCATGGCAAAACTGGCGTAGATAGTTGTATTGATGGAACCTCATTCCATAGATACAACTTTTTAGAGAACCTTCTAAAGTGCTGTATCTATGCTGGTAGTTGAATTTATCGCCGCATAGGACAAGCTTCTATGCGGCTTTTGCTTACTTGCAATTGCCGTCACATAGGCAGTTGCTTTTTTTGTTCTCAAAAACCATAAAAAGAAAAACTCAAAAAATGTAAGCAAAAAAAGGAGAATAAAAAATGAAAAACAAGGGATTAATTGCATCAGTTGCCGTTATTTTATTATTTTTAGGAGCGACCTTCGTCTATCAGTTAGGAATGAGAAGTGGGACCAATCAAGCCAGTGAGGCTTCAGAACCAGTAGAGAAAGCTGAAAAAACAGTTGGGATCCTACAATTTGTCAGCCATGAAGCATTGGATGCGATCACCGAGGGGATCAAAGAAGGCCTTAAAGAATCAGGCTATACCGAAGGGGACAACTTGACAATCGAATTCCAAAACGGCCAAGCGGATCAAAGCAAATTGGCAACGATGAGCCAGCAGCTGCTAAATAAAGATGCCGACGTTTTAGTTGGGGTCGCAACACCCGCAGCACAAGCATTGGCGAATGTCACTCAGGATGTACCAATTGTTTTAGGGGCGGTCACTGATCCAGTTGGGGCGAATCTGGTGGCAGATATGGACCAACCCGGCGGCAATATCACTGGCGTTTCAGATAAAGCACCAGTAGCTGCGCAAATCAAACTAGCAAAAGATTTGTTGCCAGAGGCAAAAACAGTCGGTATTTTGTATTCTTCGACTGAGGACAATTCGAAATACCAAGTGGCAGAAGCAGAAGCTGCTGCTGAAGAGAATGGCTTGACCAGCAAAGCATATGCCGTTCCTTCAAGTAATGAAATTGCGCAATGGTGCAAGTGATGGCACGAGAAGTCGACTTTATCTATATTCCCTTAGACAATACGATCGCAAATGCTATGCAGACGGTAGTCCAAGAAGCCAATAAATCAAAAACGCCAATCATCACGTCTGTTGATACGATGGTGGAACAAGGCGGCTTAGCGACGGTTGGGCAAGATCAATTTACGATTGGGGTCGAAACTGGAAAGATGGTGGCAGCAATTCTTGACGGGACAGCCGAGCCTGCGACAACGCCGATCTATACATTTAGCGATGGCGAGACGATCATTAATGAAACACAAGCGCAGTTATTGGGCATCACTATCCCAGAAAATCTCAAAGACGAGGCAAAATTGATTACAACGACGCCAGAAACTGAAGCAAGTGATGAGTGATTAAGAATCTTAAGACCATCTAGGATCACGACGAGGGTTTGAAAGAGAAAACATGTAAGAAAATGGAGGAAAAATGATGATTGTTTCAGCAATTGGGCAAGGACTACTTTGGGGGATCCTTGGTTTAGGGATATTTATGACCTATCGAATTTTGAATTTCCCGGATATGACGACGGAAGGCTCCTTTCCTCTAGGCGGTGCTGTCTGTGTGACAGCAATCACCCATGGGGTTTCCCCCGTCTTAGCGACTTGTTTAGGAGTATTGGCTGGGATGTGTGCCGGATGTGTGACCGGACTTCTTTATACAAAAGGCAAAATTCCCGTGATTTTAGCTGGTATCCTGGTGATGTCTTCATTGAACTCGGTGATGCTGTTTGTCATGCGGTCTCCTAATCTGTCGCTTTTAAACCAGCCCAAGATCCAGGATTTCTTTACTAAAATGAACTTACCGAATTATTATGATACCGTCATTATCGGGCTGATCATGGTCTTATTGATCGGTGGCGTACTGGTTTACTTTTTCCATACCAACTTGGGTCAAGCTTATATTGCTACAGGGGATAATGAACATATGGCGAAGTCGATGGGGATTAATACGGATCGAATGAAAATCATCGGTCTGATCGTCTCTAATGGCGTGATCGCACTTTCAGGCGCATTGATCGCTCAAAACGACGGCTATGCCGATATCAGTAAGGGAATCGGTGTGATCGTGATTGGATTGGCATCCATCATCATTGGAGAAGTGTTATATGGCGAATTGACCTTGCTAGAACGTTTGATCGCTATCGTGATCGGCAGCATCATCTATCAATTATTGATCCTATTTGTGATCAAAGCTGGTTTTGATACGACTTACTTGAAAATCTTCTCGGCCATCGTCTTGACGATCTGCTTGTTGATCCCTCAATTTAAACAAGCCCTGCATCTACGCACTGGTTTTGAAACGGAGGATGAATAATGTTAGCCTTAAAAAAAGCCTTTAAAGTTGTCGGCAACGGACCGAATGAGAAAAAAGTACTCTTGAACAAAATCGATCTTTCTTTAAAACCCGGTGAATTCGTTACGGTTGTGGGAGGAAATGGGGCCGGCAAAAGCACGTTATTCAACTGCATCTCTGGTACCATGCCTTTAACGAGTGGCCAAGTGACGATCGATGATCAAAATGTGACCACGCTTTCGGAAGAAAAACGCGCGCGCTTTTTGGCACGGGTTTTCCAAGATCCGAAAATGGGGACAGCTCCCCGTATGACAGTGGCAGAAAATCTGCTGTTAGCACAAAAAAGAGGGCAAAAACGGTCACTAGGTCTTCGTCAACTGCAAGGACAAAGAGAATCGTTCTATGCCCTTTGTAAAGAAATCGGCAATGGGTTGGAAAATCATTTAGATACGCCAACGGGTAGTTTATCCGGTGGTCAGCGACAAGCACTAAGCTTATTGATGGCAACGATCCAAACCCCTAAACTATTGTTGTTGGATGAACATACGGCTGCCTTAGATCCGAAAACTTCCAAGCAGCTGATGCAGATCACTGCAAAAAGGGTAGAAGAACAAAATCTAACTTGTCTCATGATCACCCATCGGATGGAAGATGCATTAAAATACGGAGATCGCCTGATCCTGCTTAGAAAAGGGGAAATCGTCAAGGATCTTTCAGCAGATGAAAAAGCACGCTTAAGTTTACCAGAACTATTACTGTTCTTTGAAGACGACTTATAAAACCCTTGATAGAACGGTGTTTTCAAAAAAAATAATCAAATAAATGAAAAAAATAAGAAAAAATCATTGACATCTTTCAAAGTTAAACCTATACTTAGGTCAATCTTACATCAGTTTGGAGCGAAGGACTATGCAAAAATTATTGCTAACGAACCCCACACAACTGAATAAATATTACTTTAGCTATTTTAGATAGGTTTGTATTCATGAAAGCATGGGTACAAACGCTAAGTTTGTATCTATGATGGCTAGAGCATTTCGTAATGAATTCGCAGCCACGTAGATCGTAAAATCTATAGTGGCTATTTTTTATATTCACATATCTGGCTTTGCCGATATGTAATGTTTGAAGGTGTTCACTGTAGATTCTTAAATTTACGGTGGACATCTTTTTTTGTTGAAAGGAATGAACCAGATGAAACAAATGATAACCGGTCACACACGGTTGGCGGCACTGTTTGCCAAACCAGCCAAACACAGCATCTCTCCAGCAATGCACAATCTTTCTTTTGAAGAACAAGGGATCGATGCCGTGTATCTGGCCTTTGATGTTGAGCCGGATGATTTGGCAGCCAGTATTCAAAGCATCCGTCAGCTGGATCTCTTAGGTGTCAATCTATCAATGCCCCATAAAATGGCGGCAGTACCGTTGATGGATGAATGCTCACCCGCAGCAGAGCTGATCGGCGCAATCAATACAATCGTCAATCAAGAGGGACGATTGATTGGGCACAATACAGATGGCATCGGCTTTATGCGCGCACTTGAAGACATTCAAGTGTCGATCATTGGCGACACCATGACCGTGATCGGTGCAGGTGGTGCAGCGACAGCGATCATTAGTCAAGCCGCACTAGACGGTGTCAAAACGATCCATGTCTTCAACCGCAAGGATGAGTTTTATCCAATCATCCAGGATAAATTGACACAGATCGCAGAAAAGACCGCCTGTGAAATCACATTAGCGGATTTAGAAGATCAGACGGCTTTAAAATCAGCCATCGATCAAAGCAGCCTTTTAGTTAATGCTACTGGCGTGGGGATGAAGCCGAATGATACAGTGAGTCCTCTGAAAAACAACACCCTCTTGCGGGAATCATTAGCTGTCTATGATGTCATCTATAATCCAAGAGAAACGCAGCTTTTGAAAGATGCGAAAGCAGTCGGGGCCAAAACTGCAAACGGCTTAAGCATGTTGCTGTATCAAGGTGCAGCTGCATTTAAACTTTGGACCGGCCAAGAGATGCCCGTTGAAAAAGTAAAAGCACTCATTGAATCCATGTAAAAAAATAAAAAAAACGAAAGTAGGAAGAAAAAATGATCGTAATTATGAAACCAGGTGCAACCCCAGAACAAGTTGAAGTCGTTGTAAAAAGAATCAAAAAAGAAGGGTTGGATGTTCAAGTCAACCAAGGAAAAGAACAGGTTGTTATCGGCTTAAAAGGAGATACACGCCGCATCCAAGATGTCGCTTTTCGCAGCTACGAAGGTGTCGAAGATGCCATTCGGATCTCAAATACCTACAAGTTGACCTCTCGTGAATTCCATCCACAAGATACGGTTGTTGATGTAGATGGCGTAAAAATCGGTGATGGCAACTTTGTCACAATGGCTGGTCCGTGTTCGATTGAAGGCTTAGACCAAATTCGTGAATGTGCCCGAATTGCCAAAGCTGGTGGTGCACAAATCTTACGTGGGGGTGCTTTCAAACCACGGACTTCACCATACGCATTCCAAGGACTTGAAGAAGAAGGGTTAAAATACATTCGTCAAGCAGCCGATGAAACAGGTATGAAAGTCATCACAGAAGTCATGGACGAAGGACATATCGATATGGTTGCGGAATACAGTGATATTTTGCAGATTGGTGCTCGGAACATGCAAAACTTCAAATTGCTAGCTGCAGTTGGAAAAACTGGTAAACCAATTGGCCTTAAACGAGGAATCTCTGGGACGATCGACGAATGGTTGAATGCAGCGGAATACATCGCCGTCCAAGATAAAAGTGAAGTGATTTTCATTGAGCGCGGAATCAGAACTTACGAAACAGCGACCCGTAATACTTTTGATCTAAGTGCGGTACCAATCATCAAAAAACTGAGCCACTTCCCGATCATCGTTGACCCTAGTCATGGAACAGGCATTTGGGATCTCGTACCACCAATGGCAAGAGCAGGCGTTGCTGCCGGCGCCGATGGCATGATCGTTGAGATCCACCCAGATCCAGCCAATGCATGGTCTGATGGTCCGCAATCGTTAAACGAAAAAACATACATGAATATGATGAAAGAAGTCCATATCATGGAAAAAGCGATGAAAGAAATCAAAGCGTTGCAAGACTAAGCGCTAAGACAACCAATAAAAGAGGTGCAAAAATCAATGCTACACATCCATTTAGAAGAACATTCCTATGACATCCTCATCAAACGTGGGGCGTTTCAAGAAGTCGGAACCTGGGTCCAGCAATTATGGAACAAACAGCGCATTGCCGTCATTACTGACAGCAATGTCGCCCCCCTGTATGGCGAACACATCATCGAAGCATTATCTGCCGCAGGCTTTGAAGCAACACTGTTAGCCGTGCCGGCTGGCGAAAACAGTAAATCCCTTGAACAAGCTGCTTTTTTATATGACCGTCTTGCTCAATCAGGGATGACTAGAAGCGATGGAATCATCGCTCTTGGTGGCGGTGTAATTGGAGATCTTGCAGGATTTGTTGCTTCTACGTATATGCGAGGCATTGATTTCTTGCAGATTCCGACGACGTTATTGGCACAGGTCGATTCAAGTATCGGCGGAAAAACAGCTGTAAATACTAGTAGTGCCAAGAATCTCGTAGGCACATTCGCCCAACCAGTCGGCGTGATGATCGATCCGGATTTGCTTAAAAGTTTGCCCCTTAAACGTGCGCAAGAAGGCATCGCTGAAATCATTAAGTCAGCCGCTATTGCGGATCCTGAACTTTGGCAAACGTTAGCAGGTTTGAAAGATGAAGTCGATCTTTTGGCCCATGCTGAAAAAGTGATCACAGCTTCTTTAAAAGTAAAGCAAAAAGTAGTGGAAGAAGATCCCTTTGATCATGGCAGTCGCTTAACCTTGAACTTCGGTCATACGATTGGTCATGGATTAGAAAGAACGGCTGCTTTTGAGACTAGTCACGGAGAAGGCGTTGCGATGGGGATGATTATGATCACCCGTCATGCTGAAGCCATTGGACTAACACCCAAAGGGACCACCGCGCAGTTAACGAAAATGATTGAGAAATTTCATTTGCCGACCACACCAAGAGAAATTGAGAAAGAGCAATTATACCAAGCAATCACTCATGATAAAAAAGCCCGTGGACAACAATTAAAGATCATTCTTTTAGAAGGGATCGGTCAGGCAAAAATCGTGACGATTCCCACGGAAGAAATCAAAGACTACCTATTATAAGAAAGGAAGGTAACGGATCATGCGTTATATTACAGCAGGCGAATCACATGGACCAGAGTTGACCGCCATTATCGAAGGGTTACCGGCAGGATTGCCATTAACGGCAGAAGACATTAATTTTGAATTAGCGAGACGACAAACCGGCTATGGCCGTGGGGGACGGATGCTGATTGAAAAAGACCAAGTCCGTATCACTTCCGGTATCCGTCATGGAAAAACATTAGGCTCTCCTGTGACTTTAGTGGTCGAGAACAAAGATTGGAAAAATTGGACTAAGGTCATGGCGATCGAAGAAGTACCAGAAAAAGACCGCAAGTTACGACGAGTGGCACGACCAAGACCTGGTCATGCTGACTTAGTCGGCGGGATGAAATACCATCATCAAGATCTACGAAACGTCTTGGAACGTTCATCGGCCCGGGAAACGACCATGAGGGTAGCCATCGGCGCAATCGCGAAGAAAATTTTGAAGGAACTCGGCATCGATGTGGCAGGTCATGTAACGATGTTAGGCGGCATCAAAGCAGAAATTCCTGAAGGGTTGACCGTCAAAGAAATCGCACAGCGCTCGGAAGCTTCGGAAGTAAGGGTCTTAGATCCATCTGTCGAGGAAGAAATCAAACAGTTGATCGATCAAACAAAGAAAAATGGTGATACGATCGGCGGCGTAGTGGAAGTGCTTGTTGGCGGGGTTCCTGCTGGTCTTGGTAGTTACGTGCAATGGGACAAAAAACTTGATGCGAAGATCGCCCAAGCCGTGGTCAGTATCAATGCCTTTAAAGGGGCTGAGTTCGGTGTTGGTTTTGAGGCCGGTGTTTTACCAGGTTCAAAAGTCATGGATGAGATTTTATGGGACGAACAACGGGGCTACACCCGTCGCAGCAACAACCTAGGTGGGTTTGAAGGCGGCATGACGAACGGGGAACCAATTGTGGTTCGCGGGGTTATGAAGCCGATCCCGACCTTGTACAAGCCGTTGCAAAGTGTGGATATCGACAGCAAAGAACCGTATAAAGCTAGTGTGGAACGCTCGGATAGCACTGCGGTTCCGGCAGCCAGTGTTGTTTGTGAGAGTGTGGTGGCAACAGTGGTGGCCAATGAACTATTAGAAAAGTTTCCAAGTGATTCTTTCGAAGAATTGACTGCATCTGTTCAGGCGTATCGGGAATACTTGTTAACCTACTGATTAAAGAAACAGCAAAAATTCCAGTAGAAATGAGGATTCTTTTCATGAACCAAAATATCTTCGTCGCCGGTTTAGGATTGATCGGCGCTTCCTTAGCAAAATGTATTAAAAAGTCACATCCCCAAACCCATCTAATGGGGTGGGATCACTGTCGTAAAACCAATGAGATCGCATTAGCAACAAGTTTAGTAGACGAAATACCTCCTTCATTTTCTGAGGGTGCTGTTCGTGCCGACGTGATCTTGTTGGCATTGCCGGTAGAGATCACCAAAACGTATCTTGCTCAACTTGGGACCCTTTCACTAAAGCCTTCAGTCCTGGTGACAGATACAGGCAGTACCAAAGCAGAAATTACGCAATTTGCCGAGTCCTTTTCCTTTGATTTTATTGGGGGCCATCCGATGGCTGGTTCTCATAAATCCGGGATCACAGCAGCCGATGAGAACCTCTTTGAGAATGCTTACTATATCTTTACGCCTACGAAAAGTCAGCGGGTGGAAGAATTACAGGTGCTTTTTCTAGGGACGAGGGCCAAGTATGTGGCACTTGCTCCGCAAGAACATGATCAAATCACGGGGATGTTGAGCCATTTGCCCCATATTATTGCTTCGGGATTAGTCAATCAGGCAGCTGCCTTCAACCATGAACACCCTAGAGCACAGCAACTCGCAGCAGGCGGTTTTCGCGATATCACTCGCATTGCTTCTTCAGACCCTCGTATGTGGACCGATATCTTATTGAGTAATCGACAGGAACTGCTGCAGCTGATCGATGAGTGGCAAAAACAAATGATGACCATGGCTCACTGGTTGCAGGAAAAAGACGAAACGGCGATCTTTCGGTTCTTTGAATCCGCGAAGGAAACACGGGACCAATTGCCGGTTCATCAAAACGGAGCGATCCCGGCATTCTACGATCTATTCATCGATGTACCGGATCATCCCGGTGTTGTCGCTGAAGTGACGGGGCTATTGAGCGATCATCAGCTCTCTTTGATCAACTTAAAAATTCTTGAAACTCGAGAAGATATCATTGGTGTTTTACAGATTTCATTCAAAACGCAAAATGATTTGCTGCAAGCAGAGCAGCTGATTCAAAAAAAGACGACCTATTCATGTCGAAAAAAATAGGAGGCCGCGATGAAACTAAAAAAAGCAACACATTTAAGAGGGACGATAGCTGTTCCCGCCGATAAATCGATCTCACATCGCAGTATCATGTTCGGGGCATTAGCCGAAGGAACAACGACTGTCCGTAATTTCTTGCGGGGAGAAGACTGCTATAGCACTCTTCATGCATTTCAATCATTAGGAGTTCCAATCCATGATGACGGTCAGACGATCACGATTGAAGGACAGGGCTTTAATGGCCTTAAGCCTGCCCAAGACCCAATTGATATCGGCAATTCTGGTACAACAATTCGCTTAATGATGGGAATTTTGGCTGGGCAGCCGTTCACAACCACCTTATTCGGCGATAACTCTTTGAATAAACGTCCGATGAACCGAGTGATGCTGCCATTAAGAGAAATGGGGGCAAATGTTACAGGGCATGAACAGACGGAATTCCCACCGATCACCGTTAATGGTACTGCTTCTTTACAGCCCATCAATTATCAGATGCCCGTAGCAAGTGCCCAAGTAAAATCGGCGCTGATTTTGCGGCATTGCAAGCACAAGGTACCTCGACGATCATTGAAAAAGAGGCGAGCCGTAACCATACTGAAGAAATGATCCGTCAATTCGGTGGTGTGATCACCACCCAAGGCAAAACGATTACCGTAACCGGCCCACAAACACTGCACGGCCAAGAAGTAGTCGTTCCGGGAGATATTTCTTCCGCTGCCTTCTTCCTAACCGCAGGTACGGTTATGCCCGATAGTGAGATCATTTTAGAAAATGTCGGAATCAACCCGACACGTACAGGGATCCTTGATGTGTTAGAAGAAATGGGGGCATCGATTGCTTTTTCTAATCAAGATGATCAAAATCAATCGGCTGACCTCACTGTTCAAAGTTCTACCTTGCAGGCAGTAACCATCGCCGGCGACATTATTCCGCGTCTGATTGATGAATTACCGATCATTGCCTTATTGGCTACACAAGCTCATGGTAAAACGGTCATCAAAGATGCAGAGGAGTTAAAAGTAAAAGAAACCAATAGAATTGATGCAACTGCCGAAGAGCTGAGAAAACTAGGGGCTGATATCACTCCTACCGAGGACGGCTTGATCATCAACGGACCTACTCCTTTGCATGGCGGAAAGGTCTCAAGTCGGGGAGATCATCGTATCGGTATGATGTTGCAGATTGCCGCCTTATTGACAGATGAAGAGGTAGAATTAGAAAAAGCCGAAGCCGTAGCAGTTTCTTATCCTGATTTTTTTGAGGATGTCGCGCGTTTGGCCAAAGGAGGAGACAGCGAGTGAAAAAAATGATATTAATTGGCTTTATGGGTGCCGGAAAGACCACGATTGGTCGTCTTTTGGCTGAAGAAACGAAACAGTCCCATGTGGATTTTGATGACTTGATCGTTGCTGAGATCGGCATGACCATTCAAGAATTTTTTGACCAACACGGTGAGGAAGCCTTTCGCAAAATCGAAACGGATATTTTAGCTAAAACTTTGGCAAAGGAACAAATTATTTCCACAGGTGGGGGCATTGTATTAAAAGAAGAAAATCGTCAACTTTTAAAAGAGATGCCCTTAGTCGTGTATTTAAAAACAGATCCCGAGGAACTGATCCACCGTTTAAAGGCGGATACTGGTAGTATTCGTCCCTTGGTTGTCTCGAAAACACCCGAAGAAATATTGGCTGTTTACCGACCTCGGATCCCTCTTTATGAAGAAACTGCTTCATTGATCGTTGAAACGACAAACAAAGCACCTCAAGAAATCGTTCAGGAAATTTTAACTAAAGCGGGTGCCTAAAATGAAGATTGGTTATTTAGGACCTGAAAGCTCTTTTACGTATTTAGCTGCGCAAGAAGCGTATCCAGAAAATACATTTATGCCCTATGGATCGATTCCACTTTGTATTCAAGCACTAGCTAACGGCGTAATCGATCGAGCTGTCGTTCCCAATGAGAATGCATTAGAAGGGTCTGTTCATGCCACGATTGATACGCTGTTTCGTCAAAATCAGTTGAGCATTGAACAGGAAATTATTTTACCGATCAATCATCAATTGTTAGTTTCTCAGCAAACAGCAAAAGACAACCGTCCCATCACTAAGATAATTTCTCATCCGCAAGCATTGGCGCAATGTGCCGACTTTATCGAAGCCCGATTTGCTGGCGCTACTGTTGAGGCGGTTGCTTCCACAACGACTGCAGCAGCCTACGTAGCAAAACATCCAGAAGAAGCAGTTGCGGCGATTGCTTCCAAAGAAGCAGCTTTCGCTTATCAAGTAACGATCAAAGAAACCAATATCCAAGATGTTGCCTTTAATCAAACCCGCTTTTGGGTTTTGACAAAGAAAACAGCCAACACCGAAGTACCAGAACAAACAGCCGAAAAAGCAACCATTTTTGTGACATTGCCAGCAAATCGTCCGGGGATCTTGCACAAAATCTTAGCAACTTTTGGCTGGCGGGAAATTGATTTAAGCAAAATTGAATCGCGTCCGTCGAAAACTACCTTAGGTGAATACTTTTTTGTCATTGATCTGGTGATGGACAAACCGTGGCAACTGATTTTAAATGCCTTTGAAGAGATTCAGTTGTTGGGTGGACACGTCCATCTTCTCGGCGTGTATGCGGTAAATGTTGTTGAGGAAGTGACAAAAAATGACTCAAGTCAAAATAAAAATTAGCCAAGATGAAAAGCTTTTAGCAACGTTTCATAAAGAGATCCAAGCACAGCACCATCAATGGTACCCAACGATTTTTAAGTCCTTTGATCAGTCAAGATCTGAACAAGCAATCACACAACAGCTACAAGAGCCAAGCCACCACTTTTTTATCGCTTGGTTAGCGGAACAGCCTTGTGGCTTTGTGCATCTTCAAGAGGTCTGTTTGCCACAAAATGCGATGATGCATGAACGAAAGTGGCTGGAAATTGCGGCGATTGCCGTTGACACTCGGTACCAAGGGATGCATATTGGAAAACAATTGTTGGCATTTGCTGAAAAAGTTGCGTTGGAAAAAGGCTTCGCTGATCTTTCACTAAATTTTTGGTCGGCAAATCCAGTGAAATCATTTTATGAGCAAGCAGGATTTGTGAGCACACGACAAGGCGCATCAAAGCATCTAAGGTAAAAAATTGAAGAAATTTCCTAGAAAAAGGTTAAAATTTCAGAAAATAGCTTTCTTTCTATAAGGTCTAGGGTATCCTTATAGACAGAGAGCTATTTTTTAGTTGGAGGATCAGAAGCAATGAGCAGGATGGAAAAAAATAAAAAACTGCATGAGCGGCTAGAAAAGGAATCCAGTCAGGCAGCCAAAGAAAGTATCTTTGCCCGCAGAGAAGCCAAAAGAAGAAACCAGCGCGTCAGACCGAGCGATTCTACTCCGTCTGCTGATGAGGAAGTAGGAGATATTCCTTATCAAAACACCCAGCAGTCTAGGGCAAGCGACCCTCGTGTGGCCCAAAGTTTCCGAGAACAGTCACAAGTAGGATCAAAAAAATCTGAGGGACGAAAAAGCGCAATCTCCCCGCTATCTGCTCAGGGGCCTGCGATACATCAAAGTCAGGAACAAAGCAAACAAAAAGCGCAAAAGCTTAAGAAGAGCAAGCCACCCAAACAAAAGAAAAAGCGGAAGCACCCAGTTCTGCGTATTGTGATCCGGGTACTATTGGTGCTTTTTGCCTATTCATTGATTGCATTTCTTGTCGGCCAGCAAGTCGCAAGAAGTGACGCTGCTTTTGCTACAACTGATGAGGAGACTTTTAATGGTACGGCAGCTGCAAATGGTGCTCGTAATATATTGCTCATTGGTAGTGATAGTCGTGAAGGAGAAGCTGGACGAGCAGACACTATTATGGTTTTGCAATTAGATGGTCCTAGCAAAAAACCGAAGCTCATTTCCTTTATGCGTGATACCTTGGTGACCATTCCTGGTTATGGCGAAAACAAGATCAATGCGGCGTACGCCTTTGGTGGTGCTGATTTAGTCAGACAAACGTTAGCAGAGAACTTCGGTCTAGAAACCAATTATTATGCAAAAGTTGACTTTCGTTCCTTTGAAAAAGTGATCGACACACTGTTTCCCTCAGGCGTTGCTATCAACGCGGAAAAAGATATGAGTAAAAATCTTGAAGTTGCCATCAAACAAGGGCAACAACAAATGAATGGGCTTGAGCTGTTGCAATACGCACGTTTTCGGATGGACGAAGAAGGTGACTTCGGTCGCGTAAGACGACAGCAGCAAGTAATGGATGCGATCTTTAGCGAAATGAAAAATCCTTTAGCTGTTTTAAAATTGCCTTATGCAGCAGGAAAAGTTTTAGGCTATGCTTCCACCAACCTGCCAATGTCTTTCCTATTAAAAAATACCTTATCGATTGCTCGTGGGGCAGGGGGGATCGACAGCCTGACGGTCCCAGTCGCTGACTCTTGGCAATACGGTTCAAGTGCGAGTGCCGGAAGTGTGTTAGTCGTTAACCTTGAAACCAATCAACAAGCAATCAGGAATTTTCTTAATGAGTAAGCAGAATGAAAAGTTCTGAAAACCATTTGAAAGTAAGTAAATTTATGCTATATTATTAATGACGTTTGAAATTTGTTGAAACGAGGAAAAAGAATGAAATTAGCCGTTGTTACTGACAGTACAGCTTATCTGCCGGAACGGATCAAAAACCATGAAGATTTGTTTATCATACCGATCCCTGTTATTTTAGATGGAAAAGTCTATAATGAGGGCATCGACATTGAAGCTGATGAGTATTACGCTTTGCTGAAAAACAGCAAAGAATTCCCAACCACTTCTCAACCGGTACTAGGTGAAGTGTTAGCCTTATATGAGTCATTGAAAGATCGCGGTTACGACACGATCATTAGTATCCACTTATCAAGCGGTATTTCTGGATTTATCGGAACGCTTTATGGAATCACCGATGAAATCGAAGGCGTTCAAATCATTCCTTACGATTCGAAAATCACAAGTATGCCGATGGGCCACATGGTAGAAACCGCTCTTGATCTGTCAAGTCAAGGCAAAACCGTAGAAGAGATCATTTCGCATCTGGACACTATCAGAGATAATACCTATGCCTATCTGATCGTGGACGACTTGAATAACTTGGTTCGTGGCGGTCGCTTAACCAATGGAGCAGCCTTAATTGGCGGATTATTAAAAATCAAACCGATTTTGACTTTTGATCAAGGAAAAATTGTGCTTTACGAGCGCATTCGTTCCAGTAAAAAAGCATTCAATCGTGCGGAAGATATCATTGGTCAACGGGAGCAAGAAATCGCATTGCCTGTTAAATTTTATGTAATTCATGCCAATAATTTAGAAGTAGCCAAAGAAGAAAAAGCAAAACTACAAGCGAAATACCCAAATGCAGAAATTGAGATTGGCCACTTCGGACCAGTTATCGGCTCGCATTTAGGAGAAAAAGCCATCGGGATCGCCATATCAGCGCAATAATTTTTATTTATCTGTGTTTACAAAAGCAATTATCTTTATGGAGACAGTAAAGGAAAGAACCAGTTAGACGTTTGTCTAGCTGGTTTTTTTCAACAATCTTTTTTTGAATTTTGCTTGTAAAAAAACACACAAACTCGTACAATAGGATCAAAATGAAGCACTGGCAAAGGAGGCGTTGAAATGAAGTGTTCCTTAAGAAGGTGGCAGATGAGTGATGCAAATAATCTGGCTCGAGCTCTAAATAACCAGACAATTCATGGCAATTTACGAGATGGACTCCCCTTTCCTTACACTGTTGCAGATGCACAAGCCTATATTCAATCTGTCGCAAAGGCAGAATTCGCCTTTGCGATCACTGTGGATGATCGATCTGTGGGGAGTATTAGCGCCCTTCGCAAAGAAAACATCCATTTTAGAACAGCTGAGATAGGGTATTACATCGCAGAAGAATATTGGGGAAAAGGCTTGATGACCAAAGCTGTTCATCAACTATGTGACTATATATTTACTACGTCAAATATTGTTCGTATTTTTGCTGAGCCTTTTGCTAAGAATCATTCCTCTTGTCGCGTGTTGGAAAAAGCAGGCTTTGAGTTGGAAGGAATTTTACGAAAAAATGCGCAAAAAAATCACCAGCTGTTAGATATGAAGCTCTATTCGTTGATTCGTCAAGAGGAAGATGCACAGGATGACAATAATCAAAAAGGAGATACCCTATGAATGAACTGCAAAAGTTACCAAATGTTGGACAGGTTTTAGCGGATCATTTCGTTAGGATCGGTATCAATACCCCGGAGCAATTACGCGCCAAAAAAGCCGAAGCGGTTTTTCTAACGATCCGCCAACAATGCGATGCAGGTGCTTGCCTGCACATGCTCTATGGCATTGAGGGGGCGATCCAAGGCATTCCCAAAGCCCAGCTCGCAAGTCAGAGGAAGCAAGAATTGCGCCTTTTTTTCAATCAATTGAGTGAATAAATCAAGGCGACATAGCAAAGCACTTTTTTAAGAGACTTCTTTTTAGAAGCTCCTTATCAAGGTGCTTTTTCTATAGACTTCTGTCTATGTTGTCTATGTATAGTAGAAAAGACCTTTTGCTTGTTCCAGAACCGCTTCCTTATTATACTTACTCTATCTAGTAAATTACTAATTTACTAAACAAGGAGTGAAAATAATGAAAATACCAGAAAACTTGAAGCATAAACCTGTCATTAAAGTAGAAGACTATGATACTGTTGACGGAAAAAATGCGTTACATACAGATGCAAAAGGCCTTTCCCTCGGATTGGCGCAATGGAATGATCGCGGGAAAGTCGATATCTCCGGCAAAGTCTGGCGCCATACTGGTGAAAAATGGTCTCGACAATCCGAAGAATTGCCGCTTACGAGAATTTTGGATTTAGCGATCTTAGTGGCTCAATCCAGTTTGTATTTTCAAGAGGCCTATCGCCATGAAAAGTTTTACGATCCTGAAAATCCTTTGATTGAAATCATTGGCCTACAAGGAAATCGCATGACCGTCGAAGTAGACACCGAAAATCCTAAAATCGATGAAGACATTCTGCTTTTCTATGATTCCTTGCAAAAAGATGGTGAGCTATACGGCGAACGCTTCAAAATCCTGAAACGGCTTTTAGATGAGCTAGGTTATTAAGAAAAGGAGCAGATTGCTATGACACAACATCAACCATCTTTTGTCGTAACGGAAGGACGCGCTTTTAGTAAATTAGAACAAACAATGATTTGGAAAAAACCACAAAGTCATCAGACCAGTGATGAAGAACTACGAATTGCATCAGAGATTGCGTTGAATTGGACGGATCCAGAAATGAAAATTTTCAATGTGTTGCTGGAAGGCGATGCTGGGTCTGGTAAAACACAGTTGGCAAAGGCACTTTCTGCCGACCTGCAACTGCCCTACACCAAAATCACCTGCTTTGCCGATATGGATAAGTCAGATGTGTTTGGTGCTTTATTACCAGTGATCAACACCGACCAAGAAGAAGATAAGGACTTGCTGGATGCGATTTATCAAAGTGATTGTTTTGAAGATGTCTTGGCGTTGATCCAGCGGCATTTTTCCCTGACTCGTGAACGGGCACGGGCGAAATTTGCGGAACTGATCGAGCGGATCGAAACCAGCGATCAGCAACCAACGATTCAATACAAGTTTTATCCCTCAGAAATCGTACGGGCGCTGGAAAAAGGTTATTTGCTTGAGATTCAAGAGCCAACGGTCATTCGTGATGCTTCGGTACTAGTGGCTTTAAACTCTGCTCTTGAACAAAATGGAATGCTGAATATTCCCACTGGCTTTGTTCGCCGGCACCCTGACTGTGTCGTAGTCATCACCACGAATCGAAATTACCAAGGCAACCGTCCTTTGAACGAATCCTTGCGAGACCGGATGCAGCATGCTGAAAAAATGGATTTACCTGAGCTGGCAGTCATGGTGCAGCGAGGCATTGCCAAAACCAATTATCCGGACAAAACGACTGCGGAGAAAATGGCTGAGATCATACGCTTGCTAGACGTGACCGCCAAAGCCAATGCCATCAAAGGGGTGGCGGGCATGCGCTCCTATTTTTATTGGCTAAATGCAGTCAAGCAAGGACAAGATCCCTTTACAGCAATTGATAGCAAAGTGCTCTACAAAATCACCACCGATCCAAATGAGCTTGCTCTTTTACAACAGGCGCTAGAAGCTTCAGGGTTATTGGCGCAATTGCGGCTTTTGTTTTCTGGACAACCGTTAAATGCCTTTAAAGAACAAATCAAAGGACGCCGAATCAGCAGCGAAGAGGCGGACCAGCGCAATGTAGTGGAAGAAGGCACGACCGTCCTAAAAAATGAACAAGTCCTTGAGACCCCCAATCAAGAAACTGAGGCGGAAACGATGGAAACCAGTGATTCTGACAAACAAGAAGCGAAAGACGCAGCAACTGAGGCGACGTTTTCAGAAGAACTAGAACGCAATAGTCACGATGGCCAAGCAAAAGCTGGGAGTGAGACACAAGAGACCGCTCCTACTGCTCATTCTTTGTCGATCGAAGCGTATGAAACCCAGGAAAAAGAAAAGAAAACCACGGCATCAAAGGCGGCTCGACAAGCATTAAAAGAATCGATCCATGCCAAAGAAGGGCTGATCGTTCATCGACCACCCGTCGATTTAGAAAAAGCGGCTGAAGCCCAGCAGCGTTTGCAGCCGTTGTTGCCGATCGTAGAGTCATTGATCAAGCAAACCCAAGAAGTTTTGGAAAACGAACAAGCTTCGGCATACAGTAAAGGTAAGTACAGTGGCACACGCTTTGATGCCAGTAAGGTCGCGTATCAAGATTTTCGGACCTTTGACAAGAAGAATCCACCTCACGAACAGCCTTCCTTAGCTCTCGCTTTGCGCATTGATGAATCAGGTTCGATGATTAGAGATGATCGGATACAGTATGCGCAACAGGCGGTCTTAGCGGTGAATGCGTTCGCGGAGCGTTTATCTTTGCCATTGATGATTTATGGCGATACAGCAGATGTGACCGCTCGTGAAAAGACCTCGCTTTTTGCTTACAAAGAATTTAACGAAGGTTTTGAATTTGTGCCAGAGAAACTCATGACAATGAAGCCTCGGCAAAATAACCGTGATGGGGCAGTCTTGCGCGTACTAGCTGAAAAGCTCGCTCATCAGCCGGCAACTACTAAATTACTCTTGAATATCAGTGATGGCCAGCCAAAGGCTCTTCCTGATTATACAGGGGTAAAAGCCAAAGAAGATATTCAGCAGGTGATCGCTGACTACGAACGACAAGGGGTGCTGTTTTTGGCAGCTGCCATTGGCCAAGACAAAGAAGTGATCAAAGCGATTTATGGGGAAGAACGCTTCATTGATCTTTCCAATCTAACAGAATTTCCGCAGCGTTTGTTGCAGCTACTGACTAGGTATTTGTAATAGACAAAAAAGAGTGTAGGCCGAGTGCCTCATTCTTTTTTTGTCTATAATTATATTATGTAAACAAGATGGTGTTTGTCTAAATTCGGAAAATTCTGTAAAATAGATGCCAAAAGGAGGAGTACTATGGACAAATGGCGTTATTTCTATCCTTACCAGTTTGGCTGGCACGCAGCTCTTCGCAGGCGCAGTTTACTAATGAGTGGTTTATTGGCTGTTTTCTTGCTGATTCTTACCATCTTTGCAGAAAATTGGCTGTTGTTTTTTCATGACTGGTTGCAGTATGAATCAAATAACAGCGAAATCCAGACGGATCTCACCTATGCCAGTTGGATTTTCTTCTTGCAATTGTTGCGCGTTGCGTTAGGAATGTTAACATTGGGCTTGATCAGTGCTTTTTTGTGGCAGTGTAACCACATGTATCATTATCACTTGATCGGTGAGGAAGAGCAATCCCTGCATATACGTTTATTATTAGGACAAACACCTTTACTGGTCACGTTGGAAGAACTTGTCTTTATCACCATACAAAGCACCGTCATTCATTTAATAGGATTTGTCAGTGGGTTGTGGCTTTGTAAAAAAGCACTGCATGATTTTTTCGGGTTCTTTCATCTTCCCGCAGGATTTACATTTGAGCTTCCTTTTAAGCGTCTATTCCTAGTTCAACTTAGTGTGCTCTTGTTGCTTTTCGTGTTACGATTCCGCGGTACAAAGAGGACGGTTGAAGAGATTCTCGTTAACGGATGCCCGAATGGGTGAGGGAATAGGCTACCTTTATTTCCCTCTTTCAAAATGCGAACATATGTTTTATAATAAGTGAAACAAGACAAAGGTCGTGAAATTGTGAAGACATCCTTAACTTTAGAAATGGAAGAGGCACTTTATTATTATTGTCGTGAAAACAGTGATATTGTGGTAGAAGAGGTAGTGATGCCGGACGATCACGGCATCGTGGATACCTTGAGTTGTCGCTTGACGGCCGAAAACACCTTTGAATGGCGTTGCTACGAACTAAAAGTCAGTTTGGCAGATTTTCGCTCAAAAGCAAAACTATCCTTTATTGGGAATTATAATTATTTTGTCTTACCTAAGGCATTGTATGAAAAAGTCAAAGATCAGATTGCTCCTACAATTGGTGTCTTGGTCTATCATGCGTTTCTTGAAAAAGAAACGGGCAGCAAAGGGTATTTCAGTGTCGAAAAGAAACCCCAACGGCAAGAGCTGCAGGTTCCAGAAAATGCCTTATTGTTTCGGTTGATTTCGGCACAAGCGCGAGAAGTCGGCAAAGCAAAACAGACTGCTCGAGGATTGCGGGTATTTTCAACAGAACGTTTGTACCAAGAATTGAGGAAACGTCAGCCTGAGTATGACTTGTTCGGTGGTGGGGTCAATTACTATGATCGATTTATTGAAGATACTCAGCTGCAAGCGATCGAAGCCTTGAAAGAAGAATTGGCCGCTACGAGAGCAGCCTATGAAGCGCTGGAAAAACGTTTTTTATCAGGCGAGTAAGAAGGAGAGAAGCAGATGTACTTCCCATATATTCGTGGCAAACAATTTGATTTGTTGGCATTAAAAGCTTTATTGGAACAAGATCGCTTATCAGAAGCGATCCAACCGATCATTGAACCAGTTAAGCAATCAAAAACGTTCTGGACAACCATCGATTTATTTCAAAAGAAACAACATCCTTTTTATTTGATTCGCAATCCCCAGGCAGGGGCTTTTCTGACGGCAGAAGGGTTATCAGAGTTGCGAAATATTGCTGTGCCTAAAGCAATGATCGTGGATCGTCCCATTGAAACAGTGGAAGAAAAGCCTGACCTTTGGATTGTTCATCAATCGGATCAAGCACTCGCTAGTGATTGGCGGGAAAATACGCAGCCGGTGTTGGTAGGTAAAGAATTTCGATTGTTAAATAAAATCAACGGTCCCAAGCTACTGATGGAAGATCCGTTTACCCGTTTACCCAAAAATAGTTTCTATACAGAATGTTTGGACGAAGGATTTTCAAATGCCCATCACAGTTATCAAAAATTGGGCTATGCAGGTTTTAGTGATTTTTCTGTCGATAGCAAAATTTATTATGAGCACAGTTATCCTTCAAAGCGGTTGGTTTTGCATTGGATTTATCCAACAACTGAGCAAGCATTGCGTATCGTTCACTTATTTTCTGAGGAAGAATTACCAAACCAGAAAGAAAAGTTTTTCCAAGTCATGGAGGCATTATTGCAGCACGAAGAGCAATATCCTACCCAAACCGCTGGGCTACAGCTATTAGTTGCTGCTTATCAGCAAGGCTCATTTCCAGGCATGGGGGTTATCCGAAAAGCTGCCGTTATGAATCACTTGGAGCTCGTCAGTCGTCTTATTTAGTCGCTATACGCAGACGATTGTAGGTCCTCAGTCAATAAGATCCTGCCACTTTAGTTAATCGTACAAATTGCCTTGATTGCACCATATGATTTCAGGATAACGATAAAATCAGGGAAAAGGAGTTGGCACTTATGGGAACAAAAGATAGAGAATATTATCGAAACGAAGTAAAAAAATCTGAAAAAAACAAGAAAAACCTGCTTATTCAACGTTTAAATCAACTAGCATTTGTTTTGGTCGTTTCGATCATTGTTCTTTTGGCGATCCTGTATTACATAGTTTGAAACTTTTCGTAGCTGTCATTACATTATCGGCAGCAATAGGAAGAAATTGTACTTAAATGACTGTGATCCCTTGATTAGGACTCGCTATGGGAATCTGATTCGTTAGGTGAAAACTGAACGCAACGAAACGTTTCTTGTTTATCGTTGCTGGTTTGCCTGTGATCAAGATTCCCATTAGGCTATTTAGTTAGAACAAATTTGCTAGGTTATGTACGAATCATTACGAGTCATTACGGATAAGATCGTGAACAACGATTCATTGAGTGATTCATTGAGATTGGCCAGCAGCTGCAAACAAAGTTTGAATTCGAAGATTCAAGGATCAACAAGATTAAATATAAACGTTGCATTTCGTTTCACTCGTAGAAGAAACAAAAATCCAAAAAACTATCGCTCAAATGAGTATTTATTTTTATTATGCTGCCAATTCGCTGAATTTGAAGGAAATAATCATGAATAAGAGGGAGGAGAGTCGTAAAATTACTAGCTAAATACGGTGTTCAAAAAAATTTCTATTTTAGTTTACATAATATATATTATACAAAGATGTATTTGGAAAAGAGTTCGTGCCATTCTAGACAGTTCATATCAATTCTGCATCATTTTACCTCCCTCCGAATGACTTTTATCAGTAAATTGTCACTAATTCACTTAAAATTCAACTAAAACTAAGCTTTCTTTTTTTATAAGTTTCTTCAGATTCTTTTTTGGTTTGCTGATTAACAGTTTGTTAACTGACTTGTAGCAAGTTACTTGCGGATTCGTCTTTTTTATCTCAGCAAATACAGATTCAAGCTATCAGCCTTGATTCACGAACCAATCGGTTTGATTTTATGCTATAATCATTTTGAAAATCTTTAAGTTTTTTTCTAGAACTTTATTCATATATAGCCAATCCGTTTCAAAGTTCTTATACAGGTGCTTAGACGTTGCAACTGCTAACAAATATCCGTTACATGATTCTATAAACAAACTTAAAATCGCGCAGATAACTTAAGGCATTTCGTTATTTCATATAATTGTAATGTTCATAGGTCATCATAAAAGCCCATATTTTGCTAAAGAGCCTGAATAAAACACCGTTGATCATTCTTTGGAAAAATAGAATCATTTGCCAATAAGATCAAACCTGCTGCTGTCCACTAGCTTTTCGACGGCTAGTGAATGGATTTTGCTTTAAAGTGCCGCTAGTTAGGATAAAATACATAAGGTTCGGATTGATCCAAAAGCAATTATTCTAACGATTCAACGCCCCTTCTCCTTTCTAAACCTCTTTATCAGCTGATACAAATTCAAAATTAAAAACAGAAAACCAATTGTTGCTGCCCATTAGCTGCAACAAGTACGGAACAGAATGTATCCTATTATGTATTGAATTTGCTTTGTGTTTGATTGACCAATTGGTAGCCAATACAATGGACGTAGCTGTAGATTTTCCCAATACGGGTTGTGAAACCCTATCAAATAGTGCAGAGCTAAATACCCGAAAATCATAAAGCCAAATGACAAAGTCACGATCCGTCCCCACCGTGGGATTTCTTTGATAAATAAACCTAGCATACATATCAATAAGGGGAACGAATAATTAAGCAGTAAATCGCTGCTGATATTTTGGTTCCGAGGATCCTTCATTATTTTGTCATTTAAGCCCCAACTTATGCCGACGATCACAAACATAAGCGCCAGAATAGTCAATCGCTTGCGATCAAAGAGCCACTGTTCTTTATCCTGTCTACTTGCAAGGTATATTGTAAGTATGACCACCACTAATCCAGACATCATATTCCCTTCTCCCCAGCTGCTTTTCTTAAAAGTTGATTGTTGCATTCGAGTGAATTATAGCAGATATAGTATAAAAAAACGACCTACCTTTACTTCCTTATCTGCTGGGCTTTGCAAGGGTTCCATAGAAGAATCAGAAATTTAAAAATCTGTTCGCTTTACAAATGAGAACGTATGTTTGTATTATATAGATAAGAGGTGATTGCTATGGGTATGCTGCAACCATATGAAGATCGAAAAAAGCTAAAGTGGCAAGGATTCTTTTTATCTGAGCATACAACTGAAATTGAAGAAGAGCCGACACGTAAATTTGATTGTCCACCTAAGCCGTCACTCACAACGGAAGAAATCAATCAGTGTTTATTTGAAGCCATGAAAAAGAACCTAACTGTGGCGATCCAACGAGAAGAAGTCAATGAAGAAGGCGGCTATCCTCCAGATATTATCGGGAAAATCAGTGGTTATGATCCATTAGGTATTTACTTGACGGGAGAAACAACAGAAAAAATCCATTATGATGAGATTCGTCATGTCGCTTTTTATGAAGAGAAAAAATGGTTTGATCTCAACGAATGATGCCGCTTTTTACTACTTACTAAAGGAGGAACACCTGATGCAAACACAAAAAGGCACTGTCTCAAAAATAAGGATCGTTTCCTTTGCCCCCTCCCCTTTGGTCCGCTTTACACTAGGTACCACCAACTGTTTGATTGCGAAACACAGTTTGAACTTTTTAGGGGATGTTGATGACGGCATGTTTCTAACTGTAGGTGGCTATTGGAATAAGCGCCACCAATTCGTGGTGCAAAAGTATACGGTGTACGGCAAAACAAAAATCATGTTGGATATCGATGCCTATCGACAAAAAACAGTAAAGGCGGGTTCATTATGAGAGCAAGAGACCTCTTAACAGCACTGACAACGTCATCGAGTGCAGCGGATTACCAAGGAATTTATTTAACGTACAAAGAAAACCTGATTCCTTTTACGACGATCGCTCAAGATAGCCATAACCAATTGATTTTATTTTTCGAACCAAAAAAGCCTGCTCTGACGCTGAAAGAATTATATACACAGCTAATGCTGCATAAGAATTTGGACTTGCTCTATTGGGATGGCGAGTCACGTCAAAAAGTACTAGGGTTTCGTGAACAAGAAGAAAAGATCATTCTTTAGTCCCCTCGCCTATTTTGGGCACACAACAAGTGTCGAAAATCTCGGCAAAACGAAGAAAATAACGTATACTTTGTGTAAAGACTAAAGGAGCATATCATGAAAAATCAAAAGATCACCCAAATGAGTTTCGCGAAAGTCTATCCCCTATATATTGCCAAAGCAGAGCGGAAAAATCGAACAAAAGAAGAAGTGGATCAGATTATTACGTGGCTAACTGGTTATGACCAAGAAACGCTGCAACAGATGAATGAGGAGCTTTCTTTTGAAACCTTTTTTAGTCAAGCCCCACAGCTCAATCCAGCGCGAAAACAGATCACTGGTGTCATTTGTGGGATTCGGGTAGAAGAGATCGAAGAGCCAATAGTTCAAGAAATTCGTTATCTAGATAAACTAATTGATGAACTGGCGAAAGGAAAAGCCATGACGAAAATTTTGCGCTCTGTCGAATGACCCCCTCTTTTTTCAAGTTGTCATTTGCAGATCGACCCTTTATACTGGAAAGTACCTTGGCAGGGGCAAATCATTGCTCAGAACACAGTGGGAAATCACCCCGCTGTGTTTTTTATGCTGCGCTTCTTGACGACAGCTTGTAACCAGCTAGGCAACCTTAGCTTAGTTCAACTACTTAGCATGTAGTGCCCTTTGGAATTGGCCGACTTTTTCGTGAAAACATAAGGACATTGTCTATGGCTCTCCTCTTCTCCACTTAACCAGACTCTCTTGAAACGCACAAAAAAGCACTCCTAAATGAAAGGAGTGCTCATTGTTACTTTTTCAATTCTTTGATCTGTTCTTTTCGCTTCAAATACGCCAGCTCTTTTTCCATTTTACGATAGCGGGCGAAGGCGTCTTCTGAAAGCTCACCGGCAGCAATGGCTGCTTTGACCGCGCACTTCGGTTCTGTTTCATGACGACAGTCTCGGAAGAAACAACCTTCAGCATACTGGCTGATCGCTTCAAAGGATTGGTCGATCGAAGCTGAGCGGACGGTACTGATGCCAACTTCCCGCATACCAGGAGTATCGATGATCATTGCGCCAGAGGGCAAAGTGAATAACTGACGACTCGTCGTCGTGTGTCGTCCTCGACTATCCTCTCGTATGTCATTGGTTTTTTGAACGTCTTGCGCCATAAGCTGATTTAATAAGCTGGACTTCCCGACCCCAGATGAACCGATAAATGCGCTGATCTGTCCGTCAGAAAAATACGTTTCCATCAGCAATTCGTTTGGTTCAAAAATGGACGTAGCAAATGTTTTCACACCAAATGCATCGTTTAATGCTTGCAGTAGCTCTGCTTTTTCACCAGATGTGACTTGATCGGCTTTGGTCAAGAGAATCACCGGATTAGCCCCGCTGTCCCAAGCGATCGTGACAAAGCGCTCTAACCGAGCGAAATTGAATTCTTCATTGGCGCTAGTTGCAATAAAAACCGTGTCGATATTCGCCGCGATCCCTTGTTCATCCGTCCGATTTCCGGCTACTTTTCTTTGTAAAAAACTCTTTCGTGGGAGCAAAGCATCAATCAAGAAATGATCTTGATCATACACCTGCCCTTGTACAAAATCACCAACAATAGGATAATCCTTGGGTGCTAGTGCCTGCTGGCGAAATTTTCCTGTAACTGTTGCTAAACATTCTTCTCCTGTAGTCAAGCGGACTTTTGCGATATCTTTGGCCTGAAAGACCACAATTCCTTGTTTTTCCATGATTTCCCTCCAGTTAGTTAGGAGGCCGCACTTAAAAAGAGAAACCTCCGAGTTGATGTTGCTTCATTTGATTTGTCATAAGACATTTCCCCTTTCTATTTTGTGCTCATCATGTGATGTCGCTTTATTATACCATCGGAACGGACGGATGGCTAAAGTAAATGTCCCAAGAGAGCATTTACAGAAATAAAGTAGATAAACAAGCCGGCAATATCTTTGATTGAGGTAATAATGGGTGCCGAACCGGCTGCTTGGTCGATGTTCAGTTTAATAAGTACAAACGGAACTAAGAAACCAAGTGCTGCGGCTAAGGTCATGGCAAAAACTAACGAAACACCAACAGCCACACCTAACATTGGGATCCCTTGCCATAGTGAAGCGGCGGTGCCGGAGATGATCCCTACGATCAAACCTAAACTCAAGCCAATCCAAACCTCTTTAAAGAAATGGCGGGTGAAGGTCGAAAGATCAATATGCCCTAATGACATCCCGCGAACAAAAACAGTTGAGGACTGTGTTCCAACGTTCCCCCCCATATCCATGATCAAAGGAATAAAGATTGCAACAGCTGCCACCGATTCCAATGTTTGTTCAAATTCATCAATGACTACCCCAGCTAAAAGACCAGCAACCAAAGTGATCACTAAAAACGGCAATCGGACTTTCCAAATTTGCCAAAGGCTGCCGTTGATCAGAACATTACTACGGTCTGCTTCATTAGAAGCAACATCGACTAAACCTGCGGCATTAAACATGTCTTCCGTCGTTTCTTGCTCGATGACATCGATGGCGTCATCGACAGTGATGATCCCAACGATTCGTGATTCCTTGTCTACGACTGGTAGCGCAATGATATCTAGTTCATTTAGCAAACGTGCCGCTTCTTCTTGGTCCGTGTCAGTAGTCACATAGATTACTTTTCGTGACATGATTTCACTGATGAGTTGCTCCCCTTGTGCCATCAAGAGATCTTTCAATGACAAGACCCCTTCTAAGGTTTTCGTTTGGTCGGTCACATAGAGCGTATAAATCGTTTCTTTTTCTTTGGCTTGCATCCGCACTTTTTCTAACGCTTGATTGACTGTCATGTCTTTCTTTAGTGTGATGAATTCCGGTGTCATTAAACGGCCAGCAGTCTCAGCTTCATATCCTAATAAGAGGTTTGTCGCGGCTCGTTCATCGGGGGCCAACGATTGTAAAAGTTTTTGCGTGACGGTGGCTGGCAGCTCATCCAAGAGCCTTACACGGACATCGGGGGCCATTTCGTTTACAAATTCGGTTGCTCGCTCATCGGTGAAAGAGCGTAACAAGTGTTGTTGTGTGGCTGGTGTCAAATCTTCAAATAGGATAAGGGCTTTATCTTTCGGTAATAGTCGGAAAACGATCACTTTTTCATCCGCGGATAAATTACTGAATAATTGTAACAGCGGCAGCTCTTCCATTCCTGATACGAGTTTTTTTAATTTTTCAGAGTCTTTCTTATTTAAATAATGTAAGATAGTTTCTTGCTGGTTCATGGGATACACTCCTTCTCCTATAATTTTGCCCAAAGAAAGAAAGGAAATCGTTCAGAAAATTGTCCGGATTTCTTTCGTTTGAAGGTTGTCTGCTAGACAGCTGAAATTTCGTTCCGCAGCTGGAGATACCTGTTATTAAAACAAGCACCAAAGGGATAGAGCAGCAACTTTACTCATTATATCACATAGTTTTTTTAAAACATGAAAAATATGGCTTGCAGACGAAAAATTTTATTCTAATATATTCCCTTTGTAAGGAGCGTTGATTGGAAACAATCAAGAGTAAAAACAAAAGCAGCAGGAAAGCTCTGTCAAACGCTCCATGCAAATGGTATGATGAATGGGTTGCAGTTTTTTTACTCCCCGTTTATGCTAACTATACATCAATGAAAAGAGAGGCAAAAAGATGGCAAAGAAAAAAACATTTATCGGATCGGTCACTGCGCTTCTCACACTCGCAGCAGTTGGCTTTGGATTCCTACAAAATAATGAGCTCATTCCCAAACCATAACACACCATCATCAGAGGTGACTGCCACTTCTGCTAAGGATATTCGTGCAGATGAACTGGCACATTTAACGTACCAAGGCACCCAAACGATTGAAGTCAATCAGAACATTCCTGAGTTTTCAGAAGATGATCTTTCACTTCAAAATGGTGCCTGGGAAGTATACGGCGACCTTGACCACCTCAATCGTGCGACCTCTGCTGAAGCAATGTTGAATCAATCCTTGATGCCAACGGAAAAGCGTGGCGATATCTCTAGTGTGAAACCAACGGGCTGGCGTAATAAGCAACTCCCCAATGGAAAATATTTATATAATCGGACCCATTTGATTGGGTTTGCTTTAGCTGGCGAAAATGCAAACTGGAAGAATCTGATCACGGGGACTAGTCAGTTGAACAATCCCGAGATGTTGCGCTTAGAAATGGATATCAACTATTATCTCAAGCAAGATAAAAAGCATTATGTCCGATATTCCGTCACTCCGATCTATCGCGAAGACGAACTGGTTGCTCGTGGTGTCCAGATGCAAGCAAAATCCATTGGTGATGACACGATCCAATTTAACTGCTATATCTTTAACATCCAAGATGGCGTCACGATCAACTATGCGGATGGTACCAGCGAGATTTCAAGCGAAGAAATGCCACAATCGGAGAAGGATGCTTCAAGTAGTGAAAAAACCACAGCTTCGACTTCTGCCGGCAATAAAAGCAATGAAGCGGATAAGAAACAGAAACAATATGTCGATGAACAAGGCAACGGTTTAATTAAAGGGTCAAAAAGTGGCATCTATCATTTGCCAGGATCTAAATACTACGAGGATACTACCAACCCGAAAGAATGGTTCAAAACGATCGCTGAAGCGGAAGCTGCCGGCTACCGTGCACCAAAATAAAAAAGCCTTAGGCTTTTTTATTTTGGTGTTTATTTATTCTTCATTGCCTTGCGCTTGCCGCAACGCTTTGACATAGGCCTTCCCTTCATCTGTAAAACGTACCGAGCGTGACTTATAACGGTAAGCTCGGTAAATCAGGCCTCTTTTTTCAAGACGCAATAAATGACGATAAACCAAAGAAGTTGTTTTTATCTCTTCATTGGCACAGATTTCCCGTATGGTAGGTGCACAACCCTGTTCTTGCATATAGTCGTCAATAAAAAGTAAAATTCGGTCTTTTCTCGGCATAATTCCTCCTTTCCACGAAGCAGTCCTCGCTGCTGCAAATTTGTAAAAACTGATAAACTACTGCTTCGTCTGCTTTTTGTCCGATCAATACACTGAAAATCTATTGATGCTGTCTCTTTTCCCATTCTTTCAACGAGTAAAAGTTCTTATTATACGCTGAAATTTTCCCCTTATCGAGAAAAGCATCGGCAAGCAACACTCTTTGCTATTGATTTTATCAAATTTAACAGCAAATAATAGCAGATTTACCGATTATTTTTATTTTTATTGACACAAAAGCAAATAGAGCTATTATTTTTTCTTAGAATTTGTTATTCTAAATTTAATTAAAGGAGGATTTTATGTTAGGAATTGGCTTATTTTTCGTAGGAATCACCTTGATAATCAATGGTTGGGGCAGCTTGCTTCACATTGACTATCGCTCACTTGCTTTAATCAATCTTTTTACAGGTTCGTTATCTTTTATTATCAATCTAGTCTATATGCTTCAAGGCGCTTATTATGAAGCAGGCACTGGCTTTCTCTTTGCATTCACGTATTTGTTGGTAGGGATCATTTACCTCTTTGATTTAGATCTACGTATTTATGGGATTTTTGCGCTATTCGTAGCCATCAATACCTTGCCTTTTGCCTGGGTTTCTTGGCGATGGGAGCAAGATCCCCTTTTTGCACTGATTTGGTTAACATGGGGAGCATTATGGTTTTGCGGCTTTTTAGACACAATCGTGAAGGTAAACTTTGGTCGTAAGATTCATTATTTTGCGATCGCTTGCGGTATCTTCACTACGTGGGTCCCGGGTTTGCTGATGCTATTAGATCTCTATTAAAAAAAGAGTGATTATCTCAATGATAATCGCTCTTTTTTTAGTAGGAAAACTGTTTTTTTCTAAAAAGTGTTCAAACTCCTGCATCGCTTTCTGAGGACCATTTGGCAAGTGCAAAAAGAATCGTTAGCATGAAATCCTCCTCATGTATCGAGTCCATCCACTCGTTTCTTTCAAGTATACTAAAAGTAGGCACATGTAGGAGAAGTTTTTTTGCAGACTTTCTCGTTCATCTTTTTACATTATTTAACTAAAAATTTGCTATAATAAAGAAAACCTTTCAAGGAGCAAACCAATGCGAAAAAAAATATCTTCCTTACGGCTTAGTATATTCTCACGCGGGCTGATTCTCTTTGCCTTTTTTTTCTTGATTCAACAATTTTGGGAAATGGTTGTTTCTAACTTTGAACTTCTGCCTTCGCTGGCATTCATCCAAATTCTCTTGATGATCCTTTCAACCTTTCTCATTAGCAAGTTTGTTAAAAAACGCTCGTGGCGGCAAGTGCTTTTTGGCAGCTACCTATTCATCATCGGCTCGCTGTTTTCTTTCTGGTTAGCAAATAATCCAGTGGAGCTGCAAGCAGTCACTCTTTATCTGATTGGTGCTTTTTTTGGCGGCATTCTTTGGGAGTATTTAGCACAGCGCTTGGCAACAGATCTTATAGCCAAAGAACATAAACCTCGTTAACAGAGGTTTTTTTCTTTTTCTGATAGAAAAGGCAAAAATTCTTCGTATATAGTGTGAAGGGGTGAAAAAAGTGCAGGATGAAGAAATCATTGAACGAATCAAAAAGAAAGACTATGCCGGCTTAGAAGAACTGTTAGCGGTTTATGGTGATAGCATGCTGAGGACGATTCATAGTGTCCTATCGCAACCGCATGAAGTGAGCGAGCGACAAGATGTAGCGAACGAAGTTTTTTACGAGGTTTGGCAAAAGATTGCTGCGTACCAACCAGAAAGAAGTCGTTTGATTACGTGGCTGCTTTTGATTAGTCGCAGTCGTGCGATTGACCACAAGCGGAAGCTGAACAATCGCTCGCTGGAAGAAAAGCCGGTTGATGAGCAGGAACTAGCGATCGAAGATTCACCTTTGACAAAGGAAAACTTTTTGGGCTTTATTGAAGACCTTGAAGCCCTCGATCAAAGGATCTTTCTGCTCTACTATTTTTATCAGGAATCACCCGAAACCATCGCAGAACAGACGGACTTAAATATCTCAGCAATTTACAATCGTCTTTCCCGTGGCCGCAAACGCTTAAAAGAAAGGATGACTATCGATGGATTTTAAACAGTTAGTTTTAAATGAAAATAAACCACTAACAAAAGTATCTGAACAAGAAAAAGCAACAACCTTCGAGCTGTCCAAACAATATGTTTTCTTGCAAGATCTATTAGAGGAGCTTCGGACGCTTTTAGCAAAAGACGAAACGATTCTTGGCTATCTGCCCTTGACGCCAGATGGAAACCTCGCCTTCGCCAATCAAGGGCTTGGCGCCTATGCCTATGCAACAACCGAAAAAGCAAAAGCATACCGTGACATCTTTCATGACACCCGTGGCAATCGTTTGTTGGTTTTCACAGAGACCCGAATGCTTTTTTTGGTCATCATCGACTATCTAGAAAGCAACACCTATTTCAGTTACCCCTATGAGACCATCAAAGCCTTCACCATCAAGCCAAGAAAGCTGATGAAGCATGAATCGCCAGATGATAAAGAGCAATTCCATTGGGGCTATTTCGACTTTCAAGCGGGGACGAACATATTCTCAGAAGTGCTGACAAAAAAAGACTACGAGTTATTTACGTCCTATCATGAATCCATTCCTGCACTCAAGAAAATTCCAATTCAAAACAAAATTTACCGAGCAGCGAAATATCAGTATTTCTTGAGTAATTGGCATTTCAGTTTTCGCTTAATGACCATTTTCAACCTGCTCTTCCTGCTGCTGTTTGTATTAATGATTCTCGGATTTTTCTTACACTTTGGGCCACTGAAAGGATTTTATTATAAGGATCTATTGGACATAGGTATGGTCATTTCCCTTTTTTATAGTAAGAACATCTTGCCATAAAAAAAGACTGCCGTTCCTTCCTAATCATTTCTTTGCTATCAATTGAATAAAGCACCAGATTTTCTACGAAAAAGCACCTCTTGCAGCATTCATTTTCACTTGAATCCTGCAAGAGGTGCTTTTTTCTCGGCCTATTGGGACATTCCTAATCGCTCGATTTTCATTTCCTTTTGAAATTCTCAGATTTCTTGTGAACTTTTCAGAAGACTCCACTCATAATTTCATACATGCCTAATGGGATTATTTTTTCATTCACGCTTGCTTTTTATGAAGAAACGTTATGATGATTTTACTTGCTAGGAGGTGTGAAAAATCGAACTTATCGGACATCTGATCTTCTGGGTCCCATTTTGTCTTTTTCTAGTGATTGGATCGTTTTTCATACAATGGCGGAAACGTTTCGTTTCAACCCTTATTGCAGCGATCCCGTTTCTCTTTTTTATGATAAAAATATTCAATTATCGGCATTATGAGCCGGATTTTATTTTCATCATCTATTTGATCGGACTCTTCTTGTCATCGATCGTACTAATCATTGCGGTACGCCGCCTTTCAAAGAGAGCCTGAAAATTTACTTTTACTAGGAAACAAACCCGTTTCTTAAATAATCCTCAGACCAACTTTAAGGTTCATTTAAGGTTGGCAGACTATAGTCAATACGGACATAATAATTTAGAGCCTGTGCTAGCGGAAACTAGCGCAGGCTTGTTTATTTATTTATAGAAAATAGGACAAATCACTAGCAGGTGTTGGATACGCGAAAATCATCTTGGCAATCGCTTCTTTCGATAGCTGATTTTCTAATACAAAAACAAAGTGGTTGATCAACTCATCGGCCAATGCAGAAAAAATCGTGACAGCAACGATGGTATCAGATGTGTCATAAACCAATTTGATTTTTGCCTCTTGATCATTGATTCGTCGATAAGTGTACCAAGAAGATAGATCCATCACCTCGCTATGATATTCTGAGGCATTATCGGCAATTTCTTGCTCACTGATCCCGATTCTTGCCAGTTTTTCCGCACCAAAAACTAGTGTAGGGATCAGCGGATAACGGATAGGCATTTTCTGGTCATCTATATGCTCGACAAGATAGGCGGCTTCAAAGCTGGCAACAGGGGTCAGTTTGGGCTGCTTTTTCGCGAGCACATCCCCGATGGCATAGATGTGTCTTTGACTAGTCTGCAAAAACTCATTTACTACGATCCCTTGTTTTGACGTTTCTACCCCTGCCTTTTCCAGTTGCAGATGATCGCTATTGGGTCTGCGTCCCGTGGCACCAATCACTGCTTCTACGGTGAGAGACACTGCTTGTGTCTGAATTGTATAGTGGTTTTGTTCTTTCATGATTCGCTGTGTATTCTGGTTAAAGTGAAACGAAACACCTTGATCCTGCATTGAGCGAACCATTTCTGCGGTCAATTCAGCATCAAATCCTTTTAGTGGCTGGTCATTATGATGAATTACATGAACTTCAGCACCTGCTGCTTGAGCGATCATCGCCAATTCGAAGGTAATATACCCAGCACCTATGAAAGCAATCGTTGCTGGCATCTTTTCAAAGGAAAGAAAATCAGTACTGCTTTGTAAATGCTCCTTGCCGACGATTGGCAGTACGGCTGGACGCTGTCCTGTCGCAATAATTATTTTTTCTGCTTGAATCTCTTCTGCGTCCACGACGACCGTATGGGCATCACGAAAAGCGGCTTGTCCGTAGTAAGTAGTGATTCCCTCTGCTAGTAACCCTTGTTTGGTTGACTCCGGCACACGATCAGTATACGAGCGCTTAAACGCCATCAGTGCCGGCCAATCAATGGATACCTGCCCTTGAATACCATTGCCATGCATACGTTTCGCCTCTGTTTTGACTTCTACGCCTCGCATCAGTAGTTTTTTCGGATCACACCCGCGATTGGGACAAGTGCCACCCCATAAATCGGCTTCAACGATCGCCACGGTCCTTCCTTTGGCTTTTAACCCGTAGGCAGCAGCCGTTCCAGCTGGACCCGCTCCGATAATCAGTACATCCACCTTTTTCATCTGTCTCCTCCTTCTCCTAAAGAAATTCCTACGCTTTCTCTTCCCTTCAAGTATAGCGAATCACGGTCAGCCCACAAAACAATTCGCCTTTTGCGGCTCCTACGAATGTTCACAATCATCCCTTGAAGTTGCGTTTGATATGGTATACTTTTCTAGTCAGTTTAACAACAAAGGAGAATGAATGACTGTGAGTTTTAAACGCTTTTTTCAGCTCTTTCTTTTTTATTTTCTCTCGATTCTGGTGGCCTATGGTCTGATTGCGTTTCTAGCAGTAGATAACTTTTGGCTGGTCGTCTGTTTGATGACGATTGTCGGCTATCTCACCCTGGGTATCCCACTAACCTTATTGAGTTTAAAGAAGAAAAAATAAGAAAACAAACAAAGACACCAGCAACTTTTCTAAGAAGCTGGTGTCTTTCCTCATTGATGCGATCATCCTAATATAATCTGGGCATCTGCCAATGCTTTTTCCACTACTTCCATCACCAGCTTGCTATGGGCAAGGCGTTCCTTGACAAAGGCCTGATCATTTTCGTGAATGGCTTGTGCAAAACAGGCAAATTCTTCAAACATACGATGTCCGTGAACGCTTTGATCCTGATGGCTTTTTGCCCCGTTGATCGGTTCAACGTCATAGCTGGCAAGCATATTCGTTGGCCCATTGACGATGATCGATCCTTTCGTCCCTTGGATCGTTGAGCGAATCGTCGCTGTCGAATCTTTGGCGCCAATACAAACGACTTTTGTTTGTTCATAGTCTAAAAACAGCATGCCAGAAGTATCGATCCCCTGTTCGACATTAGCAAAATAGCGGACACTTTTGGGTTTTCCTAAAAGCCCGACGACAAAATGAATATTATAGATATTGATATCCATCAATGCCCCACCACCCATTTTCGGGTCAAATGCAGGTAAAACGGTTCCCTCTTTGAATAAATCATAACGAGAAGAATATTGCGAATAGTTGCATTCAATCACTTTCAGCTCTCCCAATGTTTCAAGCTGCGCTTTGATTCCTTGATAGTTGGCTAAGTACTGATTCGTGATTGCTTCCATCAAAAGCACCTCATGGGCAGCTGCCAATTCTGTTAATTCTACTAATTCTCGTGTCTGCAACGTAAATGGCTTTTCACAAATGACGTGTTTGCCAGCGAGGATCGCTTCTTTGGCAAAAGAATAATGCAAATGATTGGGTAATGCGACATACACGGTGTCAACGGATGGATCCGCCAAACATGCCCCTAACTCTGTGTAGACGGTTTGAATCCCGTATTGCTGTTTTAAGTGATTCATTTTCTCTAAATCACTTTCTGTCCCAAAAATAGCGGACAGTTCAAGCTGCGGGACATCCCCCGCCACCGTCAAAAAATCATGGACAATCATGCCTGCGCCTAAAATCGCTAAGTTCATCTTGCTTCCCCTTTTCTATCTTCTTAGATCATTTGTTTCAATACCTCGGTGATCACTTTATGATCCTCGAAATGGGCCAAACCTGACACACAGATAGCACCAGTGACTTTTCTGTCTTCGATAATTGGAAAACCACCGCCACAAATTGCATAGTGTTCGTCTTCTGCCCATTTAGCGAATTGTGTATCTCTATCTTTTTGGGTATAGACATATAGTGAACTATGCCCGCTTTCTAGTACCGTTCGTTCTTTTCTTTCAAGCCAAGGGCTTTCTTTTCGCCCTGCCATTAAAAATCGAATGATCGTCAAGCCATGATGAATAACTTTGATCCCTACCGGCTTCGGATAGTTCCTTTTAACGTACTGATCAATGGCAATTACCAACCGCAATGCGAGGTCATTGTCAAAATGAGCAAACTGCAGCTGCTGTTCTTCTTGCAGGATTTCTGAAGGTTCGATTCGTATCTCCTCCTTTACGTTGAGTCAGTTGATGCCTTCAGGCGCTTTGTTTGTCAAAAGCCCCGTAATCACTCTGCCTTATGACTCAGTGATCACTTGATTGATGCCTGTTTCTAGCATTTCGATTTGCAAAATTGTTTCTTCGTCTTTTACGATTTTCTCTTTGCCATTGATGATCGTTTCATAGACGCCCTCATACACACGGCTATAATCACCAATTTCAGAGATGACTTTTTCTTCATGGTAGTCACCGTTAGCATCCATATAAGTTAGTGTGCCATAGTGCTCTGGCAAATCGATCCCAAAATCTGCATGATCTGGGAGATAAAACTGTTTTAGATGCTCTTCTTGTCGATCCTTCGTTTGTTTTACAAAAACGCCGTTTTCGCCATAAACGACAAAACTAGGCCGCTCTTTTAATCGGAAGTAACTAGATTTGACTGAGACTTTCATTCGACCATAAAACAGATCCAAATCGAAGTAATCGTTCATGCGATTTTTCCCAAGCAATTGCCGAACCTCATAATGGACATCGTCAGGTTGCCCAAAATAGGAGATCACTTGATCCAGTGTATGACAAGCGTGTCCGTATAAGTAGCTAGTATTCAGTGAAAATTCGGTCACTGACCGTGGAACCTCTGGACGAAAATAATCATAATGCATCTCTACTTCTAAGAGATCTCCGAGCACGCCACTTTCGATCACTTTTTGCGTGGTCAAAAAATCAGAATCAAAGCGGCGATTTTGATAGCATTGCACAAACAAGCCTTTCTCCTGCGCCAGTGCGAACAATTCCTTTGCTTGTGCCGAGGTTTCCGTAAAAGGTTTTTCGATCAAGACATTTTTCCCATGAAGCAAGACATCCTTGCCTAATTTATAATGCAAATGACTGGGGGTCGTGACCACAACTAATTGAATTTCAGGATCACGGTAAATATCCTCTAAGTCAGAGGTGTAATGAACGCCTTCCAGTGTTGGCCAGGTCAGCTTGCCGCTTGGTGAATAGATCGTCTTCACTTTGATTTTATCCTGTAGCTTGGTTGAAAAAGGCAGATGGTAGCGATTGGTGCTTTTCCCATTTCCGAGATATGCGATAGTTAACATTGTGACGCCTCCTATAAATTGATAGCTTGATTATTGATGAAATTCTTCAAAATGGGAAGTCTTTTGCCAAAAACAGGTGCTTTTGACCAGACTTTTTCACAAACTACTGAGTGGTTCTGAACATTTTTACCAAATTGCCAAAAAGGTACAGTTTTTGCTTTTGGTTTTCTTTGTCCTAGGCTATGATTAGAAAGAGGTGGTTTGATGTTATTAGGAGATAAATTACGGCTTCAAGAAGGATTGACCAATACGGAGAAACGGATTGCCGATTATATTTTGCAAAATATCAATGATGTGCCTTCGTTGACGATTGAAGTCATCGCCAAGCATACATACACATCCCACTCTTCCGTCATTCGTCTAGCCAAAAAGATGGGGTATGAAGGATTTAAAAGTTTTCGCTTAGGTCTGGCTGAAATTGCCCATAATCAGATGTTCAACCCAACCTTTGTTGACGCGAATTTCCCCTTTTCGCCCAAGGATCAAACACCTGATATTTTGAAAAAAATGGCCGATCTAACGATCAACTCGATCCACAAAACCCATGCTCAGGTCGCCCCGGAAACGATGGAAGCAGTGGTACAATCGTTGGAAGCTGCGCAGCGGATTTTCTTATTTGCTCGTGGTGATTCTCAGATCCGGGCAAGAAGTTTTCAAAATAAGTTGGTCAAGATCAATAAGTATCTGATCGTTGCTGATGAGTATGGAGATGATGCGTGGAATGCGTCGAACGTCACGAAAAAAGATTGTGCCGTGTTTATTACCTATCGTGGGAAAAATACGCAATACGAAAAAATCATGCAGCACTTTCGTGATGTCGGGGTACCAGTGATCGTGATCTCTGGCAACGCCCATGCAAAAATCATCCCATTAGCGACCCATGCGATCATCGCTTCTCATGATGAACGTGATTTCCTCAAAGTCGGTACCTTTTCTTCGCAGGTCGCCTTTGAGTATATTTTAGATTCACTGTTCGCATTGCTGTATGCCAAAGAATACCAAAAAAATATTGCTGAACTAAGAAAAAAACAAACTGTTTTGGAATCAGGGATTCTCTCAGAATACCCGTCAACTGAAGAAAAGAGGGAAATGAAATGATCAATTGGGGAATTATTGGTGCCGGAAATATCGCCAATCGCTTTGCTGCAAGCTTAGAAAATTTTCAAGATGCCCAACTTTATGGGGTTGCTTGTCGTACGATGGAAAAAGCGCAAGCGTTTCAAGCAAAATTTCCGTGTGATGCTGTCTTTGATGACTACCAAAACCTATTAGATGATCCAGCTATCGATGTCGTTTATATTGCTTTGCCGCATTTGTATCACTATGAATGGATCATCAAAGCCTTTCAAGCGAAAAAAGCTGTTTTATGTGAAAAACCAGCAACCTTGACTGCACAAGAAATGTGCGATGTACAAAAACAAGCCCAAGCACACGAAGTCTTCTTTATGGAAGCTATGAAACCGCGCTTCACTCCGGCATATCGCAAACTAAAAGAACTTGTGGATGGTGGTTATATCGGTGAGCTAACAAGTGTCACGACTACTTTCCGCCGCCATTTACCAGTCGAAGGCAGTACTTATCATTATCTGCCAAAGCAAGGAGGTGCTTTATTGGATATGGGGATCTATAACTTAGCCTTTATCCAAGATTTTTCACCAGAAAACTTAACTGCCGAATTGATCGATTACAGCCTGTATGAAACTGGGGTCGATACCTACGTTGAAGCACGCTTTGTCAGTGAAGACTTTGTTGCAGTGATTGAGACCGGATTTGACCAAACAAAAGAGACGGTGGCGGAATTACAAGGAACAAAAGGGAAAATCACGGTCCCAAACTTCCATCGCCCCGCTTCTTTTACCGTAACGATTGACCAAGAAGACACGATCTATGATATTGGGTACGAGATCGATGATTTCCATTCAGAGATTCAAGCAGTTCACACCGCACTTGCACAAGGACAACTCGAAAATCCCTTGATGTCCTTAACAGATAGTATTGCCTGTATCGCTTTAGCTGATGAACTAAGAAGCTTACTAGAGGCAGAAAAAAAAAGACAATTAAGATCATACCCCATCGTTTTTGAATAGAACTGACCAATGGCTACCATTCAGTCAGTTTTTATGTGTCAAAAATTGAGCGCTTTCTTTGACGGTTTCGAAATGGTTGTATTATATTTATTGAGTATATTTTTATACAAATAGAAAAAGAAAGGAAAACGCCCATGACACCAGAAATTATTACGTATCTTATTTGTTTATTAACCTTCGCTTATCTAGCTGTGACGATTTTTACTTTTGTAAAAAATCGCCGGACAGGTGACGGTTATCGCCTCCGAATTTTTTACGTGCTGGCAGCAGCCCTCGTCTTTTTGCTTTCCGTTTATGCAATCGCTACCGGTCAAACCTATGACGACTTGGTTACATCGATAAATGATCTTTTTCAATAAAACACCGTTGGCACGAAGCCCTGCGGATCTCTTCGCTTTTGAACCTCTGGTTGAGGGAAGGATCAAAACGGAAACGAGCCAATGAACGACTGCTATTCGATGGCTTTTCCATCAGGATCTGCTATGTCGAATCAATGTCTTTCAACAAATGATGTCTGATTTTTTATGGAGGTGTGCATGCTCATTCAGCTTAAAGAAGCGAAGCTTTCCGATTTACTTTCTATCTACTTGATACAAAAAGCGGCCTTCAAACCACTCTTTCTCCGTTATCAAGACAAAGAAACTTCTCCCTATTTACAAAGTTTCGAGAAGCTAAACGCAAAGTTTTCTGCGTCGAATACAACTTATTATTTAATCATGACCTCTCAGAAAATCGTGGGCTTCCTAAAACTGACGGTTGAGCAGGAACATACGACGAAGCTATCCTCCATCGCCCTTCTTCCCTCCTACGAGAACCGCGGGATCGGTAGACAAGCAATGACCTTGATTGAAAGGAACGTACAAACAGATACGATTCGTTTACATACGATCCTGCAAGAACCCAAGCTGGTTCACTTTTATCACTCGTTAGGGTATTCAGCAACAGGGAGGTTTCAAAGCCCCTCTTCAGCAATCTGCTTTGTCTCCTTTACGAAAAAAATTGCGGCGAAATAAAAAAACCATCTCGCCTTTCATCGGCAGAGATGGTTTTTTCTATCAATTGCCATCCTTTACAGCAATCATTTTAATTGGTCCTGCAAGGTGTCATCGGATTTTTTACGCAATCGCGGAATCTCTTTCACATTCATTAAATCTAAAAAGAAAGTGAACAATGGGATCCCGATGATCAAGCCCCACAAGCCAAAGAGATGTTCGCTAAGATACAGGAGAATAAACGTGTAAAACATCGGGATCTCTGTTTTATTGGCCATCAAGCGGGGATTTAAGATATAGGATTCCAACGCATGAACAAACACAATGATCAGTAAAATGTAGATCACATCATTAAATCCGCCGATAGAATAGGCAATAAACGTTAATGGAATACACGAGATGATCACACCAGCAACAGGAATCAAGCTGAGAAAGAAAATCATCAACGCCAAACTCAATAGTTGCGGAAAGCCCATCACCGCTAAGGCGAAGACAGTGATTGCTGTATTAACTAAGGCGATCACCAACTGCGTCTCAATCACATTTCCGAAAGCCCGCGTAAACTTAGCTCCTAAATAGTAAACATCTTCAAAGAACCACGCCCCTCGCCCTTGCAAAAACAGCTGAGAAAACGCAACGGTTTTTTTGTTATCGATCATAAAGAAGAAACTAAGCAGAAATGAGATCAGCACCGTCAATGCCAGTTCACCGAAATTATACAGATAATTGATCACGACTAAAACGCCGCTTTGTAATTTCTGAATATATTCACTGGTTTGCAATAAATTTAAGACATATTCGATCAATTCATTATTGGAGTCTGTCCGTTGGTAGAAATCAGCAACGGAATTGACTAATTGGACGGATTGTTTGATGATGATGGGAACATAATTTGTTGCTACTAAATAAAGAATGAACACAATCAAGCTGTAAGTCAGGATGCTCGTAAGCTTGATGGGCAGTCGGCTTTTTCGATGGAGCAAAAGAACCAGCCGATAAATCAAATACGTAAAGATAAAGGTCAGCAAAAGAATGGTCATCATACTGCGAAACAAAAAAAGAATGCCCGCAAGCATAAACAAGACCGTCCAGCGCCGCAACACAAGATTTTGAAGAAAAGCATTATAATATTTCATCTGTAACTCCTTTTTTTCGTTGCAATGAAGCAACGAAGCATTTCAGTAGTGCCTAAGAATTATCTAATCATTAAACTATGCAAATAGCAAGAGATTTTATTTTTCTTAAACGAGCAAAAAAATGAGACAAAAAATCCTTAGAAGAATCGTTGCCTTTCTTCTAAGGAAAAGAGTTATTGATAAACGGTCTCCCTTCTTTTATGGGTAAAATCGAATTGATGGAGAATAAAAAGAAGCTGGCAGCCAACAGATCCGCACTGCCTCCGGGAGATACATTTTCTGACTGACAGAAGGCTGCTAGTGCCTGAAATGCTGGGTTCGGCAACGCTTGTTGATTGGCGTTTTGTGCGAGTTGCTGAACCAGAGCCAGTACTTCCTGATTACTGCGGTATAAAATGCACGTATCGTCCAGCGTAGCGATGATCGCCAACAGCATGTGGAGCCTTTTTTCAGTCTCATTGGTACAATCCCGAGAAAAATAATCCGCTAAAGCGAAAGAACTAGCAATCACGTTCTTTCCTAAAATTAATTGGGGTTATGAAGATGAGGCATCTTTTGTTCTGCATTCACTAACGGACTTTCCCTTATCGCGGATGATTTATTTAGCTTCAAGCTTTATTAAAGGTCATTCCATGACGAAATTAATTGCAAAAACGTTGATTGAATTTTATCTTGGCTAAATAAAAATAAGCTTCCACTCGCGTATTGGTTATGCAAGTGGAAGCTTATTTTCTCCTACGTATTTACCAAGGTTGGGAGGTTGGCCCGACGGTAAATTCATTCACATTGACATCATCTGGCTGGTTGATTGCAAAAGCCACGATATTGGCTACTCGATCGGGTGATATTCCATGTTCTTTGTATAATGCGTTCATACCTTTGGCTGCTGTTTCATCTGTGATCGTGTCTAATAATTCAGTATTGATCGCTGCTGGATAGATGGTGGCAGTTCGAATGTTTGTTCCTTCTTGTGCCGACTCCATCCGCAGAACTTCCATTAGATTACGCACAGCCCATTTTGTAGCCCCATAAACTGCTGCGTTCGGATATGCTTTTAATCCGGCTACGGAAGAGGTTGCGATCACCTGTCCAGATTTTTGGGAAATAAAATCTGGCAGAACAGCAGCTAGACCATGCAATACCCCTTTGATATTGATATCGATCATTTGATCCCACTCCTCTGTTTTTAAAGCAGACAAAGGAGAACTAGGCATAATGCCCGCATTTAAGAAAATCACATCGATTTTCCCATAGATCTCTTTTGCATAGTCGATCAGCGCTTGATTATCCGCTGGTTTGGTCACATCGGTTTCCTTATAGACAGCCTCTCCATTTTTCTCACGTATTGTTGTAACAATCTCCGCTAGTTTCTCTTTCCGCCGAGCAGCTAAAACCAATTTGGCACCTTTTTCTGCTAAAAGTAACGCTGTTGCTTCACCAATTCCGCTTGATGCACCCGTAATGATCACGACTTTTCCTTTGATTCGATTCATCCCTTTTTCCTCCTTTATGCGTCAGGCAACTGATCATATTCTTCATCACTGACTGCTTCTAACCATTCTGAAGCACCAGCAGTAATCGCTACATGGGCAAACCAACTATTTTTCGCTGCACCATGCCAATGTTTGACCCCTTCCTTGATGACTACGACATCACCAACAGTAAGTTTTTGCGGTTTCTTCCCTGCTTCTTGGTACCAGCCTTCTCCTGAAGTCACCAACAACAATTGATACCCACCATCGATATGCCGATGCCAATTGTTGCGGCAACCTGGTTCAAAGGTCACATTGCCAACGTTGACTGGAATCGCTGGATCAGCTACTAAAGGATTCAAGTAACTCTGACCGCTAAAATATTGTGCATAGGCGTCATTTGTGTTGCCCAGTGAAAAGATTCCTGCTTCTTTTACTGCATCGAGTTCTGACATTTATTTTTCCTCCAATTCAGCTAGCTTTTCTTGATAAACCGTTTTGGCGATGTTAAAAGCAGACCAAGCTTTAGGCCAGCCAACATAGAAAGCCAGATGAGTGATTACTTCTGCAATTTCCTCTACAGTGATCCCGTTCTCCTTGCCAATCGTTAAATGGGCGGGCAACTGTTCAAAATTGCCACCGGAAATCAAGGCAGATATCGTCAATAAACTTCTCGTATGAGGAGCCAATTCTGCCTCACGTGACCAAACTTCACCAAATAATACATCATCATTCAGTTGCGCAAATTTCGGCGCAAATTTGCTTAAGTTATCTCTTCCTGCTGTTTGTTTCTTTACCATATCGATCGACTCCTTCATCTATTTTAATAAAATGCTGATTTAACCAATTTCGAATAGCTATATCTGCTTTAGCTACTCTTGAACCACGAACAGCTAATCCAGGATAAACAGTTGCTTCAGGACAAGTCTTTTTAAAGTCTTCTAGACTGTTGCCAAATCCTGAGCCTTCATGAGTACAAAACGGAAAAATACTCTTCCCTTCCAATCGATGATCTTTTAAAAAACTCGCTAGGATCATCGGGTATGTGCCCCACCAATTTGGAAAACCGATAAACAAAACCCGTTCTTTAAAAAACGCTGCCGATACCTCTTGATAGAGGGGGAAATCATTAGCCGCTTTTTCTTTTTTTGCTAGCTCGACCATTGCTTGGTAGCTTTGAGGGTAAGGATAAGCCGGTTCAAGAGAATAAAGCGGACATTGTAATTTATCTGCTATTTTCTCTGCTAGAACCCGGGTATTTCCCACTATCAGCTTTTTTCGCTGCCCTTCAATAAGATTCTCTCCTGCTCGTGAATACACAAGTATTGCCGGCATTTTGTCACCTCCTTGGTTTCTCTTCTTGGTATATTTAATAGTAAGGCAAAGCGGAGCCTTTGAATAATGCTTTCTATAAAAAGTCCCTATGCTTATGAAGCATAGGGAGAGGTGGAAGAAAAAAGAAACGGATTACTCCACTTCTTTTGGCTTTTAGGATGCAATTATTCAAAAGCTTCATCACGAAAGCGGGCAATGAACGCCGTCACAACAGGCGACATCACACGATTTCTTTTCCACACCAGGACACAGCTGGTTTCGATTTGAGGGACTAAAGGCAAAAATTTGATCGTTTCATCCCTCCGTTCTCCGACTGCTCCGCTGATGGTCAACGCCGATCCAACATGGTTTTCTACTAAGGAAAAGACATTGAAAATCAAGTTATATGTTCCAACGATCGGTAATTCTTCTATTGGTATTTTTGACCATTGGCTGAACATTTGCTGCACTTCCGGACGCCTTGACACTAGCAATGGCACCCCTTTGATATCTTCTGGTGTGATTTCCTCTTTATGGGCGAGAAAAGAATCAGCCGATGTCAGTATGCCCCAAGTCTCTTTTCTTGGTAGAACGATTTTTTCGTATTTCTCGATCTCGATGGGTTCGATCAAAATCGCCAAATCCAATAAACCTTTTTCCAAACGCTCGTTGATATCATCTCCTGTACCGCTGTGAATATGAAAGCGGACATCTGGATAGTCACTGATAAATTCTTCCAACATCAAAGAAAGCGTGTCGGAATTATCTGCTTCGACACAGCCAATTGTGAAATGACCACTAAACAACTGTTTCTTACGATCTTCAAACTCTTGCATGGTTTGATCCGTTAGACTCAATATCTCCTCGGCACGACTTTTTAAAAAACGACCGGCTTCCGTTAAGAGCATTGTACGATTATCACGAATGAAAAGAGCCGTTCCTAATTCATCTTCTAATTCTTTTAATTGGCGGCTCAATGTCGGTTGGGTGATGTGGAGCACTTCTGCGGCTTGTGAGATCGTTCCCTCCTCTGCAATCGTGAAGAAATATTTTAATAAACGAAATTCCACTAAATCGCCTCCTCTTTTTTGCAACATTTTAACTCTTAGCAATGAAAAGAATCATCCTTCTTTTTGGTCTATTCATTTCTAATAATAACAAAGAATCGCTATTCCAGCGAATCATACTAATAAAAAAGAATAAAACTGCAGAATTTTAAGAGGATCGTTTTATGGATTGACATGAAAAATTGTTCGCACAAACGAACAGGTTTATCAGCTATATACTTTTGCGACATTTGGTATAGTTTATATGAGTATCTTGGTATGATTCTTCTTACAATGACTTGAAGGAATACTATTTTCTCGTTCTCATAGGATTCATGAGTCAAACGCACCGGTTTACCATAATACCATTATGTTTCTTTTGGTTTTAAAACATAATGGACTATTAGCCGATCAAGAAATATCTATTAAACCGTAATGTTCCTAGTACCCAAGTTCATCGAGCCAATTCAACAGATTGGGTTCAGCGTCTTCAACACTTCCCGCTCTTGCTGCAAAGCCTTCAAGAAAGTCATACGCTGGATACAACGTTTGAAGTTCATTTTGACTATTGGTCAGTCCACTTCCCCCATGGGTTGCAAAAGGAATAATTTGTTTATCCGTAAGATCATAGGCTTCAAGAAATGTTAACACGGCTCTTGGGGCACGGTTCCACCAAACGGAAAAGCCGATAAAGAGAACATCCACTTCAGTCATTTGGGCAACGTCAGTCATCAATGTTGGTCGGGCATCTTCTTCCACCTCTCTAGTGGCAAAAGCTGTATGTTCATCGTAAACGTTAGGGTAACCTACTTCTGTTTGAATCGAAAATAACTCACCTCCTGTCTGTTCAGCGATCATCTCTGCTATGACTTGGACATCTCCTATTAAAGTGTTATCGATCACATTAAAACTACTTCCAGAAACTGCTTCGACTGCTGGTTCATACTCTAAATTTTCTGGTCTTGTGAAGTAGGCGATCAAAATATCGGCCTCCCCATCAATCCCTGCTTCTCTCATTTGTTGCGTAACGGTGTCACTAGTACTTGTTTCCGTTGTACCAATGTCTGGCTCGTCATTCATTGAATCACTGCTGCATCCTGCTAGAAAAATCATTGTCAGAAAAAGTCCTTTTGTCCATTTGTTCATTGAATTGCTCCTTTCTTTTCCCATCAAAAATGGTAGTTCCAGTATAAATCTTGAAGCGGACTTTAAGGCAAGGCAAAAAAAGATTTTTAGGGTTTCCTTTCCCTTTCTCTCACAGAATCAGCACATTATAAGAAGCCTTAAAACATTAAGCGTAGCTTTACGGCTCTCCCCTGTCTTATCTTTCATTTTTCCTCGTGATCTATATTTTTACAAGGTAATACCTAATGAAAACAGTACTTTGTTTGAAATGTTAGAAGTAGTTAAAGGATCAGAAAGCGTTTCGTGTCAGAAAATGACCATATATTCATAGAAGTTCGAAAGTCACTGCTTCACCTTCTGCAGAATTTTTCCCAATAAACAAAGTAAACAATCCAGGTTCGACGCCAAAAGTCAGATCTTTTTGATAGTAAAAAAGATCTTCTTTAGTTATCGTGAACAAAACGGTTATTTCTTCGTATGGAGACAACGGAATTTTTTTATATTTTTTTAATTCTTTCACTGGCCTAACTACCGATCCAACGTGATCTCTGATATAAAGCTGGACTGTCTCCAATCTGCAGTAAGCAGAATTGTTGCGGATTGTAATTTCAGCTTCCAACGTTTCATTCATGGTTGAATCACTCAATTTTAACGAATGGTATGATGCTTCCCCAAAACTCAACCCATAACCAAATGGAAAGAGCGGCTCGTTTGAGCAATCCAGATACTTCGAAACGAAACGTCCTGTATGTGTCTTGCTGTTCAATGGTCTTCCAGTATTGAAGTGATTGTAGTAAAGTGGCAGCTGCCCTACATCTTCTGGGAAGCTCATACTTAAACGACCAGAAGGATTGACCTTCCCAAAAAGTATGTCAACAATTGCTTGTGCTCCTTCTGTACCAGGAAACCATGCCTGTAATATTGCATCCATTTGTTTTGTTTCTTCTTTTAACACCAGTGGGCGACCACTGAAATTGATCAAGATATTTTTTTTACCAAGAGCGGTCATTTTTTTAATAAAAGCTCTTTGAACAGCTGGTAAATGAATGTCCGTTCGACTGCCAGCTTCCCCACTTTGCAAACTGTGTTCCCCCATAGCAAAAAGAATCACATCGGCCTCGGCTCCCGCTTTCAGTGCTTGTTCCAACCAAAGCTCTTGCTCTGCAGCTGATATGGAGGAGCCGCTGGCAGTAAAGCCAAAGTCTCCGAGTATAGAATCGTCTTCTAAAAGCGGGCAACCTGGTTCGCAATGAACATACTTTTCCGTAACTGCATTTTGGAGCGCCGTTTTTAATGTTGTGACATCCTCTGTTTTTCCGTGTACTGCCCATAAACCAATCATTGCTTGGTTGTCACCATAGGGACCAACGAGTAATATTTTCTCTTTTTTTGGAGTAAGAGGAAGTACCTCTTGCTTATTCTGCAATAAAACAATCGCTTCGGAGGCAACTTTTCGTGCAAGTTTCCGGTTCTCTTCGGATAAGAGTATTTGAGCTTCTACTTCTTCTGAACTGCCACGGAAAGGATCTTCAAACAGCCCTAAATCCTCTTTAAGTTTCAAGACACGATACACAGCGTCATCGATCAACCGCTGATCAATCGCACCGCTTTCCAGCAGCGGACGAAGCTCTTTCGCATAACAGCGGGTTTTCATATCGATGTCATTTGTTGCTTCGATCGCTAATTTGGTCGCTTCTCGATTATCCGCAGCAATCCCATGAGGAATCAATTCTTGAACAGCTGCATAATCCGAAATAACGACTCCGTCAAACTGCCATTCTTCTCTTAGAATTTGTTTGATCAGAAATTGATTAGCAGCAGCGGGAATACCATCATACGTGTTAAAAGAAGTCATGACTAGTTTGCATCCAGCCTCGACAGCCGCTTTATAGCCGCTTAAGTAGTCTTGACGCAGTTTGCGTTCACTCATATCAACTGTATTATAATCGCGTCCGCCTTCTGCTGCTCCATAAGCAGCAAAATGTTTAACACAGGCAGCGATTCCGAGCAGTGTTCCCCCTTTTTCTTGCTGAATGCCTTCAACCATTGCTTTCGCAAAATCAGCATTTAGCAGCGGATCCTCTCCTGTCGACTCCAAGCATCGCCCCCATCGAGCATCGCGTACTAAGTCGACCATTGGTGCATATGTTACGTGTGCGCCAGCCGCTCTTGCTTCTTGTGCTGCGGCTTGATAGGCGCTTTGAATCAATGCTGGATTCCATGTTGCTCCCAATCCTAGAGGAATCGGGAAGACTGTTCGGTATCCATAAATGATATCTGCCATGAACAATAGTGGGATTTTGTGTCGGCTTTTTCTTAAGTAGTCTGTTTGAATCTTTCTAGTTACTTGGGCACCTGTGACGTTCAATACCGAACCGACAACATCGATGGTTTGTTGTTCGATGCCAAGTTTTTGCTGAGGACCCAAAGACAAATCGCTTCCGTGAAAGAATTCTCCAGATAACTGCACCAATTGGCCGATTTTTTCGTCTAAGGTCAGTTGGTTGACTAGTTGTGCCAGTGTTTGATTTTTCATATTATTACTCCTCGCATAGTTTTTTCTATTGATATCTTAGTTCTGGTGTGATGAAGCGAGTCTTTCCTGTAGCTGCTTCTGCAAAGACTCCTAACTGGACACCGGTAAATTTTGAGTCAGAACATTCGTTTGTAAAATGACGTACAGCGATTTGATCTTTAAACACTACAGTACTCGTTTCATCTATAATCAGCAGATTGTAGCTATTGCTGTCTCCAGATAATTTCAGGGTCAGTCTCTTTCTATCTTTTAAATTATTGGATCGATGCAGATGTAAATCGAAGATGATTTTGCTGGAAAAAAGCTCTGTTTGGTGTTTTGTTTTTCGCAATCCGAATTGGCAAAAATGCAGGTCATCCTTATAGATTGCTATGCCAAAAGTTCCCTCCTGACATTCGTCGACCATCAATGTCGTTTTAAAGCAGCAGGCAGTATCAGCTTGACTTAAGGACAAAAAGGCAATGGGCTCGTCCTTAGAAGTTCCTAAACGGGTCGGTAAGTTATCAATGACCAAATCAGTATCATACGTATAATCAATTGGCAAACGTACACTCTGCAACTTCTTGCAGAGAAAAGGTAGCAGTTCATTCCGCTGCTTAACGCTCTTTGAAAAACGATCTGTTTCAACTTCAACCGATGCGTTCCCTGTCTGGTTGACAACTGGCCAACCGTCAATCCACTCTACAGGTAATAGAATCGTTTCACGACCAAGCAGGGTAAAATGACGTTTGGGCCTAGTCGCAAGAGCTGTCAGCCACCAAAAACCTTCTTTATCTTGAAAGAAATCTGCATGCCCCACGGCTTGAAGCGGCGACTTGATATCTCTATTCGAGAGGATAGGATTCGTACTTGCTCCTTCATATGGCCCATTGATTGATTTACTTCTTTGAATCGTTACCATATGTCCTTCTCTTGTGCCACCTTCCGCCAATATAAGATAGTACCATTCGTCTTTCTTGAAAAGATGTGGTGCTTCCGCGTCGCGTCCACCGCACCCTTGGCTGATTTCTATTGGATCTGTCAACATTTTCCCGCTGTAAGGATCGATTTCAAATTGTAGAATGCTGTTTTTCCCATTCATTGATGCAGCGAGTTGGAAGAAAAATCTGCCTTCAATAAATGAAAGCGAGGGATCGATCCCAAAAGGACAATTGATCCAGATTGGATCAGACCAGCCATGGTCAATGTTTTTCGTATGGCAGATGAAATTCCCTTGAGTGACATTTGTACATACCAGAAAATATGTTTCCTCAAAGAAGTGGATCGTTGGGGCAAAAAGTCCCATCGAGTTGCTGATTTCTTTCAGATTGATATGATCTGGACAATCAATCGCATACTGTTTAAATTGCCAATTGAGTAGATCCTGGCTTTTAAAAATCGGCAGACAAGGAAAATATTCGAAACTTGAACAGACTAAATAGTAGGATTTTCCATCGAAACAAATACTCGGATCAGGATGAAATCCTTTGATAACCGGATTGGTATACTTCATTGTGCTCCTCTTTTCTCTTTGTATTGCCACATAGAAAAAAGAAAGCGACACTAGCCGCTTTCTTTTTCGGGTTTACACTTGCTCCTTCAATGCGGCTTGTTCCAATTGATAGGTTTCTTTATCCAGCTTTCGAAACCACGGATACCATAGTATCGGGGACAAAATCAGTTGAATGAACAACTGTAAGATGATAATCGACAGTTTCCCTTGAACAGCAGCATGGAAACCAATTGGTAAACCGAAAATGGCAGTTACCCCTGTAAAACGAGCAACAAGTCCAAAGCGTGTCAATGCATAAGCCAAAATTAAAGCGATGCTGTTATTGGTAATGAATGGTACAGCTAATTTAAAGTTTAATACCAATGGTGTTCCAAAAATCAATGGTTCAGTGATTCCAAAAAGGGCTGGAACAATGGCGACTTTCCCCGTTTCTCGATACTGCTTGCTTTTCGCTCGCAGCATTAATAATGCTAATCCTAAGCCCATGCCGCTCCAAGTTATGATCATAAAGAATGCATAGCCAGTGATATTTGGCGGTGTTTGGCCTGCCGCAACAGCGTTTAAGTTCTCAACGTCCATTGCCATCCACAGGGCTTGAACGATCGGCATAACGACATTTGTTCCGTGAATACCAAAAAACCACAAAATCTGCTGAATCAGTGAGATCAGAATGACTGCACTGATTGATCCTCCGATCCCTTGAAGCGGTTCTTGTATGATGCTGTAAACAAACTGATGCATGTTGCCAAAGCTGGTTGCTTCAAAGATTGAATTTAGTACAATGAAGAGCACACTGATAAGAACCGTAGGTAAAATTGATTCAAACACTTTTGTTACCATAGGAGGTACACCTGCTGGCATTTTGATTGTCCAACCTTTGTCTTTCAGCCAAATATATACCCTTCCACTTACCAAACCAACGATCATTGCAGAAAATACTCCTTGTGCACTTAGCCAAGTAGCTGGAATTGCGCTGACTTCATCCGTCGTTGTACCTAGAGGGGTAATGATAAAGAAACTAAGCAATGCGATAATAGCAGCAGAAATACCATCTTCTGTCGGACGTAGATTTTTCGCTAAATGATAAGCCATTAATACCACGACATAAACAGCCATTGAGCCAATAGTTATTTGATTTAGTTTGCTAAAAACATTTGCGAAACCAGCTAAAAATGAAAGTGCTGGAAGACTATTAGGTAATACTAGAAGTAAAACAGCGATCGAGCCAATCAAAATAGGACCTAGTGTCCCCATCATCGCACCGGAGATCGATTTTAAATAAGCATTGTTGCCTAATTTGTCAAAAAAAGGACTTAATTTATCGAAATAACCTGTGATTTTTTCTTTCATAATATTTCCTTCCAATCATTTATTGTTGATTTGATAGCGCCTTCAATTTCAACTTGTTATCAATATAACAGACTCTTTAGCGAAAGCGAATATCAATTCCTGACTTGTTTTTGACAAAAACACATATTTGACTACTTGATTCTTGATTGTTAAAATCGATAAAAAAGGAGCGCAACGATGGACCATTTATCCCTAGACAGGCTGATCCGTAAGGTTTCTAATCATGAAAAGGCGTATCGAAACGGAAATTTGAAACCTGATTATTCCGACTATAAAAAAGTAGTTGTCAATGGTCAAGAAGTTCTTTGCATGGAACTGACAGATTCACAGATGATTACGCAAGAACAGCCTTTTTTTATAAAACGGCATTCTCGTTTTCAAAATTATCCGATTCACTGCCATGATTGGATCGAGTTTAATTATATGTATGCTGGAAAATGTCAGCAGATCATTAACAATGAGCCACATTTTCTGTATGAAGGGCAAATTTTGCTGATGGATGCAAACACTGTTCACAAGATTGAACCGCTTGGCGAAAATGATATCCTCATTAATTTGATTATTCCCAAGTACTATTTAACTGCAAATTTCTTCAACCGTTTTTCCTCGGACAGCGTTTTGACTTCATTCTTTATTGAAGCCATCACTCATGGAATGAAACATGATCGATTTATTCATTTTGCTTCAGAAACAAGGACACGTCTACAGTTCTTTTTTAAAGAGTTGTTATGCGAATGGTTCGATCGTTCAACAGCATATACCGACATTTGTGAAGGTTTGTTGAGTTTGATCATTTCGGATCTTGTGAATATCTATCAAGACTCTTATACGGATCATTCTGATCGATATCGAAAGAGCCCGATTGTTCCAATTTTGAAATACATTGAGAAAAATTATGCAAATGTGACTTTGACAGAATTATCGGAACAATTCAACCTTAATCCCAATTATCTGTCCAATCTTTTAAAAAAACACACCGGCTATTCTTACAAAAAACTTGTAATCAATCAACGTATCTTGGCAGCTGATCGTTTTTTACTTTCAACCGACATGGATATCGTTGATATTTCGCAACAAGTCGGATTTGAGAATATTAATTTCTTTTACCAAAAATTTAAAGAAACATATGGCATTACTCCTGGTACAAGAAGAAAGCTTCATTTTTGAATAAATCATAAAGTTGATTTACCACTAAGGCTCTCCAATCTTTTTTTAATTATCTTTCCATATAAAATTCCTAAGGCTTATTGAAAGAGTTTGAAAGAAAGTTGTGAACAATAATTTATTAACGACTTTTCCATGTATCTTTCGGTTTTTCTCAAATATTTGGCGAAAAAGTCAACGCATTTATGGTAAAAAACGTTAGAAAAGCAAAAATAAAATAGAAGCGCGTAAGACGGATTTTAATAGGATCATTATATGATAAACTAATCCTAAATAGGATAGGAGTGATTGAATGAACGTTTTCTTTAGACCACCAAAAGAAGATGATATTGATCAAATCATGCAGATAGAAAATGCAGGATTTACAGCGGATGAAGCAGCATCTAGACCAGTGATGATGGATCGAATACATACAATTAGTGACAGTTTTATTGTGGCAGTAAATGAAAAGGATTGTCCGATCGGCTACGTTGTAGGGCCCATTATTTCTAAACGTTATCTCTCTGACGATCTCTTTGAAAGTATTTGTCCTAATCAACTTTTTGGTGGCTACCAAAGTATTCTTAGCTTGGCTGTCGCTCCTGATTATAAAAACTGCCAGATTGGTAGTAAGCTACTGTCAGCCCTTGAACAACAATGTCGTCTTCAAAATAGAAAAGGAATCACATTAACTTGTTTAGAATCATTGATTCCATATTACGAAAAGCACGGCTATCAACTAGAAGGACTGTCAGAATCACAACATGCAGGTGTTGCTTGGTATAACATGGTGCTAGAGTTGGACGATACGCCTAATGAATTCTAATAAAATTTGTATACTAGATAAAACACCCTTCAAAAGCTAGGATAAATCTCTTGCTTTTGAAAGGTGTTTCATCTCAAATTAATATTTTTTAAGTTCTTCACTTAAACTTACTCTGATTTTTCTTGCTAACTTTTCATCCGTCAACGCTTTTTTTGTATTTGAAAGCAACATAACTCTTGATTCAGTGGAGTCCATAATGTATTTTCTCTCCCACTGATCTTGATCTGGACCATCGCCAATGATGCGAATGTAAGACAACAGACTTTTGATCATCTCTTTTGTCAATGTTAGGTTGGTATAGCCATCATTTTCATAAAAATCATACCATGTATCACTAGGATTTTCCTTCAATATTTGAATTAGTTGGTGGATTTCTTCTAACGCATCGAAAACTTTTACAAATACAATGACCATTTCTTCCTGATCAATCATCTGATAAGCGTCTAACAAATGGAGCAGTGTTTTTAACGTTTTGCATTGAACGGCTACTGAGAGGTAAATATCATTAAAAAAGCGAGCATTTTGTGCATGTTTATCCTGAAGGGATAATGTAATCTGCTGGCATCTCAGCAATAGATTCTCCCAGGCTATTATCTTTTCTCCTACCATAGAGAAAATTTCTGTGACTTGCTCCTTGATTTTCCGATCACCCGTCAACCATTCTAACCTCGGAATTTTTGTTTCTTGCTTGAGCCAGGATTGAATAATTTTTCGAATCAAATACCAGGCAAACTCATCACCAGCGGTTTGATCCTCATGTGTTCCATAGCGGATAACCGCTTCAAAGTAATCTTCATAGACAGCTTGGATCTCTTCTTGCTGATTTTGATAGTATTGTGTTACATGCTCTGAAATTATCTCTTGATTGGTTCGTAACTGATAATCTGCTCGCCAGAAATTCGCTATTTCTTGTAAGAACAAAATATGCGGTTTTATGTTGCCTGTATTAACTAAGACAAACTTATCCATCTTGACTTCTCTAACCGCCATTAACTCTCTAGAAACAAATTCTGGGCTATTAGGCAAGATCGTCAAGAAATTAGATGCTTGTAAATCATGAAAGGCAACGTGATAATAGATTCCTCTTGAATGATTTGGTTTTGGTGTGTTTGTTAACACCTCATCTCGTGGATCGTGATTCCCTTGTCTACGAGAAACCATTTTACCATAACCATTATCCGCCCAAATCTCAATCACATCATCTGGAAGCTCAAGTAAGCCAAGATTAAATAATTCCGTTATCTCACCATAAATGTTCATTGAACATACTGCATGAGGATCGACTTCTTTAACCATATGATATTGCAGATGGACGATTTCGTTGATCACTGCTGCTTTTTCCGCTGCTGACCACTGTCGATCAAGATCTTCTGCCCAAAAAGGACAATCCCCTTGTCCGCGAAAACCAAGTGTGTAGATAACCTTGGTACCTTTTTGCTCGTGTAAGGCTTTTTTCCATAATTCCTGAAACAACTCAAAATGTTCCTCGTATGAAGCCTTCAAACCAGGATACCTTCTAGCAAACATCTCAGCGCCTAGTGGCTCGGCATGATGATGTGTATAGATCAACCCCATCGCTTGTGCACTTTGTCGATATCTATGACTGTTCTTATCTGTTCCCGGGATGATAACATTTCCACCTAAACGTAACAAAGTTTCATAAATACGTTCCCAGACATATTCATTTGAACCATTATCTTCCCATTGATCCAGCAGCAACTCATCATTGACGAACCAGCCCCGATAGTCCGTTGTAAAATCAGGTAATTTTAAGTCAAAATCTGTCCATTCAATAAATGGCTTTTTTATTGGGGGAATATCCATGAAATACCAAAAGGGTTGAACATCTAAAACTTTATGAGAGATTTCAAGAATCCCATACATTAATCCTAACGGTGTTTCAGCACACACTTTTACTTTATCTGGCGATATTAAAAGTATTTGATACGCATCCGTTTTATTTTTTTCATCAAGTAAAACCAATTCAATTGCATTTGTCTTCCTCGTATCTGTCACAACGGTTAATATGTCACGTTGCAAGATCTCGCAAGCATGTCCAATCACTTCATTTTCCAACTGTTTTGACGTGACAGAAGTATTTTTCGAAATGAAAAATGTTGTTTCCATGTAATCACCCGTTTCATCTATATAGTTTATTATTTTATCTTCAATAAAGAACTTTCTACTATGTTGTAATAGACAATCGAATTGCTTATCAGCCATAAACCTCTCGTCACTATTTTCTGCAAAGATGTTTTTCAGATGGTCTAAACGTTTTGTTAACTGTTTACTATGATACCGCTCATAAATTTAGAATAAGCGAAAAGCTTGTCTAAAAAAATAGAGAAAGTCGATGAAAAAAACGAAAAAACAGACTTTCTTTGTTTTTGGATTTTCCCCGTCCCCCTTTAACTAATGTTTTATCTTGTCGTTGTAGAACATGATCTTTCATGCCTATTCACCTTGGCGTGGTTAATCATATATACAGCAAACAAGCCCACACTCATAAGAGCATGGGCTTAGTGAGATCATTGTCAAATCTAAATCTTCAATTGAAATCAAGCTTTTATCATTTCAGATTTCAATTACTGAATAATGGTGACAATTTCTTATTTTTGTTCAATTACATATACTTCTCAACTTCATCAATTTCTTTTTGTAGTGCTTTTTCATCGTACTTTTCATACTTACCGGCTTCGTGTGCGATCTTTTTGATTTCATGAATCGCTTTTTTCTCAACGATCCATTTCTTCATACTATGTTTTTTTGCGTCTGCATCTAGTGTGTCTAATTCAGCTAAATTCTCATCTAACTTATCAAGAACCTCTGCAATCTTTACCAATGCTTTTGCTTCCTTTTCTTCATAGTTTGTCATAGATATCACTCCTTAAGTATTTGATATATTTATCTTACTGCTGTAATTAAATGTTTTCAAATTAAATGTACTGTTTATCACAAAGTTTTATCTTATTCTCACTGAAGAAATAGAAAACATTAGATTCTTGCAATATTCTATTCATTTTACATTTATTTTTATCCTTAAAGATTTATCATAAGAGAAGTATCGATTATATAAAAAAAATGATTTAGTGAATTGATAAACATTCGGTGTATCTTTTATGATAAAGTCATTTAGCTTTTTTACTTTCTTATGGTTGCAGCAAAATTTTCCCGATACTTTTTCCAGATTCTAAATAATCATGGGCAGCTTTTCCGTCAGCTAATGAAAAAATGGTTGGTTGACTGATTTTAATTTGATTCTTGCTAAAGTAAATAAACAGTCGGGTGCTTCTTCTCTCCCGCTCTTGAAAACTTGTTAAGTAATCCCAGAGATCCCCTGTCAAAATACTTTTTGATTTTGATAACAAGGGAATAAAGTCGATTGCTGGCGGATTTCCGCCGGCCATACCAAAAAAGATAACCTTCCCTCTATTTTTGAGCAAGTCGACACTTTCGGCTAATGTATGTCCAATGCCATCATAAACAGTATCAAAGAAAGAAGTATAGGTTTCTTGCCATTCTGTATTTCTTAAAAAGACTTGTTTTGCTCCTTGGTGTAAAGCCAGTTGTCGCTTTTCTTCCGAAGAAGTGACGCCGAAGACTTCTAGGCCATCTGCGGTTAATAGTTGCGATAAAATTTGTCCGACGCCACCACTTATCCCATGGACGAAGACCTTACTATTATTCACATTGTTGCCAAGATCATGAGCTAAAAAATCAGCTGTCAACCCTTGCAGGCCAATACTGGCTGCTAATTCAGGTGGTATACCAGATGGAATACGGATGGCATTTTCCTCAGGAACAGCCACCAATTCTGCATTAGCAAAAGGAACATCCACAAAAAGAATCGTTTCCCCTAGCTGAAACTTAGAGACTGATCTTCCTTTTTGAATAATCCTCCCTACACCTTCATAGCCATTAATAAGAGGGTCTCGGGATTCAATATGATAGCTGCCCTTTCTTCGATAAATATCTGCATAATTCAAACCAATATACATCATTTCTATTAATAGCTCATTTTCTTGAATGACGGGATCAGACAAATCCCCATATGTTAAAACAGTTGAATCACCGAATTCATTAAAATACAACGCCTTCATGCGCAAATCCTCTCCTATCTTCAGTCTATCGAAAGCCACGCATCAATCGATTGAAACCATCTACTAAACAACCAGTGAATGTTCCTTCGGTCATTTTAGATTTTTCTTTTTATTCAAAAAAAGCACCTTCTCTTGAAGGTACTTTCATTCTATTCCTCTTGCTGACATCCGTCAAAACAGATTATTTCTTCGGTTCATCCTCATCCGTTTTCGATTCGGACAACTGGTCTCGTAAGACCAGTATGTCATTCAAAAATTGACTGAAACGACTCGTGGCAGTAACGTGATGGCAATAAATCGAGCATTTAAGCGCTCTATTGAAGACCATTGAGCAGTTGCGCCCACAGATGACTCAGACACCTTCACAATTGCCTGATTATCTTGTGGTTATATTGTTGAAAGTTGTAGGAACTTCTTTGGTACCACAGCTCATGGCAGAAATTGGTGAAATTTGTAAAATTTTGTAAGAAACTCTTTAACTGCTTTTACCAGTGTTGATCTAGGAGTCAATAACCCGCACCTACACTTAAAAAAAGTTTGCGAAATCACTAACGAGTATCGGCTCATTTGCATAAATTACTGATTTAAGCAATGGACGCTTTACTGAAAATGATCAGGTTTATGCGTTTCTTTCTAAGACTTTAGGAAAAGAAAAACTGTACTATGTTTACATGGCAAAAGGAAAGATTCTCTTATTGAGCATAAATTGAAATCTGCGGGTATCAATGGCTCAATTTATCATGCCTTCAATCTAGATAACTCTTTTTCAAATTTCTCGCTTGATTTTTTTTGCAGGTTTTTAAGACATAAAACTAGATCGGTCATCGATATAGATGCTTGCATTTTATAGTAACAATATATATAACGGAGTAATTTTTAGTAGCTTTGTATTTTCATTGGTAACATGCAGATTTCAATAAAAAGATCTAATCATTGAATAAATTAATGATTAGATCTAATTAATGCAAATATTATTTATTGGATGAATTAGCTTAAATCTAAGGGAGGTGGTTTAAATCTAGGTTATATACTTTTTATTACATTCCCAAATAAAGAAGATTTCCATCATTTTCTCATATATTCTGTTTTTTAGTCTTCATAGAACTACTTCACAATTAAATTTTGCTTCTTTAGTTTTTTCAAAATGCAGATCCCCATCAACAATGTTTTACTGAGCGATCCATTTTTCGTGACTAATGGAACTGGTCTGTAATATTTGTCAATTGATTGACTCTTATTCATTTAAAAATCAAGTTTTCTCCCATTTAATTCAATTATTTGTTTGTAATAAGCAAAACTTTCCTTCTTGATTCGTTTGAATGTTCCATTACCATAGTCATCGACATCGACGTAAATAAATCCATATCTTTTTGACATTTGCCGTGTGGATTCAGAAACAATATCAATACATCCCCACCACGTATATCCTAACAGCTCAACCCCGTCTTCGTTGATTGCGTCACTCATGGCTTGAACATGATCTCGAAGATATTCTTTTCGATATTCATCGTGAATTTTGCCATCTTCAGAAACAACATCCTTTTCACCTAATCCGTTTTCCACTATGAATAGAGGTTTTCTATATCGGTCGTATAAGTCAACCAGTGAAATTCTTAATCCTATAGGGTCTGTCTGCCAACCCCATTCACTTGAAGGTAGATATGGATTTTTCACGCCATTTACTGTATTTCCTGGCGCCATATCCAATCCTGTAGTATCAGCTGCCATACATGAGGTCATGTAGTAACTAAACGAAACGAAATCAACCGTTCCCTCTCTTAGAATCTTTTCGTCTTCAGGTTCTTGATTGATAACAAAGTTCTTGTTTTCGATTTCTTTCAATAAATATTTTGGATATTCACCGAACACTTGGATATCCACGTAGCGATAGATTGATCGCATTCGTTGTTGTGTGGCTAAATTATCTTCTGGTTTACAGGTATAGGGATAGAAGCATAATTTTGTCATCATACAACCGATTTGTGAGTCAGGATACATTTCTTTACAGATTTTGACTGCTTTGGCACTGGCAATCATTTGATGATGCATCGCTTGATAAATGGCTTGTTCAAAAGGCATGTCAGTAAATCGGTCTTCAATCAAACCACCACTTGTCACAGGGTGACGAAGCATCGCATCCACTTCGTTAAAAGTCAGCCAATACTTCACATACTTACCAAAACGCTCGAAACAAGTTTTAGCATATTTATCAAACAGATCAATCACTTCTCTTGAATACCAGCCACGATACTTTGTAATCAGCTCGATTGGAGGATCATAGTGGGACAACGTGACTAATGGTTCAATATCATATTTCTTTAGTTCCTTGAAGACATTCTCATAGAATTCAATGCCTTTTTCATTTGGTGTAGGATCCTCTGGATTGGTATAAATTCTGCTCCAGCAAATTGACAGGCGATAAATCTTAAAGCCCATTTCAGCAAATAAGCGAATATCCTCTTTATAATGATGATAATGGTCGATTCCTCGACGCTTAGGATAGTTTTCTTCTGGTCCAGCTACCAGAGCTTTTTCTAGTTCTTCTGTTGAGTACGCAAATTGCTTAGTGAAGTCTGCGACTCCAACTTCTCTGTAAGGAAGACAATCTTCAATGGTCATTCCTTTGCCGTCGATATTCCAAGCGCCTTCACATTGATTGGCAGCAGTTGCGCCACCCCACATAAAATTTTCCGGAAACTTTGTTTTACTCATTTTTTATCCTCCATTACTGAATAATTTCCAATAGTTTATTTGAATTCTTGATCGATCCTTGTACCTTATTTGGAATCACATCGAGAAACTGATTGGTATTTGAAATAATAATCGGTGTTACAATAGAAAATCCTTGTTGCTTAATTTTTGAAAAATTCACTTCAGCAAGGATTTCACCTTGTTTGATCTTTTGAGCCTCTTTCACCTTAATATCGAAAAATTCACCTTTAAGATTCGCAGTATCTAAGCCTATATGGATGATCAACTCTACACCATTTGTCGATTTTAGACCGATTGCATGTTTTGTCGGGTAAATGATTACAACCTCTCCATCGAAAGGAGCCACTACTTGATTATTTGTAGGTTCAATGGCTATCCCTTTCCCCATTGACCCTTTAGAAAATACATCATCATCAACTTCTTTTAGTTCTATCAACCTTCCTGTCAATGGACTATAAACACTATAATCGGTTTGATTCTTAGCCGCTTCTTGTACCTGAATCTTTTCTTCTGGCAAACCCAAAATTTGAACAAGTGTAAAAGCAATTGTGGCAGCCAAAGCCATTCCGATGCAAACAAATACAAATCCCGGTCCCATAAATACAGGCAACGATAGAATACTCGAATTCACATACGCGGTAGAAGTTCCCTTAAATGTTGCAACGAATGCGCCTGCGATCCCTCCGCCGACCATCGTAGCAATTAAAGCATTTCTAAATTTAAGTAAGACTCCATAAATCACCGGTTCTGTAATTCCAATAAAGGCGGAAATAAAGGCGGAAAATGAAATAGTTTTGATTTCCGAGTCCTTCGCCTTAAACCATGTGCCTAAGGCGGCACCAGCCATTGCCAACGTGCCCATCGTATTAATCGGTAAAATGACGTCATAACCATAACGTGAAATATTCTCTAACATAAGTGGCCCTAAAGATAAATGCATCCCTGATAAGACAACCAACGGTCTCGTTGCCCCTACAACTAATCCAGCAACGATCGGTGAAAATTCAAACAATGCCTTCACCATCGCCGCCAATCCCATGCTAATATAATTCGCTGATGGAGCGAGGAGTATCAAGGCTAAGGGGGTCATAATCAGCATTACAAACATAGGTGTGAACACGAGTCTGAGAACTTTAGGAATCAGTTGATCAATCAATGGATGGATATAACTCAATATCCAAACAGTTAAAATGATTGGTATACTACTTCCAGCATATTTAACGAACGGAACCGTCAAGCCAAATACAGCAAGTCCTGGTTCACCACTCGCTAAACCTTCTGTCATAATCGGATATAATAAGCAGCCTGCCAATGCCATAGCTAGTGGAATATTCGTTTTAAACCGTTTAGCGGCTGACCAAGCGATCAGAAACGGAAAGAAATAAAACACACAATCTGAGGATATGGTCAATAATTGCATGATTCCAGAATCCTCTTTTACATTTGTATAGGTAGTTAGAATAATAATTAATCCTTTAATCATTCCTGTCCCTGCTAATACGGGAACAACTGGCAAAAAGATTGCCGCAAGGGTCTCAAAAATTCCTTTTATATGAAAACCTTTTTTATTTCGTCCAGCTTCTTCTGAGTTAAAGCTTTTTCCAAGTCGCTCTTCCATTGTTTTGTAGACGTCTGCTACATCGTTGCCGATAATAATCTGTAGTTGATCCGTTGCATATTGAGCACCGATTACACCGTTTAGTTGTTTTATTTTTTCCAAGTCAACAAGTGACGAGTCTTTTAGATAGAAGCGCAATCTTGTGACGCAATGAAACATTTCGTCAATATTTTCTTTACCGCCGATACTCTGTAATATTTCTTCAGATAATTTATCGTAATTCTTTGACATCCTTCTCTCTCCTTTTTCACTTTGATATATTTGTCATCAAGCCGTATATCGTTCAACAAATTTACTCCGTTCTTGTTCCTCCCTAAATCACCTTGTTTTTCTTCTCGTATTAGATAGATCGGGAAAAGTTGGGCAGAAATCTTTTTTAAAGAACAAAAAAAGACCAAAACCAAACTACCAAAAGTTTAGCTTAGGTCTTGCCTCCATGATGAGTAACAATTCTAATCGCTTCTATTATCCAGTTTTCACTCTTTCAATGTGAATCGTTAAATAAAGTAAGTCATCGTCACTAATCGACGTATCACTGAATTTCTCAATGTATTTCTTAACCTTTTTAGCACACTTAAATGATTTCTTGTAACGATCCTTTACCAGTCCCAAAAGATGACGATCTTTGCTTCGACTTTCCTCAGCTTCTGAACCAAACAAGCGTTGGTAAAAAAATTTAAGGTGTGTGACCAAGCGATAGTAATCTAAAGAATCCTCGTCAAATTCGATAGCCATCTCCGACTTGATGATGGATAATATTTTTTGAACCATCTCGATCATCTGCATCGTTTCATGCATATTACTATTTAATTCTGCATTAATCAAATGCATAACAATCGTTGCTGCCTCGTCCTCAGGTAATTCTACATTGAATCTTTCATTGATTACCTTTAGTTTTTTTCTTGAAAAAGCAAACTCTTTTTTGTACATCCGTTTTGTTTCAAGTACCAGCTTATTCTGAATTAACAACCCTTCATGATAACGTCGGACGGTAAACTGCAGATGATCTGGTAGTGAGATATACAGATTATCATTAAACTCTTTTCCCAATTCTAATTTTGCATCCGCAATAATCTCTTTTGACATTTCAATAAACTCAACGGGAATCTCCAAAAAGCTTTGCTTCAGCTTGCCAATAATATCATGATCATCTTGGTAAAAAATCCGTTCTATCTTCGACGAATCAATCACATCTCCACGTTTTTTCTGGAAAGCGACCCCACTGCCCAATACCACAATGTCTTCTCCATTATCATCAATGGTCAATACAGCATTATTGTTAAGCACTCGAATAATTTCCATGTTTGACCTCCTTAGAAAACAAAAAAGACAACACCAAAAAGTAAGCTTACTTTTGGTCTTGCCTGCACAATCAGTAACAATCCTCTTAGTGTATGTTTCGAAATCGATTTCATTTGAAGCATATCATCTTTTTTGTGATTAATCAATAGCATTTTAAAAAAAGAAAAAGGAAGATTATACTTTCTGAACTGCTAGTAAGCAAAATTACTCTCTCTTCAAGCTACTAGAGACCCTCACCTTAAATTACTTGAATCTACACCAACAGCTGAGTTGACTCTTATGAGCTCTTTAAAATAAGACTATTCAAAGGCAAGCGATTCGAATTACAACAGAAAAAAATTTGGTTAGGATACATTACCTACATCCCTCTGAAAGAAGGAACGTACTATTTATCTGTATTTATTGCTGTCTGTACGAGAAAAAATTGTTGGGTGGTCTATGTCACCTAGAATGAAAGACCAATTAGTTGTGGATGCTTTTCCTCAAGCAATTGGAAAGACCAGTCTGAACCAGGGTTGATTATTCACACTAATCATGGCTCACAATAAACAAATAAGAAAATCCAATAGGTTCTAAGAAAAAAGAAGCACGCTCAAGTATAGGCCGAAAAGGATTCCCTCATGATAATGCCTTAATGGAATCTTTTTACAAAACAATAAAAAGAGAATTGACCAATGACGCTCAATTTGGAGAGTTTGATCAGGCTTAAATGGCAACAATATTTAAATAGTTTGAAACTTACTATAACACAAAACTCATGCACTCTGCATTGAGCTATCAATCTCCTAAAGCCCTTGAAAAAAATCCACTTATTCTCTTAACTAAGTGTTCGTTTTTTCTTGACAACTCATCCTCATAAATTAGATTTTGGTCTAACTTTTGGGAGTCGATACAGAATCAGAATTGATTCATCCTTCGTATTTCATTTTAAACTTTAAAAAACATATTTTATCATTCACCTCTCTTATAATCCCCAAAGTAACAGTCTCGCTTGCTCTATTTACTTTGATTGAAGCGACTATTTTAACAATTATGTTACTATCGTTACGTTCTCTCGCATCAAAATTTTTACGCTCAATATTAGATTGTCTATAATAACTATTTCTCGCTATCTTCTAGTATGTTCTAAGGAAATCATTTTTTATAAAAGCGAATTCGATCTGTATGTGCTGGTATCTGATTATAAACTGATTCCCAAACACCCTTTCGATAGACTTCATATTCTTCAAATAAAAAGGGCAAACCATTCGACTGAGCAATATCTGCGCTATCCATCAATTGAAAATGTAAATGGGGGGACGTAGAGTTACCTGAATGTCCAACATTTCCTAGTTTCTCTCCTTTTTTGATTCGATCACCAACTACTCCTTTTATTGAATTCGTTTGTAAATGTGCAAATGCCATATAGATATTATTTTGGCATTTTAAAACCAGATAATTCCCAGCAATTTTACTGAAGTCGTCATTATACTCGTTAAAAGAATTAGCATTTTTTATAGCAATTGCCGAATCCACTATCCAATGCACAACAGCACGTTCTGGAATACCATCTCTAATCGTTACGATCTCACCATCACAAGGCGCAAAAATCGGTTTCCCCCAACCATAGCATTTATCTAACGGTACTCCAAAGAAAAAATACCTAGTAAAACTAGTATTGTAAAACGGCTTTCTTGTCTTTTCCCAATCAACTTGCACAAAATCAAACGCAAATCTTAATCCCATACGATTAGTACCGTGACTAGGGATTTTCTTTACTGGTGTAGTAGGTGCTTGCCATTCCCCTCTAAGTGGAAATTCTATAATAATCGATCGGTGCTGGTCTTTTATCACCTCTGATTCCTCCTTTCAAAAATGCCTCTTCAGTCTCTTTTTGAAAAATTATTTTTTTGAAGTCCACTTTTCTTTCGGTCAAATTTTCCCAACTTCGTAGAAAGAGTGTCTTGCTTCTTTTTTTATTTCAGGAAAGAGTGAGCGATTGGAAACCTAAATGGGTTCTATTTCTTGCTAATTCAAATAAATATCTTTATTTTTTTGCCGGTGTTTTTCATTAATCTATCAACATACTGATTATTCAATCAAAAAATTTTTCTTGTATCCCCAGCATAATTTCATCTTCTGTTTTTTTATCGGTTTCGTTGGCGAAATCATAATAATGAGGCTTCTGATCGTAGTATATTTCTAATTTTAAGCAGGATTCACTTTCATCAGTAAACAAATCAATGGGAATGTCATAAGAATCTGTAGGAATAAGATAGTAAAATAGATTGGATCCACAATTTCTGCAGAATCCTCTCTCTGCCCAATCAGAGGATTTGTATCTTGTAACTGATTCCTCAGAAGTGATGGTGATGTCTTCACCGCTTCCTGCTGAAACAGAAAGAAACGGTCCGGACCCCCATTTTCGACACATGGAACAATGACAAGCACTAATCTCCGAATGAAAATCTTTGACAATGATAGAAACTTTTCCGCATAAGCAAGTGGCTTTTTTCAATGAATTTCCTCCTTTTAAACAAATTTCCTTTGTCATTTTTAAACAAATCGTTTTGCAGCAACTTTTTTCAAATTATTGATACATTTGGCTAGTTCGGCTGTATTCATTTTAGCCTTCTCTAAAGAGAGGATCAGCATATCACAGACAGAAATGATATCCTCTGACGGTTCAGGATTATTCAAAATAGCTCTTACCTCATGTTCTTCTTGATGATCGATCGAATGAAGTAAGCGCAAAATGGCTTCTAATGAATATTTTGCTGCGCGTAATATACGAATGATTTTTAATCGCTTTAGATCGTCTGCTGCATAAATGCGATACCCATTTTCACTTCGCTTTAGCGATAACAAGCCGTTCAACTCCCAGTTTCTTAACGCATCAGTTGTTACGCCTAAGTATTCAGCTGCTTCACTCCGCTTTAAAGAAATGTCTTCCTCTTCAGTCGTTCCTTTGATCATATCTTCAACGATATGAATCGCTTCATTCGCCTCATCGATTTCTTGATCAATAGCCAATCCATAATCATGGAGCAATGCTGTGGCTGAAGCAAATTCATATTTTGCCAAGGCTTTGATCAGCTCTCTCATCATTGCTCTTAAACCAGATTGGAGCACCTCGACCTGAAAAGCAACTTTTGCTGTTCTTATCAATTCAACATGATATTCATTGTAAATTCTATAGCCATTTTTCGCTCTTTGAGGCTTAGGAATCAGTTCCCATTCCTCATAGCGTCGAATCGTGTTAGGATGAAAACCCACTAGTTTTGCTACCTCAGACGTTTTATATGTTTTCATCCGTTTCTCCCCCATCGTTCAAAATAAAAAGCGTTAATTCATGAAGTGCTCTGGAACAGCTTGTATACAAAAGATTGCTTTTTGATGATAATTGTTCCTTCCTAATATCAGTCAGGATAACTTGGTCGAACTCCAAGCCTTTAGCATATTGTGGCGTCGTGACAATGATTCCTTCCGTCATGGCTGTAGACTGCTTTCCAAAACGAGTGACTTCATAAGAAGATAGGCTTTTTTCGATTTTAGCAACTTCATCCCAAGTTTGGCAAATGATGCCGCAGGTTTTATGAGCTGACGATTCAAATCTTTCTATTATTTTTGTCAGCTTTTCTTGTTTTTCCTGTTGGTGATCAATATAGTTCAACTCAACTTCTTTATTATGACGTTCAATCGGAGTAAGTGCATTATTTGCCGTAAATTGTTTAGCAAATTTAATTATTTCATAGCTGGACCGATAACTGGTATTGAATGTGACTACACGGTTGTTTGAAACAACGGTTTGTAGTCGCTCCAAAAAATTCATTTCCGATGTCAGTAAATCTTGATTGACATCTCCACAAATTGTTTTTTGGCAAGGAAACAAACGATCCAACACATAAAAGTGCAACAGCGAATAATCCTGCATTTCGTCAATAACAATATGTTTGATTTGTCGGTTGGGAAGGATTCCCTCAATGTTCATTTTGAAATAGAGATATGGAAATAGATCTGCATAATCAATCTTATTTTTGTTTTGATTAAAAGGAATCTTTTCTGACGTCAAGAAGTTCACGTACTCATTCAAGCTAGTTGTTATTTGCAACCTGCTTAGCAACTCTTTTTCTATTGCTTCGCTTATATGATTTTGGTCATTTTCAGGCACGATCTTACTTAATTGCCGTGCTAATTGCTTAGTTCTAACGAATAATGCACTTTCTGAAAGAGTAATATTTACTTTTTCCAATTCTTTTTTTGAAAATGTGTAGTGATGATCAACGATAATATCTTCGGAAAATAATCTATTATTGAGCTGTTGGATATGGTTTTTCAAAGACAAAAAGAATTTCTCAGATCTTTTATATAAAAAGGTTTTTGCCTCTTTTGACATTGGCTTTTCTATCATTTGATCTATTTCATCCTGTTTATCAGTTACTTTTAACTTTTCTTCGATCATTGGTTGGACAAGCTGGGTGATTTCAAGCTGATTTAGCTCGTCTTCTCCTAATTCAGGCAAAACAGTTGAAATGTAACTGGAGAAAACATCATTAGGTGATAGAATCAAAACATCTGAAGCCTGTAGTTCTTCTCTTTTTTGATAGAGTAAATAAGCAATTCGATGGAGTGCGATAGATGTTTTTCCGGAACCAGCAACACCTTGGATAATCAAGTTCTTGGCTTTTACATCTCTGATTACTTCGTTTTGTTCTTTTTGAATCGTGTGGATAATGGTCTTCATTTCACTTGAAGTGTTTTTACTCAGCTCATTCATCAAGAATTCATCGTTTACTGTGTCATCTGTGTCGACAACAACTCTAAGCGCTCCATTTTCAATTTCAAACTGTCGCTTTCCTTTTAAGTATCCATGAAATCTCTCCCCTAATGACTCATAGTAGGCAGAACCTAAACTAAAATCATAGTATAATGAGGAAATCGGTGCCCGCCAGTCATAGATCAGCTGCTGTCCAAATTCATCCGCAAACCCGTACCTACCAATGTAAAAATTTTCTACATCTTCGTCATCCTCAAACTGAAACTTAATTTTTGAAAAGTAAGGTGCTCCTTTTAAATACGCTAACTTTTTACTGATATTCGTTTCAAAGTTGTTACGCTTATCAATAAAACTTAAGTTTTGCTGGTGATTGTAAACTTCATATTTGTCTAATTCATTTTTATAGTCAACTGTATATTTTTTGATATCTTTATAAGCTTGTTCATTAGCATTGACAGTTCCATCAATTTGTTTTATTTTTTTCTCAATTTTTGTTATAACTTCTTTTAAATGCTCATTTTCTTTCGTATTTAACATGATAAATTCCCCTTTCTCAATGATCTTATCAAGAAAGGGTACATTGGTGGTTTAGTGTAGGGTTTGGAAATTTTAAAATAGATTGATTGTTCTTTTTCTAATTTTCTTTTAAAGTGATTCTCTCATTTTCAATCAGTAATCATACGTATCAATTTCACTAACAGCTTTTTCAAAGTCTGATTGATGTGGTAGAACTTTTTTTTCTTTTGGTGGGAATGTTTTGTCAAAATCATTTAAGATGGATTCATCTGGATACATCGCTTCTGAAAAATGAACACTGCCGCTTATGCCATCTAATGCACCTTCAAATAGAGGCAATGCCATTACGCCAGTATAAAATTTACCATCAGGCATTGATATATTATATTTCTTTGTTCCTACAAATCCATATGGATGGTAATGATACGTAAAGCCGCCAAGAATAATGGCATTAAAGCCTAGTCTTTTCGCTTCAGCAAGTGAGTGCTCAATCAGCATGCGACCAAACCCTTGCCGATGATACTCTGGCGAAATGCTTACCGGTCCGAAGGTTATAATTGGATGGACTCCGCCATCCTTATCGATCACTTTCGCTTTTGTATAAAAAATGCTGCCGATGATCTCATTGTCTAATGCAATAACGAAGGACAACTCGGGGATAAAGTCAGGATGTTTTCTAATGTTGTGAACAAGTAAATGTTCGACTGCTCCTGGGAAATATAAATTCCAAAATGCTTCTCGTGTGATTTCTTCCACTATTCTATAGTCTTTTTCTTCTTCATGTCTAATTGTAATAGTCATAATTTCCTCCAAAAGTATTTCTTTTCTTTTTTTACAAAAGATAACTGACTTAATTGTCTAATCCTCGAAATAGTAGGAGAAGGCCTAGACTATAGTCAAAGATCTTTATTTCGTTTCTATACTATCATCGTTGAACTAAAATACCACATGATAGCTCGTTTAAATACTAACCATATGAAATACATCATCTAGTTCTATTTAGGACGAACAAAACTGGTATGTCCATCTTGAACTCCTTTTTTATCGTCGTTTTTATTCTAACTGAAAGAATATCTCTAGCTCATTCTCATGGAAAAAGACATTCCCAATGTTGAGATGTGTAGAGAATGGTGAAACTTTCAGTACTCTTAAACGTGGAATTTACTTAAATAGTGTTATCCAGCTATTACCTCTTATTTAGGCAATGGGTCTTTATGACTAGCAATTCCAAATCAATTATTTTTGATTTGGAATTGCTAATAAGAAGTAAAACTAAATGATTACTATTGAGTAATTATAGGTGCACATTTACTGTCTTTTTAAATTCAACCTTGTCTACAATCTTAGACGATAGTTTTCACCAATCGTCTAAGCTATAAAAATTTGATAATTCTGCAAATACTTTTTCTATTAGCATAAAAATAGACCGTACTTTATTCGTTTTTCAACTTATTGTTCAGATACTTATGATACTCATCGGACAGACTCCATTCAATTTTTAGTAGAACAAATCATGCCTTCGCACAAAGTTTATCCAAACTATTTTTCACATATAAACAACTGGCTATAACCGATTATCCTTATTCCCATCTAAAATAGCGCACCGCAATAAAAATACCAATAATGGAAATAGCTGTTAACAATAAAACCATATAAAGCAGTCCATTTTCTTCTGGAAACGTAACCGTCTTTAATAACTTGATGCCTTGCGTCAAAGGCATAATATCCGCTACTTTCTGCAATCCCTGCGGCATGATTTCATAAGGAACTGTCGCTCCTGATAAAAAAAACATTGGAAAGAAAATTGCTGAATTTATCGCCCCGGTTGCTTTCTCACTAGGCGATAAGCTGGCAACGATCAAACCTATAGCATGAATGGAAATCATCACTAACAGATACGCTGGTATAAAGTACAGCCAGTTGCCAACGTAAGAAAATTGAAAGAAAACAACTAGCACGCCTAATAGTAACAACATCGACACGATGCTGATCGTAAAGCAAAAAAGTAAATGAGCCAAAAGTAATTGAATCGGACTAATTGGTGTCACCTGATATCTTTTCAAGATTTTTCGCTCACGGTAGGAAGATAATGCAAGAGGAAGCCCCATCACACCTGCTGAACAAATCCCTACAGTCGAAACGGACACAAAAGCTGTATTCAGCGAGTCATTACTAGAATCCATAACCCCCATAAGACAAACAATCCCAAGGGGAACAAAAATGCCAAATATAATGGAGGACATTTCTCTTATCGACAGTTTTGCTTCTGATTTATAAAGTAACCAAAATGTCTTCATCTTAATATTCCTCCCCAATAAGTGTTAGAAAGGCTTCTTCAAGTGTGTCTTTTTTGCTTTTCAATACTATTTCTTCGACTGTACCGCTTGCCACTTCTTTGCCCTCTTTTAGGACTAAAATTCGATCACATAAAGTTTCTACTTCGTCCATATAGTGTGAAGTTAGGAAAATGGTCACACCTTTTTCTTTAAGCATCAGCAAGTATCGCCAAACTTCTCTCCTTGCTTTAGGATCCAGACCCGTTGTCAGTTCGTCTAAAAAGATGATCTCCGGATTCCCCATAATCGCTAATAGGATACATAGCTTCTGTTTTTCTCCGCCGGATAATGTAGCTAAAAACGAATTTTTTTTTGCTGAAAGACCAAATTCATCCAACGTCCTCATCCAATCAATCGGTTTTTCGTACAAGGAATGAGTAATTTCACAGATTTCTTTGACCTTCAACTGATTTTGAAAAGCTGCTTCTTGAAACTGAACCCCTACATATTGAAAGAGCTTTTTTCGCTCTTTTCTTGGATCTTTGCCTAACAAGGTGATATCTGCAGAATCATATTTTTGCGTACCTAAAAGGCAATCGATCGTCGTTGATTTGCCTGCTCCATTATGACCGAGCAAGCCAAATATCGTTCCTTTCTCTACAGCAAAACTCAAATTGTCTACTGCACGTTTTTCTCCATATGTTTTGACCAGATCTTTCACTTCTATTGCATTGGTGTTTTTATCGATCATTTTATCCCTCCAATCATTTTCTAGGTTCATTCTAGCCGAAAACGATTTGAAGGTGGTCTAGTGGAGGGTTCTCAATTAGGGGAAAATCCTATCTCGACTTCCAATAAATAATACATAATAGCAATGCATCACTTAAATACTCGATTACATCCATCTGTTCTTGATCTTCCAAATAAAGAAAAACCAGTTAGGGACGCTGCCTAACTGGTTATAACTTTACTATCAGTTGTATCTTTCTATTCGATAACTTTCTGTTTAAGAACCGAATAAGAAGTTTTTCGTAAATGTTTGCAGACAATCCGAGTAGTGAAATAAGTAAAGTGAATACGACTTTTAAAACAGTGTTTTCTATCTAAAGCCTTATTTCTTCGGTTCATCCTCATCCATCTTCAGAACTGCCATGAAGGCTTCTTGCGGTACTTCGACGGAGCCAATTTGTTTCATCCGCTTCTTCCCTTCTTTTTGTTTCTCCAGAAGTTTGCGTTTCCGAGAAACGTCACCGCCATAACATTTCGCCAATACGTTCTTACGCAAGGCTTTGATGTCGGAACGGGCAACGATTTTTTGTCCGATGGCTGCTTGGATCGGTACTTCAAATTGTTGTCGTGGGATTAGTTTTTTCAGTTTTTCAACGATGGCTTTGCCGCGTTCATAGGCAAAGTCACGGTGAACGATAAAGCTTAACGCATCGACTTTTTCAGTATTCAGCAAGATGTCCATCTTCACTAGCTTGCTAGTGCGGTAACCAGACATTTCGTAATCGAGTGATGCATACCCTTTGGTGCTGGATTTTAATTTATCAAAGAAGTCAAAGACGATTTCCGATAATGGGATCTCATAAACGACGTTTACGCGATAATCATCCAAGTAATCCATCGTGACAAAGTCTCCCCGTTTTCGTTGGGACAATTCCATTACTGCACCGACGTAATCATTAGGCACCATGATTTGTGCTTTGACGTAAGGCTCTTGTACGTTGTCGATCGTGACTGGTTCAGGAAATTCTGCTGGGTTATCAACGACGACCATTGAGCCATCTGTCTTGTTGACGTGATAGATTACGGATGGTGCAGTCGTAATCAACTCAAGGTTAAATTCACGTTCTAGCCGTTCTTGCACGACATCCATGTGTAATAAGCCTAAGAAGCCGCAACGGAACCCAAATCCTAATGCTTGAGAGGTTTCTGGTTCAAATTGCAATGCTGCATCATTCAATTGTAATTTTTCCAATGCTTCTCGAAGGTCGTTGTAACGTGAGGTATCGATTGGGTACAATCCGCAATAAACCATCGGATTCATTTGACGATAACCGGCTAAGGCTTCTTCTGCTGGATTGTTGGCTAAAGTCACCGTATCCCCGACTTGGGTATCTTTAACAGTCTTGATGGCAGCAGTGATATACCCAACATCGCCCACCATCAACGCATCTCGTTGAATGGCTTTGGGTGAAAAGACGCCGACTTCTGTGACATCAAAGGTCTTGCCATTACTCATCATTTTGATCTTGTCACCTGGTTTGACCATCCCGTCCATGATGCGGACGTTTAAGACCACCCCACGATAGGAATCGTACACGGAGTCAAAGATCAACGCTTTTAACGGTGCTTCAATATCACCTGCTGGAGCTGGGACATACTCAACGATTTGTTCCAAAATGTCTTCGATCCCAATACCTGCTTTGGCACTCGCTAAAACAGCTTCACTGGCATCGATACCGATCACATCTTCGATCTCTGTTCGTACTCGCTCAGGATCGGCAGCTGGCAAGTCTATTTTATTAATGACTGGTAGGATCTCTAAATCATTGTCTAACGCCAAGTAGACGTTTGCCAATGTCTGTGCTTCGATCCCTTGAGCCGCATCAACGACGAGCACGGCGCCTTCACAAGCGGCCAAACTGCGGGAAACTTCATAGGTGAAATCGACGTGCCCTGGAGTGTCGATCAAATGGAAGATGTAAGTTTCTCCGTCTTTGGCGGTATAGTTAAGTTCCACGGCATTTAATTTGATCGTGATTCCTCGTTCACGTTCAAGATCCATGGAGTCTAATAATTGGTTTTGCATTTCCCGTGACGTCACTGTATGGGTTTGTTCCAAAATACGGTCCGCCAATGTTGATTTCCCATGGTCGATATGGGCGATAATGGAGAAATTACGAATCTTCTCCTGTCGTTTTTTCATTTCTTCTATGTTCATGGATACGTTCCTCATTTCTTTTAGTCAGCTTTTCTATTATACCAACGAAATGCCAATAGTTAAAGTATTTTTCTTAACCGTTATTTAGACATATTCATTCAGGTTTTGCTATACTAGAGCTAGCAAATAAATTGGAGTTGAAAGAATGGACAATAATTTTCATCAAAATCTACATATTCGAGCGGTGGATGAAAAAGACGTTGATCAGTTCAATGAACTGTTAAGCTACGTTTTTCAGATCACTGAATCGGATATTGAAGAAAGCGGCTATGAGAGCAAACGGGAAATGATCAAATCTAAGCGCCCGATTTTAGAACTTTCCAAGGTCTTTGGTTGGTTCAATGAAGACAAATTGATCTCGCAAATCGCCGTTTATCCTTGTGAAGTCAATATACACGGTAAATTGATTAAAATGGGCGGAGTGACCGGTGTTGGGACCTACCCTGAATATGCCGGACATGGCCTGATGAAAGACTTGATTAAGCTTGCCTTAGAAACGATGCGGGAAGATCAGCAATGGATCTCCTACCTTTATCCATACAATGTGCCCTACTATCGTCGCAAAGGCTGGGAGATTATGTCCGACAAGCTGACTTTCAAAATTCGTGATACCCAACTTCCGAAAACCAAAGAAGTCCCTGGGATCGTAGAGCGCAAAGAAGTGGATGATCCTGATGTCTTTACTGTCTACAACCAATTCTCCCGCGACAACCATGGTGCCTTGCAGCGGACCTCTTTTCACTGGGAGGAGTATTGGCGCTATGAAAATGAAGAAGAGCGCACCGCGGCTGTCTATTACAATGCCAGTGGTCATCCGACTGGTGTACTTTTTTATTGGGTAGCCGAAGAAGTCTTCCACGTAAAGGAAATGTTCTACTTGAATCAAGAAGCCCGCAATGGTCTATGGAATTTTATCTCTGCCCATTTCTCAATGGTTTATTGGGTCAAAGGAGACATTTATTCAAATGAACCCCTGTCCTTCTACTTGGATGATAGCCAAATCAAAGAAACCATCGAGCCTTATTACATGGCGCGGATCGTCGATGTTGAACAGTTTTTGACAAACTTCCCATTTGAAGCCTTCCAAACACCCTTTCACTTTGTTGTATCCGACCCAGTTGCCGATTGGAACAACGGAATCTTTGGTGTCCAATATAATCACGGGGAGATCGTAGTTTCAAGAGAAGCTATCGGAAAAGCGGTCCAGTTGGATATTCAGACATTGTCGTGTCTGTTGATGAATTACCGCCGTCCGGCTTACTTAGAGCGTGTGGAACGACTAAATACCGATTCAGAAACACTGGCATTACTGGAATCGATCATCCCTGATATGGAAGCCTATTTCAGCGATTATTTCTAAACAATGAATCAACAAAACGTACAACTATGAATGATTAAGGAGTGTTTTTGAATGAAACTATATTTTGCTGCTCCCCTGTTTGCTGCTAGTGACCTGCGCTACAACGCCGAACTTGTTGCGTCGATTCGCCAGCAGTATCCGCAGCTGGAGATTTATTTACCTCAAGAAAATGCCGCGATCAATGATAAATCCGCCTATGCGGATAGCAAAATGATCGCTTTGGCAGATACCGAAAAAGTACTGGAAAGTGATTTGATGATCGCATTACTGGATGGTTTGACCATCGATGCTGGGGTTGCCTCTGAGATCGGTGTCGCCTATGCAAAAGGCATTCCTGTTTTAGGGCTTTATACAGATAGTCGCCAACAAGGAGCCGACAATCAGCAAAAGCTGGCAGCATTACAAACCGTTGCGGAAAACCAATTCCACTATGTCAATCTTTATACGGTGGGTTTGATCAAACTAAATGGTGAGATTTATTCCTCTGAAGCAGACCTTTTAGCTGGCTTAGCCGACTATCTTTCGGAGGACAACTAAATGGGACAAACTTATCAGCGACTGCAAAAGGTATTCACTATTTTTGGTATTCTCGTGTTTTGTTTTTCTTCGTGGGAATTTTTCCGTGGGGTCTATCCGCAAACACAAGGATTGATTTTCTTAGGTCAAGCATTGCTTGGGATTTTATTGATTTTCGTCCCAGAAATGAGTAAAAAGTTCTTAAAAATCCAGCTACCAAATGCCACCGTCTACTTTTATTGGTTTTTCTTGCTGATCTCTGTATTTATGGGGACGATTCTGCATTTGATTGAAACCATTGCTTTCTGGGATAAAATTCTACATGCGGTGAGTCCTATGGTCTTGACGGCTGTTGGCTATGGATTGATCTGTCTCTTACTAAAAGAAGTCCCCGTTTCAAAAGTTTCTCCATGGTTATTTTTATTAATGGGCTTTGCTTTTGCTGGCTTATGTGGTGTTTTCTGGGAGTTTTGGGAATTCATCTGCGATTCCGTTGGTGGAATGAATCTCCAACGTTATGCAACTTTAGATGGCACACCGTTTATCGGCCGTGAAGCATTGATGGATACGATGGGCGATTTACTGACCAACACGATTGGTGCTGCTCTAATGGGCGTGATCGCTTACGTACAAGGACGAGGCAAACCTGATTACTTTGAAAGTTATCGGATTCAGAAATTATCATAGTCTACCTTTAAAAGCCGGTTGAAAAGCATCGTTTTTCAACCAGCTTTTTTCTGTTGTTCTTTTATTGATAAAGAAAAATTTATAAAAATACTTAAATGGTAGCTCTTGTTTTTGCTGATTCACTGTATACCAAGGGTTCCTATCGTGTGTAGAAACTAATAAAACGTTTACAATCTAAAAAAATTCCCTCGTTTAATCATTTTTATTTCCCCAAAAAACCTTGGTCTGTTATAATTACATTATTCATTTGACATTGCGTCAGTAAAGGAGAGGCTTATGGTCCTAACAGTGTTTTTCATTTTATGCTGCTTGATTTTTTCATCGATCACCTATGCGTTCTCTAAAGATGCCCGGAAATTTGTCCAACCTTTATCAATCAAAATTATTTTTATTGCATCAGCTATTATTGCGGTTTGGACAATGTTCTTCTCAATGGTTGCCTTTGTCGCTTGGGTGATCTAAAAACATTCTTACCAGTTGCGGCGTTTTCGCTGCATTGGTAAGAATGTTTTTTTTGGTTAGAAAAGTTTGATTTGATTCAATGGCCAAAAGCGCAGCAGCACTTTCCCTTCCATTTGATCTTCCGTTACAACTCCGAAACTGCGACTGTCCCGAGAGATCAAACGATTGTCTCCCATCACAAAATAGCTGCCTTCAGGAACCGTTACCGTGAAATCATCGGTAAAGTGTTCGGCACCAGCGGCGATTTGCTGAAACATTTCGCGATAAGAATATTCATCTTGTAATTGATCGTCCGCAAATTTTTCTTTAAAATCATCTAAATAGGGTTCTTCGTATACTTCTCCATTGATTGTTAAGACATCATCTTTCATTTCGATGGTATCACCGGGTAAACCAATCAGCCGCTTGACAGCGATTTTGCTTGGATCATCTGGTTCAACGCAGATCACGATATCTTGCCGGTCATATGAAGAAATTTTTGATGCAATCAGCCGCTGTTTATCGGCCAAAGTCGGGTCCATAGAATGGCCACTGACTTGAACAGGCGTCAGGACAAACAGACGGATGAGAACCACGGCGACGATAAAGAAAAGCAGTAACCAATTCTCTTTTAGGATTTTTACCATAGCTGCTCTTTCGCTCCTTTACTGCATCTTTTGTCATTATCAAAGCTAGTTTCTGGCATTCTGACAAAAGATATCTTCCTCAATCTTACGTGGAATTTTTACATTGAGCAAGAGAAATCATCGATTTTTAAAAAAATATGACATATCTAGTGGCCATAAAGAACCTTTTACGTTCGATCACGACTCAAGAATGCAAACACATCTTTTCGACTTAGACTTCCAACCAGTTTCTGCTCTTCTTCAATCACTACCGTGTCATGAGTTGCAAATAAGGTATACAACTCATTTAAAGTAGTAGATGCAGCGATTTGAGGAGCCCCAGGGTTGACTTCATCGCTGAAAAAGTTCATCCGCATCAAATCCCCTGCTGTGACCAGTTTTGCTTCGTCTTCACCGGTCTCTTCAAAAAAGCTTTTCACAAAAGCAGTTTTTGGTTGCGAGACAATCACTTCCGGTGTATCACATTGGACGATCTTCCCTTGATTCATGACAGCAATGCGTGTACCTAATTTTACCGCTTCTTTCATGTTATGCGTGACAAAAATAATCGTCGTCCCAAGTTCTTGGTGCAGATCAAGGACTAACTCCTGCAAGGAATTACGAGAAATTGGATCAAGAGCACTAAAGGGTTCGTCCATCAGAATAATTTCTGGGTTAGCAGCTAACGCTCTTAAGATCCCGATCCGTTGCTGTTCTCCTCCTGACAACTCTTTAGGCATTCGATGGCGGTATTGCTCTGGGTCAAGTTTGACCTGTGTCAGCAAACGATCCACGGCTTCTGAGCGATCTTTTTTTGACCACCCTAACATCTCTGGGATCACTTCGATATTTTGTTTGACATCCATCGTCGGAAACAGAGCGATTTGTTGGAGAACATACCCCATTTGCCAACGCATTTTTTGAATATTGTATTCTTTGATCCGTTTTTCTTTGAAGTAAATATCACCATCTGTCGGTTCTGACAACGCGTTGATCATCTTCAAAGTCGTCGTTTTCCCACTCCCAGAAGGACCGACCAAAACAAAGATTTCCCCTTTATTGATGCTCAGATCTAACTGATCGATCACTAGTTTTTGATCAAACTTTTTACTGACGTTTTTAAATTCAATAATTGGTGTCATTCTTGTCCCTCCTCAATTAATCCTTCGTCTATCAGGAAGGTACGCGCGACTTCTGCTGGATTTTTTCCTTCGACATTGACCTGATAATTCATTTCACTCATTTGTTCTTCAGTGATTTTCCCTGCCAACTTTTCCAATGCACGGACGACTTCTGGATGTTCCTTGGCAAAGGCTTCTTTCATCAAAGGCGCTCCTTGATAAGGTGGAAATAGTTCTTGATCGTCTTCTAGAATAACTAAGCCATATTGACGCAATTCACTGTCCGTGGAATAGGCATCCAGTAGATTGATATCGCCATTATTGATGGCTTGATAACGCAATGCTGGTTCCATACTTTGGACACTTGGAAAATCTAGCCCATAGCGTTCTTGGATGCCCGCATAACCGTCCGTCCGATCAATGAATTCGAGGGTGAAGCCGGCTTTGATTTGATTTTCGATTTTCTTCAAATCAGAGATCGTGTTTAGTCCATTTTCCTCAGCAAATTCTTTTTTCACAGCCAACGCATAGGTATTTTGATACGCCATCGGCTGAAGCAAGGTCATCTCAAACTGATCCTTCAATAGATTAACTGCTTCGGTATAGGTTTCGTCGGAGTCAAGGTTTTGACTCGCAAGCTCTTCTGGTACCTCAACTAAGCTCTCCAACACGGTACCGGTAAACTCCGGATAAATATCAACTTGGCCATTGTCTAATGCACTGAATAAGAATGAGGTCTTTCCGAAATTTGGCTCTAGTTCAACTTGGGCATCAGGGTCTTCTTGTTCAATCAATTCTTTGTACATGTTGATCAAGATATCAGGTTCAGACCCTAGTTTCCCTGCGATGGTAATGGTTTTCGGCGCGAAAAATCCGCTCTGTGAAAAAGAAACGCCGCCAATCAGCAAGATGATGGCTGCCAGCGTAATCAAGGTATAGCGCGGTTTCAGGTGTTGTAGATATCGGATCAACGTACTGAAAATAATAGCCAGTAAAGCAGACCCGATCGCACCGATCAGCGTTAATTCAGGGGCATTCCGATCGATCCCCAACAAAATAAAGGAACCTAGCCCACCAGCGCCAATCAGAGCGGCTAAGGTCGCTGTTCCGATGATTAAGACCAACGCCGTGCGAATCCCCGAAATTATGACAGGCAAGGCAATCGGCAATTCGACTTTGATCAATCGGCGCATCCGAGACATACCAAATGCCGCCGCAGCTTCTTCGATTGATGGATCGATCTCCGAAAGGCCAATATAGGTATTTTGAAAGATCGGCAATAACGCATAAATAACTAGTGCGATCAACGCAGGTGGCGTTCCGATCCCCACGAATGGAATCAATAAACCTAACAGTGCCAGTGATGGAATCGTTTGTAACACACTCGTTATTTGTAGGCCGACTTCCGCTGCCCGTTTATGATTAACCAGCCAAATGGCTAACGGGACAGCAATAACGATCGCGACCAGCAGCGCAATGATCGACAATGACAAATGCTCAAAGACAGCTGTTAGCAATTCCCCTTTCCGCTCATTCAACGTTTCAAAAAAAGTATTCATCTTTTCATTCCTCTCCTACTCCATAAGAACAGTATAATCGAAGTGCGAATTTCCTCCAAACAACAAGCAAGGAGAACTTTTTTGTCATATATTGAGCGACAAAAAAACGATGGCTGCCACTTAAACGGCAACCATCGTTTTGCATTTATCCATTTTTTATCTTTTTATTCTTCGGTAATTGGCGTATTTTCAAAAACCAGCTGATCGTTCAATAATTCGATCGTGACTTGGGTCTTTGGTAAGACTCTGCCAGCAACGATTTCTTTTGCCAATGGGGTTTCGACTTCTCTCGTGATAAACCGACGGAGAGGACGCGCACCATACGCTGGCTCATAAGCATTTTCAGCGATCCAGCGTTTGGCTTCTTCAGTGATCGTCAACAGTATATCTTGGACTTCCAGTCGTTGTGAAAGCTGTGCGATGATCTTGTCGACGATGCCTGTCACATCGTTTAGACTAAGCGGTGTGAATAAAATCGTATCGTCGATCCGATTTAAGAATTCTGGTTTGAAATGCCCTCTCAAGAGATTACGGACATTTTCAGCAACGTTTTCTGGGATCGTCCCTTCTGCGGTCACGCCATCTAGCAAGACTTGAGAGCCGATGTTGCTGGTCATGATCAAGACTGTATTTTTGAAATCAACGACCCGACCTTTTGAATCTGTCAAGCGGCCATCATCAAGCACTTGTAACAAGATATTAAAGACATCAGGATGGGCTTTTTCGATTTCATCTAACAAAACGATCGTGTAAGGATTGCGGCGGACAGCTTCAGTCAATTGCCCACCTTCTTCAAACCCTACATAGCCTGGAGGGGCACCGACTAAACGAGACACTGAATGTTTCTCCATGTATTCGCTCATATCGATCCGAACCATATGCTCTTCTGAATCAAAGAGGTTGACCGCCAACGCTTTCGCTAATTCGGTCTTACCGACGCCGGTCGGACCTAAGAACAAGAAGGAACCTAATGGTCGATTTGGATCTTGCAGGCCAGCTCGTGAACGAATAACTGCATCACTGACAGCATCGACTGCTTCGTCTTGTCCGATCACTCGTTGATGTAAGGTCTCATTTAATTTCAACAGTTTTTCTCGTTCGCCTTCCACTAATTTAGCGACTGGAATCCCTGTCAAACGTCCCACGACTAAGGCGATCTCATTTTCGGTCACTGACTCTTGAACCATCCGAATGCCTTCGTCTTGGTTTTTTTCTTCTAGTTCAGCTAGTTCTTTTTCCAATTGGGGAATCGTCCCATGGCGAAGAACAGCGGCCCGTTCCAAATCATAGTTATTTTCAGCATCTTCCAACTCATGCTTGGCTTTATCGATCTCTGCCCGTTTGTTGGAAACTGCATTGACTTCTTCTTTTTCCGTTTCCCACTGCATTTTCATGGTATTGACTTCTTCACGCAATTCCGCCAATTCTTCTTGTAAAATGCCTAAGCGTTTTTTCGATGCATCATCGGATTCCTTTTTCAATGCGGCTTCTTCGATCTCCAGTTGCATCAAACGACGGGTAACTTGGTCGAGCTCAGTAGGCATCGAATTCATTTCCACCCGAATTGTGGCACTCGCCTCATCGATTAAGTCAATGGCTTTATCTGGTAAAAAGCGGTCCGTGATATACCGATCAGATAAGGTCGCCGCAGCAACAAGCGCATTGTCATGGATGTTGACGCCATGATGGATCTCGAACCGTTCTTTCAAGCCACGTAAAATCGAAATCGTATCTTGAACGGTTGGTTCCTGTACCAGCACTTTTTGGAAACGACGTTCCAAGGCTTTGTCCTTTTCCATGTATTGACGGTATTCATCAAGGGTCGTTGCGCCAATCGTATGCAATTCTCCCCGTGCCAGCATTGGTTTCAGTAAGTTTCCAGCATCCATGCTGCCTTCCGTCTTACCAGCACCTACAATATTGTGGATCTCATCAATAAAGAGAATGATCCGGCCATCGGCTTTTTTCACTTCTTGTAAGACGGCTTTCAAACGCTCTTCAAATTCACCTCGGAATTTAGCACCTGCGATCAAGGCACCCATATCCAGAGAAAAGATCGTTTTGTCTTTTAGGTTTTCTGGGACGTCTTTTCGCACGATCCGTTGAGCCAATCCTTCAACGATGGCTGTTTTACCAACCCCCGGTTCACCAATCAAAACGGGATTGTTTTTTGTTTTCCGAGAAAGGATGCGAATCACATCGCGAATTTCTTCGTCTCGTCCGATAATGGGGTCCATTTTTCCGCTGCGGACTTGTTGGACCAAGTCAACGCCGTATTTTTCTAATGCTTTGTATTGTTCTTCTTGATTTTGTGAGGTCACACGATCCCCTCCTCTTAATGTTTCGATCGTTTGCTTGATTTCTTTTGCGGTGATTCCTTGTTTCTTTAAATACACCGTCAAGGGATGATTTTTCAATTTCATCAACGCATAAAGGACGATTTCTGTGGAAAGATACTCGTCTTGAAATTCATTTTTTAATTGATCTGCCTCAGACAAAAGATGAAACAGATTTTGACTCATGGATTGACCATAACGAACATTTCCTCCTTCAACGGAAGGCAGTTCATCTAATAATCGGTCGACTTCTTTTTCAAAAGCATCGACATCGAGCCCTGTGTCCGTATAAAAATTGCGGCCGAATTGATTGGCTTGCAATAAAATCTTCCATAAATGCGGAATATCAATTTCTTGATGGTGACGGGTCATGGCAATCTGCTGGGCTTCAGCGATAGCACTTTGTAATGTAGTCGTCATTTTTTCTGGGTTCATACTTTTCCCTCCCAAAATGGTATTCAGAAAAAAAGTACACTGCAAGCAGTATCCTTTTTTCTACTCTTCTATTATACAATATTGGTCAGTAATGGTCAAAAGATTTCCCTCGAACATCAAAAATTTTTTCAGTATTATTTCATGAAAATTGACAGATGGGAAGTAGCAATGGTATGCTAGGTCGTGATTGGTCAGGAACAACCGATTTTCCTGATCGTTTTAAGCGCTTTTTGGCGTATTTTATTCAGTAAGATTATCTACTTAGCTGTAACGTCTACTGTTTACAGCTTTTTTATATGGAGGAAACGATGTTAACATTAACGAATATTAGCCAACAATTTGGCGACAAATTGCTTTACGAAGATGTTTCCGTTCAAATCAACCGTGGGGAAAAAGTCGGTTTGATTGGACGGAACGGCGCTGGCAAAAGTACTTTAATCAAAATCATTACAGGAGAAATTCTCCCTGACGATGGCTTTGTTCAATTTCCGAAAAATTTGAAAATGGGCTATTTGGATCAATACGTCAATGTTGATGAAACGCAATCGATCCGTGATTTTTTGCGCTCTGCCTTTGTAGAAGACTTCGAAAAAGAACAACAGATCGCCGATCTTTATACTGCTTATGGCGAAAGTCTCGACGATAAGCTTTTAGAAAAAGCGGGCGAATTGCAAAATCAACTGGATCAAGGAAATTTCTACCAAATGGATACATTGATCGATGATTTAGCAGAAGGGTTAGGTATTTCGGTTCTCGGCATGGATACGCCCCTTGCTTCCTTAAGTGGTGGTCAACGCTCGAAACTGATTTTAGCGAAAATGCTCTTAGAAAAACCCGACATGCTGATTTTGGATGAACCAACCAACCACCTAGATGATGAACATATCAAATGGTTAGTTGAATTTTTACAAAACTTTACTGGTACCTACTTAGTCGTTTCTCATGATCGTCAATTCTTGAATGAAATCACGACCCATATCATTGATATCGAATTTGGCAAGCTTTCTAAGTATACGGGGAATTTAGACAAAGCATTAAAACTAAAAACGTTGCAAAACGAAAGCTACATGAAGCAATACGAAGCACAGCAAGAGCATATCAAGAAAACTGAAAGCTATATTCGTAAATACAAAGCTGGTTCTCGTTCAACAATGGCAAAGAGTCGTGAAAAACAATTGGCAAAAATCGAACGCTTGACTCCACCCCAAGATGTCCCTAAACCGCATCTAGGATTTGATTTGGCACCGATCGTTACGACCTTGGCATTAGAGACGACCAATCTAGTGATTGGGTACGACCAAAAGCCCTTACTCTCCCCAATCAACCTAACGATCCGCTATGGCGAAAAAATTGCGATTCGGGGATTTAATGGGATCGGTAAATCAACATTGATCAAAACGATTCTCGGTGTGATCCCTGCAATTGAAGGAACCGTTTCTTACCCGCAGCATACAAAATTCAATTACTTTTCTCAAGACCTTGACTGGGAATATCCCTTGCAGACCCCTCTTCAATACCTTGAGGATCTTTTCCCAAAGGCCACTAACAAAGAATTGCGGCGGCAACTTTCTCGGGCGGGATTACCTAGCCAATTAGCCCAGGAAGAATTGAAATTATTAAGTGGTGGCGAACAGACAAAAGTGAAGTTAGCTGAAATGATGTTGATCAAAAGCAACTTTTTGATTCTTGATGAACCGACCAACCATATCGATCAAGACACGAAAAACAATTTGGAAGAAACGCTGGCAGCTTTTCCCGGAACCGTTCTGATCGTTTCCCATGAAGCTGAATTTTATGAATCCTTTGTTGATCGGATCATTGATTTGAAAGACTAAAAAACACGCTTATCCTCTACTCGAAGATAAGCGTGTTTTTAACTTTCCACTTTTTCTTTTCTTAATTCAGTCAACTCTTGGCTGATATCTTTGCGCTTTTCTTTCATTACATAAGCAAAACCAATAATGAAGGGCCAAATGAATGTTGCTAAGCGGTACAGTAGCATGGAAGACGCAGCATCGACCGTGCCAACTAATGGACCAAAAAGCAGCATATAAATAAATTCAAATGATCCGATCCCTGCCGGTGTTGGAATCACCCCGGACAAGACGACGGCAAAGCTGATGAAGGATAACGTCAACAAGAAATCGATCTCTGGATGCTGCACAACAAGAATCACATAAGGAATCACATACCAAGGTAGCATCTTCAAAAGATTCCAAAGGTAGATGCGCAAGAAAGCGGTGCGGTCGGTAATGATTGCATTGACCGTTTCTCGCAAAGAATAGATCTGCGTGTTGCATTTGTCAACGATCCCTCTTAACGTTGCACTTTTGAACAGCTTATTGCTGATGATCACAAAAAAGACTTGAATGTTGATACTGACAGAAAGTGCCAATAAAGCGGCAATGATCAAAAAGACGAGTACGATCCCCACCAAAATTACCCAAATCATATTCGGCGCATTGTCATAGAATAGCGAGAATTGAATAATCAACCCAGCGATTGCATATGTCAATATGGCAAACTTATACATCACCATGTGTAAGGTGGTGACACCAACCCCTTGTGACAATTGCAAACCATTTTTACGATAAAAATTCACCTCTGAGATCAAGGTGCCCGCCCCAAACGTCACGATCCGGTAAAAACCACTGTAACAAACCGTTAAAAAGCCTGCCTTAGTAGTAAATTCCGGTTGAAACGTCACAGCGATCTCTTTCACTGTCCGTCCTTCGATCACCAGGTACAATGTGCCAAGTCCCATAACTAATAAGACGATGAGAAAGCTGGTCTCTCTTAGCCCCGCCAAAATATCCATCATCGAGTTACGGACAAAAAAATACATCACACCCAGAATCCCTACTAGTAAAAGTAAATTAAGGGCGAACTTCACTTTAGTTTTCATATTAACTCCTTGCTTGTTATACCGAATTTATGCAAAAAAGACCATCAGCAGGATAGCAAAAACGGTGCCAAAAGCAAAAAAGAGGTGAAACTTCTTCTTTCTTGTTTTGTGGCGAAATACGCGTTGCGCAATTAAACCGCCTAATCCTCCGCCAATCGCCCCCATAAAAAGGAGATTTGCTTCGGGAACCCGCCAACCTTGTTTCACTGCCTGATATTTATCATACCCCATCAGACAGAAAAGATAAAGATTGACTGCAATTAAATAAAACCACAATGGATTGTAAATCAGTGCATTCATCCATTTCCTCCATATGATTGATCGTAGGGACCATTATTTTGATTCTTTTGCTTCCTCAGGTACCAGCATCGTCAACCCATGTTTGATGACTTTCATCTCAATCGGCAGATCATCCGTTGGGTCGCCATCGGTTCGAGTATGAACCGTTTTTTCTTTGGCCTTTATTGAGACCTTTGCGGCAGTGAAATATTCAACACTTGGTACTTTGGCAATTCTACCACGAATAATTCTTGGTAGATACAAAATAAACCGTAAAATATTCAGTTTTGGCAAAAGAATGACATGAAACAACCCGTCATCAGGTTTTGCTTCTTCATCAAAGTTCTTAAACCCACCTGCTGAATTCGACATGACGATCGTCAGTAATTGACTTTTTCCCTGCCATTTCCGTTCGTCAGCAATAACTTCTAATTTGTATTGTTTCTTTTTGATCAACAGATGAATGAACCGTTTCATAAACGCTAACGGCCCATACTGCTGTTTTTCTTCTTGGGAAGTTGCGGCGGCGGTATCTGCCAGAAGACCAATGGTCATCGTCGAGATCATTACTTGATCATTGACCATCCCATAATCGATCGGACGTTCAGCCCCTGTTAAAACATTCTCAAACGCTTCTTCTGGTTTGACTGGTATACTCAACATTCGAGCGAAATTATTTACCGTTCCTCCAGGAATGATCCCGATCTTCAGCTCATCCAGCTTTTCTTTGAAGGTTTGCAGCCCATGATGGATCGTGCCATCTCCGCCGATGATCACAATCGTATCGACTGCGTGTTTTTTGGCAGCCTCTCGAACGTCTTTTGGATCCACGTCTGGATTTGAGGCCTGCAAGAACGCTTGATGCTCTTCGCCTTGTTCTTTCACATAGGCTTGGAATTTTTCTGCTGTTTCTTTTGCTTCACTTTTCCCTGCTGTATCATTGTATAAAACGAGAATTTTCATCCTATTCACATCCTAAAAAGGCCGGGTCTTACGCAAGACCTGCGTGAAGAGTTCCCAGCCCAAGAGTTTTTCATTTATTCCATCAAATCAAAAGCAACGTTTATGCTTGAGCATTCAGTTCGGCGATTTTCACGATCACATCAGTCGCCTTCATCATTGATTGTAGCGAGACGAACTCATAACGACCGTGCATATTTTCTCCACCAGCAAAGATATTCGGTGTTGGAATCCCTAGATAGGAGATTTTCGACCCATCGGTCCCACCACGAACAGGTTCTGTTACCGGAGTGATTCCCACTGCTTCCATCGCATCTTTTGCTAAATCAATGATACTCATATCCTTTTCGATAATTTCTTTCATGTTGTAGTATTGATCATATAAATGAACGTGCACTCGCGGTTCATCAAAGCGGGCATTCAAGCTTTCTTGAACCGCTAATAATTGTTCTTTTCTTTCTTCAAAACGGGTCCGGTCATGGTC
>NZ_VHIL01000006.1:0-211327 GCF_006491895.1 Enterococcus sp. OL5
CCAAAGATTAGTATTTCTAGTTTTATGGGCTACTTAAAAGGACGAAGTGCAACCTTAATCCATGAAAAACATGCGAATTTGAAATATAAGTATGGGAATAAAAGCTTTTGGTCCAAAGGATACTACGTGAGTACGGTTGGGTTAAATCAAAAAACAATGGAAAAATATATTCGAGAACAAGAAGCAGATGATCGAATAAGAGATAGTATAAGTAAACAAGAGTATGTAGATCCATTTAAATAGTTAAAGAGAGATAGGGCTGTGAGCGGTTGGTGGTCATTTAAAAAGCCCCTTTTAAGGGGCTAGCGAGTGGTGAGCCCTTCTAGGGCTGTTAAAAAGCCACCCGTTTCACGGGTGGATATTTACTTTAGGTATTAAAAAACATATCGTTCTCTAGTATGATTAAATCACCACAAAATAAACAACTGAGAGGACGATATGCTATATGAATGATTCTATCAAAAAAATGTTGAGAATAACAGAGAAAGATTTGATGATTACAGAGGTCTCTTACGAGCCCCTTCAGAAGAAAAAGACGTTGGTCGTCGATGCTGTTCTCTCGCCTGCTCCTCGTGCTTGTAGAAGTTGTGGTTCTACTGTGGTAGATGGAAACGGGAAAACAATTATAGTGAAAAATGGGAAGAAGGAAACGATTGTCCGTTTTGAACAATACAATCACATGCCTTTGGTTATGCGCCTAAAAAAGCAGCGCTATACCTGTAAAAACTGCCAAACCCATTGGACGGCTCAAAGTTATTTTGTCTAACCCAGACATTCAATCGCAGATCATGTTAGATATAAAATTGCTTCTTTACTGACTGAAAAAGTATCTTTATCTTTTATTGCGAAAAGCTGTCAGGTATCTTTGACCACCGTTATTCGTACATTGAAAGAGTTTAAAAGCTATTTGCCAAAGCAATCTAAGAAGATTCTCCCCAGAGTATTGATGGTTGACGAATTTCGTTCGCATGCTTCCATAGAAGATAAGATGAGCTTTATTCGCGCGGATGACGAAACAGGAAAATTAATTGATGTTTTACCTACGCGTAAATTACCTCGATTAACAAGCTATTTCTTAGGTTGTACCAATCCAGAAGAAGTAGAATTCTTGGTGACAGACATGAACGCTGCCTACTTCCAGCTCACCAAACGTGTTCTGCCAAATGCGAAAATAGTGATTGATCGGTTTCATATTGTCAAACACATGAATCAAGCGTTCAATGAGTTGCGTATCCGTGAAATGAATGAACTTCGTAAAGTAGGACAGAAAAGCCAGGCAGAAAAACTGAAAAAGAACTGGCGCTTTTTGCTAAAAAATCGTGCGAACATCAACCATTATGAATACAAAACATGGAAAAGTTTCCGAGCACCAAAATACCCATTTCTTACTGAAGCAATGATGATTGATCGATTGCTTGAGTTTTCTACGCCCCTGAAGGAGGCGTATCCCTTTTTTCATGAATTAGTTGAAGCCTTTCGAGACAAAGACCCTGACTTATTTTTCTCCTTATTGACAGAACTCCCCGAAACGTTAGATGACAGCTTTCGGGAGAAGCTTCAAAACCTTCTGACCTCTGACCTATGAAGAAGGCATCACCAACGCAATGATCTATCCTTATTCCAACGGAAAAATAGAAGCGAAGAATACCCACATAAAGACAATGAAACGAGTATCCTACGGATTTAAATCATTCGAGAACATGAGAATTAGAATCTTTTTGATCAATCAATTAATCAAAGTAAGATAACAAAAAATCTGAGCCAGAATGTGGTTCATTCTGCCCCAGATTTGATTTTACGCAACTCATCAGTCCTTATTGACAAAGAGCCATTATTCATAGAGTGGAAGTTCAATAAGTCTAATTATGAAAAAATTTTCTTAGTCTGTATGTAACTATCTTACATCTGGTTCTCAAATAAATACATTATTTTTTAAGATTTACTTTTCACTCTTTGCATTTCATAAACTTTCGCTATAATTTATAAAATGCAAAGGAGATTAGTTATGAGAAAATTTTTTATAGGAGTACTACTTATTTTAGTTTTCAGCGGATGTTCCCTAAAAGGAGAACACACTGAAACTGAGAATGTAGATAAAATTCACTTTACGGTTACAAATGGAAGTATAAACCAGTTCGGAGGGACAAATAAAGAAATTTCTGACCCACAAACTATTTCAAAGGTTCAAGACATGATAAATGAACTAAAGATCAATAATAATAAAATTGACGATAGGGTGGGGCTCGTAGGAGCAAATACTTATACCTTGGAACTGATTGATAACGGAAAAGTAATTAAAACTTATATTTTCTTCGGAAATTCCATTACTGTGAAGGCCGATGATGGAGAAATTGTCTACACAGTGGAGAATACTAAAATTGCAAAAAATTTAATCTGCAAGCTTAAAGAAGCATCTTACTCGATATTGAGTAAGAGCTTTTTTGCTTTAATATGAAGCTATAGTGATAATTTACTAAAAATACTGGAGTATTTTAGACGATATTCTGAACAATAATATCTATTATTTAAGAATCATGATAAAATAAAAAAGAAGATTGTTAGGCGCGATCACGAAAGACTTCCCCAAGCTTTCTGGTCTAATACTCTTCATAAAATAATGCACGTTACTCAATAATATATAGTATAAAACTTTTTGTTTCAAGAAAAAGGTATAGACATTTATAAAAGAATTGTAGAATTTAATATTTTAAACAACCGTTATCTATTCTTTGACAAAGGTGGTACAATAAAAAAATAGGAGAGGTATCAGGCTCCCACGCAGAATCTTCCCCAATAATTGCGCCTGATGTCTCTCCTTTTTTGTAGCAAAAAGCTACAGAACAATGGTAAGCTATTACGGATTCAATTGCAAGTAAAGCTTCTTTTTTTGTTGGTCTTTTATTTATCATAGTTATACTTAACAGGGGGCCTGTTCTCTAGCCCTAGCTGGTTTTGACTAAATTTTTAGCTATTGTTTTAACACAACATTTTAAAAAGCATTAATATTATGTGGTCTAAAACAACTAAGTATTTTGAGTCATTTAAAATTAAAAATCATTGAATGCTTAGATACTGCATTTAACAAGTAGCCACACTGTTCTTTGTTATAACAAACATAATCTTTCTCTACCCATTCAATGACTTCTTTTTCCGTTACCTCAAATTCTTCAATAGTACTGTACAATTCTTCTAACAAGACTAATTTTGAGTCAATTCCTAAAATATAGGGAAAAATTGACCAAAAACTTTCTTCTGTTATTTCTGATACATATTCTCCTAACTTCTCAAGCTGCTCTTTCTGATAGTTTTGAATTTTCATATGTTTCTCTTCAAATGAAGAAAACTTCGTACTATATTGCTGCACGTTTTCATCCATCTTCATACTCACGTCTTTTCTCTATTCTTGATAAAACTTACTATTTTCTAGCGCCGTTTATTGTTCTATGCTTTCCTATTCTTAGTCTCTATGTGTCTGATTGTCCATGCTAAACCCAGTGTAAATCCCCCAAGAACTCCCATATATGACGTTTTTTCTCCAGTTCTAGGCAATTCTTTCACCGTATCAGTTTCGTTCATTTCCTCCTCTTCTGGTGAGAAAAAACTAACGATGGCGTTATTCTCATAAGTAACACTCTGAGCATTTCCCTCGACAAATCCACTCGTTTGAATCAATATGATCCCTGCAAATAAAATGACACAGATTTTTTTGATCAATTCATCATCCCCTTTAAAAAACACTGATTCTGTATCGTTCACACTTACCTCCAAATCAATTATTTACATAGTTGGGTCTGTCACTAGCTCCCAAGTGATAGTGGCAGAGTAGTCATCAGAATCAATACTAGAATGTGCTGGGATGGTAAGTTCTACCCCGGTTAGTTCACCATTTTTTTCGTCTCCCATTTCGATAACGGTCTCACCTTGCTCTAACCCATTTACATGTTGCGGATTGGTCATCACAGCCAAGCTTCTGCCCGCTTCATTTAATTCTAGTTCCTCTGGGAGATGCATCCATTTATGTGAAGTGGAGACGGGATTAATATCTTTCAATGAAATTGTTGCACCAGGTATCGTTTCTCCTTTTTTATTTGAGAAACTCGTAGCGGATACATTTAAAGACCAGCCAGTAAGTGTACTATAGTCCTGAATGATAATTCTTGGTACTTCATTTCCTTTAGCATAGGTTCTTATCTCTCTGCTTGACTTTGTGATTTCTCCAAAATCAAAATCAGCTATCTGACTAATTGATAGGTTCCCAGGTTCAACTGTGAATGTGATTTCATACTCTTTTTGAATCATTTTTCCAGTTGATAACTGCTCTTCAAGAACAATTTTTCCTACTGCTTCACCTAAAGTTGCTCGATCAGGATATTGCGTAAATTCAACAAAAGAAACCCCATCTGGTAAGTCAACAAATTCAGAAATTCTATTCACTAAGTTTTCATCTGTCTCATTCAGTGCAATTTTGTTATCATTATTTACTACAACTTGATTTATTTTTAATGTCTTAAATTGATCGGAAGTTACTTCATAATGTTGCTGCTGCAATGGTCAAAATCTTTTTTTTCGTAAAATATTCCTCATTCTTTATCTTTATAATCTATTTTTGTTTCTTACTTCTTATTTCTTTTCTCTATCCTCCTTTTTATATTTATATAAAAGCAATACGGATAAGAGAACCATCCCTCCCACTATCGCTAATTACATAGAGTGTTTTCGAAGATTCCACCGATACATTCACTGCGCTTTGATTTAATTTTTGTGACTCTTGTGCACTGACTGAAAATTTTTTTGTGAACTCATACTCTTTTTCATCCGCTACCACTAACAGCTTTAACAGAAAATTGCCAGCTTTTATAGTGCTGTCTCCCGTTGGTATTCCAAAAGAAAAATTCGAATTGGGAGCCATTCGCATATTTGAGACTTCAGATCGATACAGAACTGTCTCGCTGTCCGACCGTGTAACTTCAGATTTAACTGATAAATCTTTTACTATTTTTGGTGCACTATTTTGTAGATTTGCTTCTATGTAATTTTGGTAATTCCGCTGACCGACATTTACATTGTTCAAATGAAGGATATTTTCAACGCCCGCTGCATTTTTCTTATTTAACAGTATGCCAATTGTATAGGGGTCCTCATGTGTAATTGTTTTTTCTTTTGGTTGATTACTTTCGCTACTGGCTCATCGCCTGCTTCAAAGGCTTTTTTATTTTCATACACACAATTCAACAAGACGATGCTTTTATCCAAAACTTGTTCAGCGGTTAATTTATGCAGAATTTCCCAAGTTCCTGTTTTATCTTTGTTCGCAAACGTTACGGTTGTTTTGGTAATCACCACAGGTTTGGCTTTTTCGTCTTTTTCTTGGGCAGCTTTTGTGGCTTCCACATCAATGGCTTGAGCTACGACATACAAGTCTTCTTTGATTTCATGAAGATTGTAACTTAGTTTATCGCCTACCTTGGTAGAATCAAGAATCATCAATTTTTTGCCTCCGTCTTTCCAAGTCGCAAGAGAAGTTAGGCTATCTTCTTCCTCAGAAAAATCATAAAGCATCAAACGATTCAAACTAACAGAAAACGCTTTGTTCGTTAGCTTTTCGTAAGGAACGGTCACCGTCTTAATTGGTTGTTTTCGTCCTTGTTTGGTAATGGTAAAGACATGCATGTAGGAGTATTAGGCTAGTTGTTTCAACCAACATGATGGTATCACTCCAACTATCTAATAATTAGTTGTAATTATGAATACTCATAACCCTTCCATTTCATGCTTATACACCTATAGGAAAACGTTTCGCACTCCAAATCATCTTTTGTCCCACCATATTGGTGTCCATATCTGTCCCAGTTTTTTCCAAAGAACGGAAACTAGTTTCGCTTTATCAGAAACTGACGGTAATGGATTTTTTCATAGCCTGGCGTTATCTCAGCTGAAATGCTAACACTAGGCTCAATACAGAATACTGTTTGATTTACCCCATTAAACTCCGCATATAACGATGTTGTTCTCTCTGTAAGAGTTCTACCATCACTAAAACTACCCTCTACCTCGTATAGATTACTTGCATCATAATGAATAGTAACAATCTGTGGATGAGTAACCTCATCCGCAAAAGCAATCGTAGGGCCGATTGCTACACCAATGGTTTGAACTAATAGAGACAAAGCCGCAAACAATCGCCAATTTTTAAATCTCGGCTTTTTCATAAAATAAAATCCCCTTACGTTTTTGGGTAATAAAAAAAGACGTTCAAATTTTTAGTTTTGAACGCCTCTTTAAGCTTGATCCTATTAATTTTTCTTTCGAGATAAGTTGTCTCTTTGTTTATAAATTTTGATTTTCCGATAATCAAATCCAATTTCTTCCATTAATTCCTCCCAAGATTTGTTTGTTCTTCTCAATATTGTGATCGCTGACGGAAGTTTATCTGACTTTGATAGTTTACGGAATTTTGTCATTGATAAATCTTCTTCAAGTCCTAATCGAATAATTTCTTCTCTCAGCTCCATCAATAATTGAAAGTCAGTTAATAAATTTTTCTCTTCCTTTTTTCTAAACAGTGGCCGTACATCACCAACTATTTTTTTCAACGTACTTAGAGAAGGGACATCTCTACCAACTGCTTTTGTTTCGTAATTTCGCTGTGAACGAATTTTTTCGTCACTTATAAAGCTTTCTACTATTTCCATCAATTTGTCGTCTGTCCTCTTAGCCCATTTTCCATAATCATTTTTTTCAAGGCCAATACTATCTAGCAAGTTGTCCCATGACCCATATTTCTTATTGATGAACCAAATACTAGGTGATTCATTGGGATATTCTGCTAACTTTTTCTGATATTGTCTCGTAGATGTAATTCCGTGTTTTTTAATAAAATTATTAATTGTTAAAATCAATTTTAAGTCACTTTGATTCTTCCAAATAATTCGACCATCAATCTTATCCATTAATAAATCTCCTAAAAATTATTTAGAGAATATCTATCACACTAACTTTTTATCACCAAAGTATATGTTTTGCCTTTTTTTGAAAACTGGTACCTTTTTATCCTAAGGGGTTAAAAATATGATAAATTCGGTAAATGTTTTGGTATTTTTCGTATTAAATTTGTCGTCAGACTGACTACTAAATTTTGCCCTATTTTGACGACACTGCTAGTCAATATCGGACATTCTAGGGGAATATGAGTAAAAAATGGTCCAAAACAGCCAATTCAGGCTTAAAACTGTGATAGAGAAAAAAGAAAAAGCCCTTGATATACAAGGACTTTTCACAGATTTTAGAGATTTCAGGAGTTTTTCCGTTATTATCTTCTAATTTCTTTGATACGAGCTGCTTTTCCGTGTAATGCACGCAAGTAGTACAATTTTGCACGACGTACTTTACCGTAACGAACAACTTCGATTTGTGCAACACGTGGTGTGTGCAATGGGAAGGTACGTTCAACACCTACACCGTTTGATACTTTACGAACTGTATAAGTTTCGCTGATACCAGCACCGCGGCGTTTGATGACAACACCTTCAAATAACTGGATACGTTCGCGAGTTCCTTCGACAACTTTCGCGTGAACGCGAACAGTGTCCCCAGGACGGAAAGCTGGGATGTCCGTACGTAATTGTTCTTGAGTTAGTTCTTGAATCAATGGATTCATGTTTATCATTCTCCTTATTCCCAAACATTCTTAAAGCATGAAAGCTCCAGCGGAACATCGTAATAGTTGAGTTTACACTCACTGAAACATCTTACCACAGTCGACCATAGGCTGTAAAGAGAATTTTCTTGTCATGGCGCAGAATATAAAAAAAACTGGCACTATTTTAGTTGCCAGCTTTCGCTTCTTCTTCAATTTCTTTTAAAAGTTTCTGCATTTCTGCCGTCAACGGATAATTTTCTAGCATATCAGGTCGGCGCTGATACGTTCGGCGCAATGATTCTTTTAATTGCCACTGCTCGATCAATTTATGATTGCCATTCATCAAAACTTCCGGCACTTTCATGCCTTTGAACGCTGCCGGACGTGTATATTGCGGATGTTCTAATAAACCAGTGGAATGAGAATCGGTTTGTGCGGAGGTTTGATTGCCTAAAACTTCTGGTAATAGCCTGACTGTCGCATCGATCATGACCATTGCCCCCAATTCGCCACCAGTCAAGACGTAATCCCCCAGTGACACTTCATCAGTGACCAATGAACGGATTCGTTCATCATAGCCTTCATAGTGACCGCAAATAAAAACAAGGTGCTCTTCGGTAGAGAATTCTTCCGCCATCTTTTGATCAAAGGGTTTTCCCGCTGGGTCTAATAGGATCACCCGCTTTTTCGTTTCTGGTGCCGCTGCTTCGATCGCTTTGATATTGTCATAGACAGGTTGGACTTTTAATAACATTCCTGCTCCGCCACCATAAGGATAGTCATCCACTGTTTGATGTTTGTTATCGGAATAGTCACGGAAATTAGAGACATTGATTTCTAACAGTCCCTTTTCCCGTGCTTTGCCGATGATCGATTCTCCTAGAGGACCTTCGAACATTCGCGGAAATAGTGTCAACACATCAATTCTCATCGTCTAACAACCCCTCTGGGATTTCCACAGTGACCTGACCATTTTCAAGATCGATCGTGTGGACAACCGACTCGATATAAGGAATCAAGGCATCCTTCTTCCCTTTTCGTTGAACGACCCAAACGTCATTGGCACCTGGTGAAAGGATCTCTTTTACTTTACCAATGATTGTGCCATCTTCTTCGACGACTTCCAGACCAATAATTTCATGGTAGTAAAACTCATTTTCTGCTAGATCCACCAAATCATCCTTGGTAACTTTTAAAATGCCGTTACGAAACGGTTCAACGTCGTTGATGTTGGGATAGCCTTCAAATGTTAACAAATCAAAATTTTTGTGTTTGCGATGACCTGAAACGATCAATGGTAATGGCTCTTTATTTTCACGAAAAAGTGTCAATTCAGCCCCTTTACGGTAGCGTTCTTCTGGAAAATCCGTTTGCGATATCACTCGTACTTCTCCACGGATCCCATGTGTATTGACGATTTTCCCTACGTTTAAATATTCTGTCACGTTCGTTCCCCATTTCTTCTAACTTCTGTTCTATTTTAGCATAGCAAAGTAGCGAATTCTAGCCGTTTCCTAGCGCCCCATGTTTTCCTCAAAATCATCGCGCGAAAAACGCCCCTTCGACGCTTGATCAAAGGGGCATTGTCCTAATATAAGCTTTATTGATTCATAGAAACGGCCATCTTCAATGCCGAACGTGCATCTTGATGTTGCACCGTTCGAAGGGTCTTTTCTTGTTGCCAGACCACGGTAGTTGCTGTATGGTCATTTTTTCCCATATCGATAGTGATTTGACCGACCTCAGGCGCTGGGAGCATAGCTTCTTCCAGATACGCCACCACTTCTTTGGCAACCGGCACAGGATCTTGTTCTTCTTGGTTGACTGCTCGAACAGTCAATGACCAATTTCCTTCTTGCCAGCTCAAATAACTGGAGCCAGCAGCTCCTTGCATATGCCCAGTAATCCCATATCCGAGATCAACGGCTTGTCCGCCATCATCAGCTGTTACATTGACCGCTGCGGCAGCTTCATCCGCTGATTGATACTCTTTTGATTGAAAAGCAGCAATCGGTGTTTCCTCGTTCAAAGCCTTGTCATTGAGAGGCAACTGCTGATCAAGTCCATAATAAAGAATTGAGGCATCGGCTTGGCTGCCAGCTGTGGCTGCATTCAACACTTTACCTGAAGCAAGTGGAATGTCCTTGGGTAAGACAAGATCAGGGAATACCGCTTGTATTTGAGCGTAGATATCTGCAGTACTATTCGTGTTTGAAGAATCCCTAGAAGCCGCCTGACTAGAAGACGTACTTGATTGACTGGTTTCTGATTGACTACTTGCTTGCGTTTGGGTACTTTCCACCATACTCGTCGCTGTTGTTTCGGCACTACTGGCTTGACTTGTTTCTGGTTCCTGTTGATTATTGCAGCCAGCTAAGGCGCCCATCGTCAGCAGCGTAACGAATAATCCTAGTTCTTTTTTCATGATGTTCCCCTCCTTATACAAAGGATACCCCTCAATAAAAAAAATGACAAACAAGTCAGATTGTCTGTCATTTTTTTTGTTGATTTTTTAAAGATTTGTCACCCAATTTTGCAGTGATTGAAAGCCATCCTTGAACCATTGCCAAACTTGATTGGCGATCGTTGATAGGTCGCCCCAACGAAAGTTTTGTGTCCATTGGTTTAATTGCGTCATGATCTCCTCACGATAGACCCAAATTAAAAAGAGCAACAACAAGATCCCTAGCGTTCGCCAAAGAAAAGAACCAATTTTATAAATAAATACGAGAATCAAAAGAACGACGATCCATGCGATTAGTTGAGACATACAAGCACCTCCTTCTTTTGATTATCTCAAAACCACCTTTTTTTGTCCTCCATCTTAAGCATGAATTTTACAAAAAAAGCATTCCTCAAAGAGAAATGCTTTTCATTCTTGCTTATTTACCATCAATGATATTCAAACGAACTTTCTTTGGTCCATTTGTCCGTACACTGTAAACGATCGTTCGAATTGCTTTGGCAACCCGACCTTGTTTACCGATGATACGACCAATATCTTCTGGTGCCACAGTAAGATTATATTCCAAGAAATCATCTGACTCTACCAGCTCAAGCTTGATATCCTCAGGTTTGGTAACAAGTGGTGAAACGATCGTTAAGACTAATTCTTGCAAATCTTTCATCCAAAGTCACCTTATTTCTTAGTGAATTTTGCTTCGTGGTGTTTTTTCATAACGCCTTCTTTAGAAAGGATGTTACGAACTGTATCTGAAGGTTGCGCACCTTTAGATAACCAATCAAGAACTAGATCTTCTTTGATTGTTACTTCAGCTGGGTCTAGTAAAGGATTGTAAGTACCAACTGTTTCGATGAAACGTCCGTCACGAGGAGAACGTGAATCTGCTACGACGATACGGTAAAAAGGTTTCTTTTTAGAACCCATGCGTTTTAAACGAATTTTTACTGCCATTATTTACACCTCCATTGATTTAATCACAAGAGCTAGTTTAACAGGTTTTTCTGGTGGTGATAAGAGTTTTTCTTTACAGCTAAAAAAAGTTTCTTCTTTCTTATTTTCTGAGCATGGTTATCTTTTGCCAGAATGGATCAGGACGCGTATCATTAGTGATAGAGAAACTTTTTAAAGTCAAATCGTTTTATTTGCACCATTCACTTACTTTTGGTAAGCTAAAAGAGTAGAAAACAACAAGGAGGAATTTTACATGACAAAAAAAATTGGTTTTATCGTCGGCAGTTTACGGGAAGGATCATTTAATAAACTCGTAGCGAAAAAATTCGCATCATTATTACCAGAAGGTTTTGAAGCATCTTTCATTGAGATCGGCAACTTGCCATTTTACAATGAAGATTTGGAAGTTGAAGGAAAAGTTCCTGCTGAATGGACAGCATTTCGTGAAGCATTAAGCGCCGTTGATGGTGTCTTCTTCTTTACACCAGAATACAATCGCTCTGTTCCTGCAGCGTTGAAAAATGCTTTGGATGTCGGTTCTCGTCCTTATGGTGCGAGCAGCTGGGGTGGTAAACCAGCATTAGTCGTCAGCGTTTCTCCAGGAGCGATCGCCGGCTTTGGTGCAAACCATCACCTACGTCAATCATTAGTCTTTTTGGATATGCCTACTCTGCAACAACCAGAAGCCTATATCGGTGGAATCACCAACTTGATTGATGAAAACAACGAAATCAATCCAGATACAGTAAGCTTCTTTGAAACGATCATTGCAAAATATATTGAACTCTTTCAACGATTCAACTAATCCATGAATCTGTATCAAAAGACCAAGGAACTCAGCGTTGAGTTTCTTGGTCTTTTTTGCGTAGAAAAATAGTTTGTATTTTTTACTCGCTTGCTTGCTCAGCTTTTCGAACATAATGAAGTTCTGTCAGTTCCCCCATCTGTTTTGTTTCAACAAACGTCAAGCGCCTCGCGTAATCCCCTGCTTCAAACAGTGGCTTGCCCTCTCCTAAAAGCACCGGCGCGATTTGAATAAACCATTCATCAATCAGATCCGCTTCTAGTAAGGGTTTTAATAGGGAACCCCCACCCACTACCCATACGTTTTTCTCTTGTTTCAATGCTGAAACAAATGCAACTGGATCCGATGCCACTAAGGTTGCATCCGGCAGCGGTTCTTTTCGGGTATGGGAAAAAACATAATTTGTCGTTTCAGGATACAACGGTCCCTCATCCATCAGTTTTTTCGCTTCTTGATAGGTTTTTCTTCCCATCACGGTCGTGTCGATAGTCGCAAAAAATGCTTCATAGGTCGTTGCAACACCGGTGTCGGTTTGAAACAGCCAGTCCAGTTGATCCTCTAGCCCTGCTAAATAGCCATCTAGGCTGATTGCACCATAAAATATCACTTTTCCCATTAATCTCACTCCTTTATTTTACGATTGCTTCTGACCTTCGACAAACACAAGTAACTAAGTGATCGTTGACCATACCAACCGCTTCCATAAAGGCGTAAATAGTTGTCGTTCCGACAAATTTAAAGCCTCGCTTTTTCAAGTCTTTTGCTAGCTGATCGGAGATTTCCGAATGGGTTGGTACATCGGATTGCTGCTGAAATTCATTGATGATCGGCTCATGATTGACATATCGCCACAAGAATGCAGAGAAACTGCCGTATTCTTGCTGGATTTTTAAAACTTCTTGGGCATTGATGATCGCTGCTTCAATCTTTCGTCGATTGCGAATGATTCCTGGATTCATCATCAGCTCTTCCACTTTTTCTTCCGTATAGTTCGCTACTTTGGTGATTTCAAACTGATCATATGCCGCATCAAAATTTGCCATTTTATTTAAAATCGTTTGCCAGCTCAATCCTGCTTGATTCATATCTAACACCAGTTTTCGAAATAACTGCTGATCCTCATACTCAGGTTTTCCCCAGACCGAATCATGATACTCTTGCATTGCTGGCGTACTGTTGGCCCACTCACATCGCTTCATTGTTCTCATCAGCTCCTTTTTGCTTATTTTATCATAAAAGACTTTACTTCCACTAGTGTACTACGTATACTAGTACACATAAATGAAAGGAGCTGATTTTGTGGTTCGCATTAACAAAGCCAGCAGCAAACCTTATTATGAGCAATTGGTTTTAAGTATCAAAGAAGATATTCTGAACGGTGTTCTAACCGCCGGAGACCAAGTGCCTTCAGTTCGTGAAATGGCCAAGCACCTGTTGATGAATCCAAATACCGTCAGCAAAGCTTACAAAGTATTGGAAAATGAGCAAGTCCTTGTCACCATCAAAGGAAAAGGCACTTTTGTGAAAGTCACCGAGGACTTGCCTCGCGATGAGATTCGGATCTTACAAGTGAAAGAACGTTTGAAAGAATTGATGATTGAAGCACGCCATTTACAGATCAGCATACGCGAGTTGACCGATTGGATGAATGGCTTTGAACAAGAGTTAGGAGGCGACCCACAGTGAAGATCGAACATGTGACCAAGAAAATGGAGCAAACAACTATCATAGAAAACGTGAACTTCTCCTTGGAAAAAGGAGAAATCGTAGGATTGATCGGCCGCAATGGTTCTGGGAAAACCACGTTGTTTCGAACGATCGCTGGACATTATTTATTAGATGATGGCGAAATTTCGATCGATAACCAACGCCTAGATCAGTACCCGCAATTAAAAGAACAACTTTTTTATATTGATGAAAAAGAAAACTTTCTTTCGGCCTACTCTTTGAAAAAGCTCAATCAATTTTATCGGCTTGCTTATCCAAATTTCGATCAAAATCTTTATTTAGAATTGATGCAAAGTCACGGTCTTCCTCTGACGCTTTCCTACCGACGGATGTCAAAAGGTATGCAAGGTCTTTATAAAATGATTCTTGCGATTGCCTCAAATGCGACGTTCTTACTTTTAGATGAACCTTTTGATGGGCTTGATGTGATCGTCCGTAAAAAAGTGATCGGACTATTGCTGGAAAGCCTCAGCGAATCGAATCGTACCGCATTGATCGCTTCTCATAATCTAAATGAATTAGAACATATTATTGATCGTGCCTTGTTGATCAAAGGGAAAACGATTGAAGGAGACTACCGTTTGGAAACGATTCGCGAACAATCTCGCAAACTCCAACTCGTCTTTCGCAGCAAACAGATTCCTCCCCTTATCAAGCAGCACTCCAAGCTGATTCAAAAGCAAGGCCGAGTCTTGACCGCTTTATTTGACAATTACACAGAGGAGCTGGCGGCTGAGATTCAGCAACTTGATCCTTTGGTTTTTGAAGAATTACCTTTGACTTTGGAAGATCTGTTTGAAGCAAATTTACGACAAGAAGCATTGGTGGAAGGATAGAGGTGGAAAACGATGTTAAGCAATTTATTTAAAGAACGCTACGGCAAGCTATTGATCGGCTTTTGCTTTGTCGTGCTCTTCATGTATCTTAGTGCTGGCTGGCAATCACAAAAAGCCTGGCATCAGCAAGAACGCTATTTGGCATCTGAAGAATTTATCAAAGATTTCAACGAAAATCGAGAGTACTATGTCAAAAGCTACAACGGTGAAACCCCGGTTTACTTTGATTCGGCGGCAGAGTACCGCGATGCGGCATTGACGATCAACAAAGAGTACTCTGATGAGATTTATTACAATCACCCTTATATGACTACCATGAACCAATTTGTGATTGTCTTTCTGTTTCTTATAGGCTTTTTGTCCTTTTTTGTCGATGGCCGCACCCATTTCAATCGCTTTTTATTTGCTTTACCCTTTAGCAGAAAGCAGGTCTTTCGCAAGAAAGTGCTTTTTATCGGCTTACCCTTGACGGCTTGTTTAGTGTTGGGTCTGTTAGGTCATATCCTGATCGAATACACGATGATTCCAGCTCGCTATCTCGCTGTGCCGCTTCAAGACGTGCTGCTTTCTGCCCTTAGTACCTTGGCAACGAATCTGCTCGTATTTGCTACAGGCCTCCTGTTGGGCGTTTTGCTGGGGAATTTGTTTACTGGCCTGCTATCGGTGTTCTTCACTATTTCTCTAGGATCAATGGGGTATAGCTTTTTCCAATGTACCCGCGAGTTTTTTAGTTTTGTGTTTCTTGGTCATGGGGATTTTCTGCTTCCTTTTCAAACGTGGATCGATTGGCCGCAAGGATATGTCTACCCTTGGTGGCTGCTGCTCCTTTACCTCGGCTTGAGCGGCTTGCTGATTCTTGCTGCCGAAAAAGTGTTCTCGAAAATTTCTTTAGAAAATGATGGTGATTATTTAACGATCCCTAAATTGCGCGCCCCGGTTTATTGGCTGCTTTCTTTGGGAACCTGGTTCTATCTATCCATGATATCTTATTACCCGTTAGAAATTTTTTACCGTGATCTTTACGAAGGATATGATGTCAGTCTTTGGAATATCGCCCTCCGGCTTGGTTTGTTGCTGGTTGCTTGCTTATTCATCAGTTTGTTGCTTGTCTATCCTAAAGCACTGATGAATTGGTGGTACAAACGAAAAAACAAACAGGTCAGCAATATTTAAAAAAGCGTCCCGGCAACAATTTCTTGTTGTAGGGACGCTTTTATATTTAATGTTTAGGTTTGTCGTCGTCTTTTTTGTCAAAGAAGTCATTTACTTTGCGAGAAACATCATCCGCAAAATCTTCAACCTTATCTTTGGCTTTCCCATATTTATTTTGGGTTTTTCCTTTTAATTCTTCGAAGTCATCTCCTGTAAGTTTCCCTTTTGTTTCGGTTACTTTTCCTTCAATGCGATCTTTGTTTGTCATCGTAAAAAACTCCTTTCATACTTGCTATAAGTTAATAGTAGCATCATTTGACAGAAAGCACGAATGTTCTGCTTCTACTATTTTTACAGGTGCTAGTTTCTTTTGAATCGTGGAAAATTTTTGGCCTTTCATAGATATCATACTCACACGATAAAAAGTGCTTCCCCTTTTAGGAGGCCATAAAAAACATTGCTTGCATAAAAAAACAGGACCGTCGAAGGCTTTGATTCGAGAAGCTGTTCTTGCTGATTCTAGCAAGGAGGTTTCTCTGAGCGCCTTTTTTCGGTCATGTCTTTTGGAATCCTTCGCTAATCAGGTCTTTTACGCAATCCTTTTTAGCATCAGAATTGTTATTTGCGTTTTTTCTTTTTCTTCTTTTGTTTTTTTACCATGCGGTTCATGGCCATTTTTCCAAGTTTCCCTTTGACCCCACCGCCAAACATTTGATCCATGCCAGGAATGTTCATATTCCCTTTACTCATTTGCTGCATCATTTTGCGAGATTCTTTGAATTGTTTGATCATGCGGTTGACTTCGACGACACTGTTTCCAGAACCGGCGGCAATCCGACGACGGCGGCTTGGATTCAACAAATCTGGATTTTCCCGTTCAGCTGGTGTCATAGAATAAACCATGGCTTTTTGCCGAGCAATTTGTTTCGGATCAACTTTGACATTTTCGATACCAGGCATTTGGCTCATTCCCGGAATCATTTTTAAGAGATCTTCAATTGGGCCCATGCCCATGACTTGATCGATCTGTTCGACAAAGTCATTGAAGTCGAAGGAGTTTTCCTTCATTTTTTGAGCAAGTTCTTCTGCTTTTTTCTCGTCGTAATCTTGCTGTGCTTTTTCGATCAAAGTCAGCATATCACCCATACCGAGAATCCGACTAGACATCCGATCTGGATGGAATACTTCAAGGTCGGTCAATTTTTCACCGGTACCAGTGAACTTGATTGGAGCGCCAGTAACTTGACGAATCGACAATGCCGCCCCGCCACGAGTATCACCATCTAGTTTGGTGATGACCACCCCTGTAATCCCCAGTTGTTGATTAAAGCTTTCTGCCACGTTGACAGCATCTTGTCCGGTCATCGCATCAACTACCAGTAAAATTTCATTTGGCTGTGCCAGGTCCTTGATTTGTTTTAGCTCTTCCATCAAGTTTTCATCGATATGCAAACGACCTGCCGTATCGATCAAAACATAGTCATTTTTCTTTTCCCGAGCCAAAGCCAGTCCTTGACGCACAATTTCAACTGGACTGACATCTGTTCCCATATCAAAAACAGGTACATCCAATTGCTGTCCTAATACTTTCAACTGGTCGATCGCGGCTGGACGATACACGTCACCAGCGATCATTAATGGACGTGCGTTTTCGGTTTTGATCAAATGGTTGGCTAATTTTCCAGCAAAGGTGGTTTTCCCTGCCCCTTGCAGACCAGCCATCATGATGATCGTTGGAATCTTCGGTGATTTTTCGATACCAACTGTTTCAGATCCTAATGTTTTAGTTAATTCTTCATCAACGATTTTAACGATCTGTTGCGCTGGAGATAAGCTTTCTAATACTTCTACCCCAACTGCCCGTTCACGAACATTTTTGGTAAACTCTTTTACAACCTGGAGATTGACGTCGGCTTCTAATAAAGCTAGACGAATCTCACGCATCATTTCTTTTACATCTGCTTCAGATACTTTTCCTTTTCTGCGCAGTTTGCTCATTGCCTGCTGGAGGCGTTCAGTTAAACTTTCAAATGCCATTTTTTTTCATTCCTTTATTCTTCAATTTCTTGGAGCTGTTGAATAAACCCCTGTAAGGTTTCGTCTTTTGGATAGTGAGTTTTCGTATACTCGCTTAGCTGATCCAGCAAGTCTTCCCGCATGATATAGTCCGAAAACATATGTAGTTTTTTTTCATAGTCTTCTAAAATACGTTCGGTGCGTTTGATGTTGTCATAAACTGCTTGACGGCTTACTTGATACTCTTCAGCGATTTCTCCTAGAGAAAAATCATCTGCGTAATACAATTCCATGTAATTCATCTGTTTTTCCGTCAATAACGTGGAATAAAACTCAAACAACGCATTCATGCGATTGGTCTTTTCAATTTCCATTTGCTTCCTCCTGTTTTGCAAGCCATTCGACATCGGACAAAACAGTCATGCCTTGTTGTCGAAAATACGCACAAGCGACACCGACCCCTGTTTTTTTGATTCCAGAAAAATTGCCATCATAAATCGTCTGACTGCCACAAGAGGGACTTTTCTCCTTTAGGATCAGTTGGGTGATGCCTTGCTCTTGTAATTTTTGATAAGCAATTTTCGCGCCGGTAGTAAACTCTTCGGTCACGTCTTCTCCTGAGATGGTGACGACCTTCGCCCGTTGTGCCCAAACATCCACCCCATCACCACCGACGATTTCGGCCGGTTCCCGTGGGATCGGCAAACCGCCAAGAACTTCTGGACAGACCATCATGGCTTGACCTGCTCTTACCAGTTCGATCAATTGTGGCACTGCTTGGTGTTTTCCATCATAGCGGCAAAGTGCACCGCCTAGACACGCACTGATTCCGATCATTTCGCACCCTCAGCTTTCCTATGAAATCGTCCTTTATTATAGCATTTATTTAGTGGTTGCAATAGTACCAATTGTCTATTCATGCTAAAATAGGACTTGTTCGTTGAAATTTAATCGTTTCTTGAAAAAAAGAAACGAAAGGAGTGTATCATGAAAAAAATTCTCGTTGTCGATGATGAACCTTCCATCGTCACACTTTTAACCTTTAATTTAGAAAAAGAAGGCTACCAAGTCGTCTCAGCCGCAGATGGAAAAAAAGCTTACGAATTAGCTTTGTCTAAGCCTTTTGACTTTATCATCTTAGATGTCATGCTGCCAAATATGGACGGTATCGAGATCACGAAGAAATTGCGCCAAGAAAAAATCGAGACCCCGATTCTCGTCTTGACCGCAAAAGATGATCCAATCGATCGGATCTTAGGCTTAGAAATCGGCGCCGATGACTATTTGACGAAGCCTTTCAGCCCTCGAGAAGTATTGGCTCGAATGAAAGCTATCTTCCGTCGTTTAGAACCCCGTCAACAAACACGAGAAGAAGATCAACCTGCAGAGATTCTGCAAGTCGGTGGGATCCAAGCAGACCTGACGAATTTCCAAGTCAGTGTGGATGGTGAGAAAATCTTCCTAACGCCAAAAGAATTCGAGCTGCTAGTTTACTTTATGAAACGAAAAGGCCGCGTGATCGATCGCGATACCTTGCTCAATCGCATTTGGAACTTCGACTTTGATGGACAAAGTCGCATCGTGGATGTTCACATCAGTCATTTAAGAGAAAAATTGGAAGCTGATCCAAAACGGCCGGAATACTTAGTAACGGTTCGGGGATTCGGGTATAAATTTCAGGAGCCAGTCTAATGAAAAAACGCTATGGCTATGGTTTATGGTCGATTGGCCTATTGCTGATTTTTTTTCTAAGCTGGCAAATTCTTAGCAGTTTTTACCGTCAACAAGTCATTGCTCAACAAGTGGATTTCCTTCAAGAAAAAGCTACCGTTTTTTTGAATCTCTCAGATAACCAAACCGCAGCGCTCGAACAATTTGCGGATACCTATGTGGAAGATAGCAATAGTCGCATCACTTTGTTAGATGATCAAGGTCAGATTATTTTCGATACCTATGATCATACACTGCATGAAAACCGCTCCGATCGTCCAGAAGTCCAAGCCGTTTTGCGCGGAAGCGCCGTCGGTCAGTCTCTGAGGGAAAGTGATACCTTACATGAAGAATTGCTCTACGTGGCAGTCCCTGTCAAAGAGGAAGGAAATCTGACGCAAATCTTACGAATCGCCGAACCGACTGCTGCTTTTTTTGCAAAAACCAAGGAATCAAGCAGTCGATCTTGATTGTCTATCTTGTCTTTTGTTTCTTGATCAGCCTACTGATTTTCCATACCTTGCGTCAGCGGAATCGTCCGATCCAAACGATTCTGCCCGTCGTAAAGAAAATGATCAGCTCGCCCGATCAACAAGCAATCATTATGCAAGAAACACCTGAACATGATGAGTTGTATCAACTGATCAATCAGCTGAGCGAACAAATGAGCCAGACCTATCGTGCCTATGCAGCATCTGAACAACAACTTTACGGATTGCTCAGTGAATTGATGATCGGTGTCTTTATCATCAATGAAGAAAATCAACTGCTGCTGTTGAATCCGACGATGCAAGATCAGTTGGGGATGGAAACTGTGCCTACCTTGCCGCAACCTTTTACTGAAGTGATTCATGACACACAATTGATCCAGTTAATCTATCAATTTAATGACGAGACCCCTATTTTCCATGCGGAGACCACCCTTAGCGGAGAACGTTCAAAAGTCCTGGATGTTACCTTGCGGAGTTTCCAAGAAAACCAGTTGATTGGTATTTCCTATGACTTGACGCGCATCAGACAATTAGAAAAGATGCAAAAAGATTTTGTCGGCAATGTTTCCCATGAATTAAAAACGCCGGTAACTTCCTTGATCGGGTTTACTGAAACATTGTTGGACGGTGCCAAAGAAGATCCTGAAACCTTGCAGACCTTCTTAGAGATCATCCAAAAAGATGCCTATCGCTTGAAAAATCTAATACAAGATATCATCCAATTGTCTCAAGACAGCGATTCTTTCCAGTATGTCAATCAGCCAATCGACTTTTCCGAACTGCTGCAACAAGTCCTTCAAACTTATGGTCCCGCAGCTGCTAAGAAGCAATTGACCTTTCAATTTGAAGGACCAGAACACTACATTTTGTCTACCAAAAAAGAGCTGCTGCAGCCCATCGTAAAAAATCTAGTTGAAAATGCGGTCACCTATTCAAAACCTGGTGGAACCATCAAATTATCCTTTTCCGAGCAAGACGACCAGCTACTATTTCAAGTGCAGGATCAAGGCATCGGCATCGATGAAGAAGATCAAGAACGAATTTTTGAACGGTTTTATCGGGTAGACAAAGCCCGCGCCCGCAATTCTGGTGGCACTGGACTCGGACTGGCTATCGTCAAAGACTATACCAAATTATTAGGCGGCAGCATCAAGGTGGACAGTTTCCCTAAAATTGGTTCTACCTTTACGGTGACTTTGCCGCTTCATGAAGAAAGATGATTATTGATAAAAAACAGCCGAGAAAACGCCTAGTGGCATTTTCTCGGCTGTTTTTTTGGAACCATGCTTACTTAACAACTTTTGTTGCGGATTCATTAACGTAACCTAACCAAGTTCCTTTATTATCATAAATTGACAGGTAATTACTACCATTAAAGTGGCGATACACATAGCGCGCTTCGAAAGTTTGTCCTTTCATGGCATTAGTCACCGTACTTTTTTGCTTCCAAGAGAAATTTTGCCAGAGTGGAAAATTCTGAGTAAACGTTATTTTTTTATGGTAACTTTGGTTTATTCCGGCAGCATTACTTGCTTCCTTTGTTCCATTGGCATTGATATAGCCAAGCCAAGTTCCTTTGTTATCGTACAATGATGAATAGGTACTTCCATTGAAATGGTTATAATATACTTTTACTTGGAGTGTTTGACCGTAAAAATTACTACTTTTATTTTTTTCTTTCCAAGAAAAATTTTGCCAAATCGAATAATTTTTACTTGTAACAGTGACATATTTACCACTTGAAATAGCTGTTCCACCTGCATTATTCGCTGTTTTGGTACCATTAGCGTTCATATAGCCTAACCATGTACCAGATTGATCATATAGTGAATAATAAATACTGCCATTTAAGTGTTCATAGCGATATTTCGCTAGAACTGTTTTGTTCAAGTAATCCTTGCTGGATGCCTTTACTTTCCATGAAAAATTTTGCCATATCGAGTAATTTCCACTGGTGATCGTTACATAGCGTCCATCGGCCAATGCGGGGCCTTGATTCGTTTGAACTGCTAATTTCGTTGAAGCGATGTACCCAATCCATTTTCCAGAAAAATCATAAACTGAATCATAATACGTGCCATCAAAGTGATGGTAGGTACCGGTTACTTTATAGGTATTTTTCACCATATCTGAAGTTATCGGTGCAGTCCTAGTAAACGTAAAATCTCGATATATTGTTCCTGGCTCTTTAAATTTGACATAGGTTTGTTTTGATTGCCAATTCCCTTGAGGACCATCAGCAACTTTGACGCCCCCAGAGTTAATGTACCCAACCCAATTCCCTTGGTTGTCGTATAACGAATAATAGGTGCTACCGTTAATATGCTCATAACGCACTTTTATTTGCAGGGTCTGACCCAGATAAGCTTTAGAGTCTGCTTTTTTTGTCCAAGAAAAATTTTGCCAAATCGTATAATTGTCTTTTACAACGGTGGCATAACGGCCATCATTGATCGCACCACCTTGTCCTTGACTGATAAAATACTTGTTATAATCTGAATTCATATCAAAGGTGCCATTGATCCCTGGGAATGTAACGTTATATGTCCACTGCCATGCACTATAATCCGTATACTTCTGATTTTGCGGTTCGTATGGATATTGTGCGATCCAAACTTTGTTTTTTCCTAAAGCAACAGGGTCGATCGCGTTATCCGTGACCCACGACACACCTATATAATGATGCGTATTTGAATAACCCAACTCTTTTAATCTATTTTCAAAAACTTTTGACAATTGTGTATGGTCTGCTTTTTTCTTAATGTTTGGCTCTTCAATGTCATTGACCATCAAAGCAGAGGTCGGCAGGTTTAGCTGTTTGGCATAGCTTACAAAATAATCTGCTTCCGCTTTTGCCTGTGCCTCAGTGGTGAACCAACTGTAGTGATAAGCATGTACAATCAGGCCTGCAGCTTTAGCATTTGCGATTTGACTTGCAGCTAAGGGATTTCGATAAGAAGTTGCCTCTGTCAATTTCACCACCACTGCAGAAACGCCATAACTTTTAATCAACTTGAACTGCTCCACAGTGATCTCTCCGTTGTGGGAGGAAATATCAATAAAGTCTTGCTTTGGGGTTGAGGGATCTCCTGCTGAAATATAAGGAACACTAGAAACAGACCGTGCCGAACGGCTTAAGCTGACTTTCAAATCTGAACGGCTTCGATACGTTGGGTCTAATCCTGAGCTGATATCATAGACAGAATCCGAAGCATTGTCTGGGCTTTTTTCTTCACTTTCGGCTGTACTGCTATCAACAGTCGTACTGCCCGTTTCACTGCGGTTACTTGATGATGTTGTCTCACTCGTTGAATCAATTGAGTCTTCGCTGGTTTCACCTGTATTCGAGCGAATTGTTTGGCTGTCACTGCTTGTCACATCATTCGTCTCAGAGTAAACAATAGCAGCCTCTTTTGACTCACTTGTTGATTCTGTGTCTGCAAAACCAACACGCATGCCAAAAATGACAAAGGCCGTTCCCGCATACAATGCTGCTATTAACATTTTTTTTGGAAATCTTTTCATTTTTTTCCCCTTTCACTGAATATTCATCTATATTCACTATCTATTTTACATAAAAAATAAAAAAAAGGTACAAAAAAAGAAGGAGTTCTTCCCTTCTTTTTTTGTACCTTATGAAAACTGTTTATTCAACATTCGTTACTTCGCCGTCTACACTGCGTTCTACTTTCATATCAGTGATTGGCAAATATCCTAATTCGATAACGATTCCTTGTTGGACATCGTCTGTCATGATGTAATCAAGAAAGGCTTTGACGTTAGCATCTGGCTCGCCGTTCGTGTACATATGCTCATAAGACCAGATTGGCCATTTGTTATCTGCAATGTTTTCAGGAGTTGCTTCTACTCCATCAAGAGATAGCGCTTGGATCGAATCGTCCACATAGGATAAAGCAAGGTAGCTGATTGCTCCTGGTGTTTCAGCAACGATTTTACGAACTGTTCCAGAAGAATCTTGTTCTTGTGTTTGGATCGTCTCTGCACCATCTAAGCCCCATTTTTCAAAGGTCGCTCTCGTACCGCTGCCTGATGCGCGGTTGATTACAGAGATTTCTTGATCTGCTCCACCTAGTTCAGACCAATTCTTCACTTTGCCTGTAAAGATATCGATTAAATCTTGTTGGCTAAGATCCGTAACGCCTGCGTCTTTATTCACTACTGGTGCCATACCAACTACAGCTACTTTATGGTCAACTAATTTGCTGGCATCCACACCATCTTTTTCATCCGCAAAAACATCGGAATTACCGATCGTCACAGCGCCTGCTTCTACTTGACTTAAGCCAGTTCCGCTACCGCCACCTTGAACCGTAATTGTATAATTGGGATTGTCTGCTGAGAAGCTTTCACCTGCTGCTTCAACCAAGGGTTGCAATGCAGTTGAGCCTACCGCTAAAATTTCTACATTTTCATTTGATGCGGTACCTGATGAAGATCCGCCTGATGCTTGACTGCTCTCAGTGCTTGCGCCACCGCTCCCACAGCCAGCTAATAATAAACCAGTTGCAAAAAATAAAAGTCCCAATTTTTTCATTTAGTAAATCTCCTTTCGTTATATGCTTAGTTTAGCAAGGCGGTGTAAACCCTTGATGGATTTCATGTAAAGAATCGATAAAGCGATGTAAATCTTTTGTAAAGTTCGTCGATTGCCTATAAAAGCCCCCACTGAATCCATCAGAGGGGGCTTACTTTATCTAAAAACGAAAGAAACGTTTGTAGAATCAATTGCTTTGCATATAGCGTGTCAAGCGATCCATCGCTTCCACCAAGTTTTCCATACTTGCCGCATAGCTTAAACGAACATAGCCTTCTGCTTCGGGACCAAAGGCGATACCCGGGATGATTGCTAATTGATTCTTTTCGGCTAAGTCGACACAAAAAGCCATGGAATCTTGGTTGAAACCAGCTGGTATTTTGGCAAAAATGTAGAATGCACCAGATGGCTTCGCCATTTCAAAACCAAGGGCAGTCATTTTTTCAAACAAGTAATCTCGACGTTCACGGTAATCGGCTTTCATGACTTCTGCATCATTGATGCCTTCGATCAATGCCCGCACAGCTGCTTTTTGAGAAATCGTTGATGCCGCAGTCACTAAGTATTGGTGAACCTTAATGATCTGAGCAGTCAACGCTTCTGGTGCAAAAATGAAGCCGACACGCCACCCAGTCATCGCGTGAGATTTCGACAAGCCATTGATCACGATCGTTTGGTCCCGCAAGTATTCGGCAATGGATCCATGGGTTTCATCATAAGTCAACTCACTATAAATTTCATCGCTAATAACAAAAACGGGGTATTTTTCTAAAACTTCTGCCAATGCTTTGACTTGTTCTCGGGTATAAACGACCCCTGTTGGATTGCTAGGATAATTCAAAATGACTGCCTTGACTTGCTCCCCATGCTCTTTTAAGGCTGCTTCCAAAACGTCTGGCGCTAAAACAAAGTCATTGTCCGTCGTATCAAGATAAATCGGTTTGGCATGAGCTAAATGGATGACTGGTTCATAGCCTGGATAAATTGGTGCTGGTAGAATCACTTTATCACCAGGTTCCAGCGTGGCTAATAACGAAGCTGAGATTGCTTCCGTTGCACCGATCGTCACTAATACTTCTGATTGAAAGTCGTAATCAAGCTGATATTTATTTTTCAAAAAGAGACTGGCTGCTTGCCGAACATCTGCTAAGCCTGCCATTCCAGAATAGTGGCTGAAATTTTGTTCAATTGCTTGGACACCCGATTTTTTCACGTGCTCCGGTGTGTTGAAATCCGGCTCGCCTAACGTTAACTTTAAAATATCAGGAATTGAAGAAACCCGTTCATCAAATTTACGAATCAATGAAACAGCTATATTGTACACTTCGTGATTGAAGCGTTGGCTTACGTCTGCCATAGTATCACTCCTTTGAATTAAGCAAATTCATTCGCTATTGTTGTTAATCCTAACACAAAAAGGCGACGATTTTAAGCAACGGATGAAATTAATCTAATAACGATAAATCCGTTTGCTTATTTACAAACGAAATCAACTTATGTTAGTATATATATAAACAATAAGAGGAGCACCCAAAATGAAACCTTATCAAGAGTTTACCATTTCTGATTACCAGCAAGGATATGTCGCAACATCAACGGAATATTGTTGCGTATTTTGTCAGGAGACCTTCGACAAAGAAGAAATCTATCCCGTTGATGGCGCCTTTTTTACGGCAAAAAAACGAATGATGCAGCATATCACTGAGCATCACGGAACCGTTCTATCCGCATTGTTGGCTTTACCCAAAGAACAAACAGGCTTATCAGAGAGCCAACAGGAGATTTTACAATTGTTTGCCCAAGATATTAGCGATACTGTGATTGCCCAGCGCTTAGCTATCTCTTCTTCGACTGTCAGGAATCATCGCTTTAAGCTAAAAGAAAAGCAGCGACAAGCGACTGTTTTTCTAAGTATCATGTCCTTGTTGCAAGATAGCCCGTTGCTACCGCCTCACAAAGGGGCGACGATGCTTGATGATCGCTATGCCATTACGGCTAGTGAAAGAGAAAAGATCATTGCCACTTATTTTGATGAAACGGGGTTTATCAAACAATTTCCCAGCAAAGAAAAGCGCAAGATCGTTGTCTTAAGTGTACTGGCACAAAAATTTGATCCAAAGAAAAATTATTCAGAAGCTGCCGTCAACGATGTATTAAAACAAGCGATCACCGATTACGTCACTGTCCGACGTTATTTGATCGAATACGGATTTATGCAACGGACGAAAGACGGGAAAACTTACTGGTTGACTTAAAACCTAGTCTGTAACTGGCTGGAACTTTTGTTGGATGGATGGACAGTATCTTTCACAGTGTTAAAAAGTCAAAAAGCTCCAGTTTTTTACAAAAAAAAGACAAAGTACGAAAACACCCGTACTTTGTCTACTGTCTGAAACGCTGGGACAAGTTCCAGCGTTTATTTTTCTTTTAGAAAGATTTTTTTGATGATCAATTTATCAAATAATTGCGTTTGATTGTCTTGTTCCCCAATGACTTCAGCAGTCACCGATTTGCCGTCTTGTTTTTTGCGCAACTGATAAACAATCTTGCCTGTTTCTTTCAATTCGTTCACCATATCGACGACACCGCCAAAACCTGTTTTACGAGTGATGAAGCCTAACGCCACCATCCGCTCATCTAAATTTTTTGCCGAGATGCTGGCACCGGTGATCAGCGCTTGCCGCATGATTTGTAAGAATTCCTCTAGCCCTGCCACTGGCGGCTGTTCGGGTTCTTCTTCCATCAGCGGTCGCTGACGCAAATAATCTAATTCCTGCAATAACGTTTCATACTGCTCTTGTGTCAACATGACCCCCGCCACTTTTTCACGATTGAATACATATACTGCTGTTCCTGCTTCTCGCGCTTGATTAAATACATCCATCGGAGATTTTTTTACTTCAGTAATTGAAGTAGTGGGAACATCCAACTTCTTCAGTTCCATAATCAACGTCCTCCTTGTCTCAACGAACACATTATAGCATAAATCCAGAAGCAGATTATAGAGGTATTTCACTGCTCCTAGGAAAAGAAACAAAAAAGCGGCTAATCGCCGCTTTTTTCGATTGACAAGGTCATTGCATTGATGGCAACGATGATCGTACTCATAGACATCAAGACAGCTCCGACTGCTGGGTTCAAAATGATCCCGATTGGTGCGAGCACGCCAGCTGCCAAAGGAATAGCAAAAATATTGTATCCTGCGCCCCACCAGAGATTTTGAATCATCTTGCGCCGTGTTTTTTTCGCCAAAGTCAAGAAGTGCAAGATGTCTTGAGGTTCGCTATTCGTCAAAACGACATCGGCTGAATCGATCGCTACATCGGTACCCGCTCCGATCGCAATCCCGATCGTCGCTCTTGCAAGACTTGGGGCGTCATTGATCCCATCGCCTACCATTACGACGCGCTTGCCCTCTTTGACATAGTCACTGACTAGACGTTCTTTATCATCTGGTAACATTGCCGCATGGAAGGCTTCGATTCCTAGGTAATCGGCTACGGCTTGCGCCGCTGCTTGGTTGTCCCCAGTAGCCATAACTGGCGTGATGCCTAAGTCTTTCACTTTTTGAATAAATTGACTCGCTTCTGGTTTCACCTTATCCCCTAAGGCGACGATTCCTTCCACTTTGCCGTCATGAACCAAATAGCTGATGGTATTGCCCTGTTCTTGATAATTTTTCAAGGAGTTCCCTTGATATTGAATGGTTAATTGCTCCAATCCTTTTTGATTGACGATCAACCACTTCTGTCCATCGATCACACCTTCCAGACCAATACCCGTCCTTGTTTGAACATCAGTCGCCTTTTTGGCTGTAATGTTTTCCTTTTCTGCTTGGGCTAAAATGCCTTCTGCGATCGGATGATTGGCGGTTTTCTCAAGACCTGCTAGGTAAGCGAGTACTTCTGATGCAGAAAGGCTGCCTGTCGCCTCGATGCCAGTTACGGTAAACGTTCCTTCTGTTAACGTACCGGTCTTATCGAGGATCAGATAATCAACATGATGCGCATTCTCCAGTGCGTTGCGATTTTTTAAGAGCAAGCCATTTTTGGCAGCGATCGATGTTGAACGAGCCACGACGAGGGGAATCGCTAGGCCTAACGCATGGGGACAGGCAATGACGAATACCGTGACCATTCGATCAAGAGCAGTCGGTAGGTCAGCAACAAACAGCCACACAGCAAATGCCAAGACACCAGCAACTAACGCAATATAAAACAACCATTTTGCCACTTTGTCCGAAAGTGCTTCTAAGCGGGATTTATCAGCTTGGGCTTTTCGCACCATTTCCATGACTTTTGCTAAGTAACTGTCTTCCCCAGTCCCTGTGACTTCCATCGTGATGGTACCATTGCCGTTGACAGATCCTCCAATGACAGTACTGCCGATGGTTTTAGGTACCCGTCTGGATTCACCGGTAACTGCCGACTCATCGATCGTTGTTTCTCCTTCAAGGATCGTTCCGTCTGTAGGAATCTTATCTCCTGAGCGAACGATCAACTGTGTTTTGTTGGTCACTTCTTCTAATGGAATCTGTTCTTCTGATCCATCCGCATTTTTCCGAATCACTTCTTTTGGCAATAGTTCTGCTAATTTCTGTAATGCATTGCCAGCATTAGAAACTGCATTCATCTCGATCCAATGCCCCAACAACATGATCACGATCAAAGTCGCTAGTTCCCAGAAGAAATCCATTACATGAGGAACAGCAAGAAAATGATTGGCGATAAACGCGTAAAGACTATAGAAATAAGAAACCGTGATCCCCATAGCAATCAACGTCATCATGGCTGGGCTTTTTTGTTTCAATTCCATTTTCGCACCACTTAAAAACGGCTGCCCTCCATAGAAAAACAGGATCGTTCCTAAAAGCAATACGACCCAATCTGAGCCAGGAAACGTGAACTGAAAGGGCAATTCGATGCCCATCATTGGTGATAAAATGACGATTGGAATCGCCAAAACCAAGGATAGCCAAAACTTTTGCTTAAAATTTCCCATATGCATACTATGATCCATGCCACCCATTCCATGATCCATATGACTATGATTCATACCAGACATCTCATGATCCGTGTGACTATGTTCCATGCCAGACATCTCATGATCCATGTGACTATGTTCCATGCCAGACATCTCATGATTCATGTGACTATGGTTCATGCTAGAGATCTCATGGTCCGTGTGACTGTGATCCATGCCAGATATCTCATGGCCCTTGTGGCCGTGATCCATGCCAGATATCTCATGGCCCTTATGGCTATAGTCCATGCTGGACACTTCATGATCCATAGGACCATGGTTACTATCGGAGCTTTCATGCTCCTGCTGTTTTGATGTCGCCTTGTGATGATCCATCCCATTCATCTCATGGCTAGGCTCAGGGACTTCTGTCACTTGTGATTGCGCATGTTGCTCTTTTCCCTGTGTACCATTATCCCGCTCATTCAAAGCAGGTTCATGCCTATGATGGCTTGACGTCTGACTATTACTTGCGGAAGACGTTTTTTTCTGATTCATCCTAGTATTCCCCTTCCTATTTCACTGAATGTGCGTACAGTCTTGCTCCTTCATACAAAAGCTTCAAGCGGCTGGACACTTTTCATTTGTTTTGATTTTTCATTTTCACTTTAGCAATTCCATTGCTTACTCAAATACCCCTTGATAACCCGCTTCGGTGACCGCATTGACTAAGGCTGCTTCTGTCACTTGCGACTCGTCAAACTTGACTGTTCCGCGAGCTTTTTTCAAGTCCACTTTGGCTTTTTTCACACCCGGTACTTCACTAAGCGCTTTTTCAACTTTTGCGGCACAATGGGCACAATTCATTCCGCTGATTTGCATATTTTTTTTCATTACGATTCCTCATTTCTTTTAACAGTTCGTTGGCTACTTATTTTGTTGCATGGGTTTTGCATTGGCACTGACCAGGAATACAATTACATGAGATCGCTGCTACTGGCACTTTTTGGTCGACTGCTGCTTGGAGCATCGCCAAATCTTCTGCCGTCAATGCTGCTTCTTGGATCATTTCTGCTAATGTCTGCCCAACTTTTTTGGCACAAATATGAGAAAAAAGATTCTCAGCTGCGCTGCGAACGGTTGCTTCTTCGGAAACAAGCGGCGAATAAACAAATTTTTTCCCTTGGCTTTCTGTTTTCAATACGCCTTTTTTGACGAGTCGTCCTAAAAGCGTCTTGACCGTTGCTGCTTTCCAATTTTTATTTTCGCTCAATAAAGCGGTGATCTCTTTCGCGTCGGATTGTCCTAATGTCCAGATCACACGCATGACTTCCCATTCAGAATCGCTGATTTTGATTGGTTCGACCACAGATTGCATTTGTCCACTTCCTTTCATAAGTGATTCACATTTTTAAGTTTACATCTGTAATCGTATTTTGTCAAAAAAAAGCATCGCCAAACTTTCTGCGTTTTGACAATGCTTTTTTTCTATTTCATTAAAAATGATTTGGTTCCTATGCTTAAAAGTGGACCTGATACGTCGTCACAGAGTGGAAGGGTTCTTCTGGACGCAACACGATCTCACCAAAGTGGGTAAATTTCTCAGAACCAGGAACACCTTGTGTTTCGATCGCCATCCCGCCATGATTGGCAAAAGGACCAGTCTTCATTGATGCACCAGCTTCTCCCTCACCCGTTGTGTAAATAACAACGGCAGGACGGTCAGTAGTTACAGTCAGCTGCACTTTTTGATCGGGACTGGTTACTTTTAGATCCCACTCTTGAGTATGGTCTAATAAGAACGGATCATCCAACATCGTCGTTCCCATCGGGCGTTCTTGTCTAAAATCAAACTTTGTGCCTGCGACAGGCGTTTTTTCACCGGTCGTCGTCACATCGTCATTCGTTTCAGCCACATGTTCGGCATTGATTTGAACCAAGTGGTCATCGATCGGCTGTTGGGTATCACCTGTCAAATTGAAATAACCGTGGTTCGTTGGGTTAAATAAAGTCGCTTTGTCAGTGTTGGCATCATAAGCAAGCAATAGTTCATTGTCATTCGTCAACGTATAGGTGACTTGATAACGAACATTCCCAGGAAACCCGCCATCGCCATCTTGCCGTGTGGTAGTAAAAATCACCCCAGCTTTGTCTGCTTCTTCAAAGGTTTCAGTGATCCATGTATCAGTATCCAGCCCCTTTGAACCGCCATGAAGCGTATTGCCGCCATCATTGTCTTCCGTTTGGTATTCTTGTCCGTCGATCTCAAAGCGAGTACCTGCGATCCTTCCCGCCACAGGGCCGATCGTTGCGCCATAATAACGTGCTTGGCGATGTCCTTCGATCGTGTCATAACCGACCACAATGTCGCGACCTTCTTCTACTGGAACGACCCAATCCAATAAGCGTGCGCCTTCAGGACTTAGCCTTACGATGGTACCGCTATCATTGGAAAGCTCATAAATTGTTCCCATTCTTTCTGACGTCAGTTGTTTCACATTTGGCATTCGTTCATATCCTTCTTTCTTTGATTAGTCTGCTGCTCTTTTTAAGTATAGACGTTTAGGGCTAGATCCGTCAATTCAAGACGGAAGAATTCGACAGGAAATACTGTTTGTCTGACCATTTTCAAACAAACAAAAAGCGGCAAGCATCGCCAACGGATTGATCGAATCATCGACAGCTGATCGTAAGAGAACGCGCTAGAAGAAGCACTGACTCCTCCTGACCTTCAACGATCACTCGTATTCATCTCACCTGTTGGACACCTTTGCCGCAACTGTATCGTTTATTTTTTGTGTTTTGCTTGGTAATGTTTTCTCTTTCGTCGCTTTTCCTTGATTTGAGAAGCGCTAGCAGCTAAATCTTCGCTTTCCTCTTCTTGCTTGTCTTTTCTCTTTTCCGCTCGCGCCTTCAAGACTTTTTGCCTGAATCGACGGTTTCCAAGAAACTTCAGCGCGCACATGAGTGGTTGACGATTTTCTCCCACCAAACCAATCAACTCGATAAACAATTCGATGCCAAAACCTGTACTAATGATCAGCAAGATGATTGCGGTGTTACTGGCATAATTCATCAATAATGCAATAAATGAAAAAACCATCGCCAAGGCATAGATCGTCAAGACCGTGCCACGGTGGGTAAACCCTAATGAAAGTAAGCGATGATGCAAGTGCATCTTATCTGCTGAAGAGATCTTTTGTTTATTGAATTTTCTACGAATCATCGCATAGACGGTATCGGTAATGGGTACCCCTAAAATCAACATTGGGGTGATCACTGTAATGAAGGTCGCATTTTTTAAGCCTTGCAACGATAGGACGGAAATCATGAAACCTAGAAAAAGTGCCCCAGTATCGCCTAAAAAAATCGTGGCTGGATAAAAATTGTAAGGAAAGAAGCCTACGATCGCGGCAATCAATGTAAAAATCACCATCGGTACTTCAACGGAGTTTGGTAAAAAGAAGTAACTAATGATCCCAATCGTTGTCAGACTGATAATGGAGACCCCACTCGCTAGACCATCTAAACCGTCAATCAAGTTGACCGCATTCGTGATCGCCAAAATCCATAGGATCGTCATAGGTAAGCCTAACCAGCCCAAGTCAAAAACCCCGAGATAAGGGATCGAAACCGTGCTGATTTTGATGCCAGCAACAAAATAGATCTCCAAAGCCGCTAACGTCAAGCCTAGCGTTTTTTGCATAGGGGTCAACTCGAAGATATCATCCAATAATCCAGTAACTACGACGATGGCTGCCCCTAAAAGCATCGGCCAGACGTAGTCAAAAGGAATCATTGCGCGAAATTCCCAAAGCAATGCAAAAGAGAAGGAGAGGAAGATGCTTAATCCCCCTGCGGTCGGCATTGTTTTGGTGTTGATTCGGCGATCTCCTGGTCGATCGACTGCGCCGATCTTAAAAGAAATCAATTTAATGATCGGTGTTAGGATTAAAGACACGATCATTGTTATAAATAAGCGCATTACAAATTTGAATGCAAAATCCATCGTTTATTCTCGCTTTCCGTTATTTCTCTTTATTGGTAAATGTATCCTCGATTTTCGAAGAAATCCGCTGAACAGGATCTGTTCGTTCTTTGATCTCTTGTCCTGATACATACTCTTCTACCACTGCGTTGATGATTCCACCCAAGATAATAATCGTCGCAGCAAGATTCAACCAGATCATTAAAACAATAAAACTTCCAATAATTTGATAGCCAATGATTTTCGCAGCAAAGTAACGGGCGTATAAGCCAAACACTTGTGACAGCAACATCCAGCCAATCGTTGCAAAGATCGCCCCCGGCAAAGTCGAACGCAACTTGACCTTTGCATTCGGCACTAACCAATAGATCAGCATCATGATGAACAGCAAAGCAACGATCGTGACTGGCCATTTGACTGTTTGGAACGTATCGATCAGATTGTCTTGAAACTTAAAAATCGGCTGCAAAAAATCAAGAATGATTTTTCCAAGCCCAAATACCATCGTAACACCAACGATCGCAATCATAAAGAGCAGGATGATCACAAATGATACTGCGCGCACCACGATAAAATTGGAACGCTGGTCCACACCGAAGGCTTTGTTCATCGCAATTTGTAAGGCATTGATACTTTGACTCGCAGACCACAACGCCGCTAAAGCGGAGATCGACAACAGTCCGCCAGAGCTAGTGGTGAGGAGATTTTCGATTGCTGGTCCGATAAAATCATAGATTTGATTCGGGATCAATTCCTGTACATAAGATAAAACCGTGTTCGGATCAATTGATAAATAAGGCAAAAGATTCCCCAGCGCAATCATTAACGGGAAAAGTGAAAGCAATAAATAGTAGGCCACAACGACTGATGTAGTCCCCATTTCTGAATCGGTTATTCTATTTTGCGTTGTTTCAATGAAACGCATCAGCTTTTGATTGCTTTTTACTTTATCAACGATTTTCATGTTTCTTCCTCCGCCAGCGAATCATCTGCCTTTTTTTCTTTGTCATACGTAACAATCAGAAGTCTCCTACCGCCAAAATTTAGTAGGTGCCTTCTTCTCCTTGAGAAGTTAAAATTCTCGGACCATCTTTGGTGATCGCCAAACTATGTTCATATTGGCAGCTTAAACCGCCATCTAATGTATAGGCGGTCCAGCCATTAGGATCCATTTTCATTTTCCACGTCCCTGTATTGATCATAGGTTCGATGGTAATAACCATTCCTTCTTTTAAACGTAACCCTTTGCCGGCTTCTCCGTAGTGAGGGATCATCGGACTTTCATGGATCGTTGGGCCAATGCCGTGTCCTACGAAATCACGCACAACCCCGTACCCTTCTTTTTCCGCATACGTTTGAATGGCATGACCGATGTCACCGATTCGGTTGCCCACTTGCGCTTGTTCGATTCCTAGATACAACGCTTTTTTGGTTACTTCCATTAATCGATCAATCTCAGGCGTCGAGTTCCCTACGACATAACTCCAACAAGAATCAGAAATGGCACCTTTTAAATCAATACACATGTCGACTTTGATCAGATCGCCGTCTTTCAATGGTTTTTTTCGAGGAAACCCGTGGCAAATCTCATCATTGATACTGCAGCAAGTGGCATATTTGTAATCTTCAAAACCAATTTGGGCAGCGATGCCACCGTGGCTTTCAATATAATCTCTGACAAACACTTCGATATCCCAACTCGTGATACCTGGTTTGATGAAACTGCGTAATTGTTTGTGGACATCTGCTAACAGCGCGCCGGATTCGGCCATGCGGTCAATTTCTCTGGCAGATTTTAATGTAATCATGTTCTCGTCTCCCTTAATTAAATTCCTCTTATTTTACCATAGAAATCCCTTATTTTACAAAATTCACAGACATTGTAAAGAGTTTTTCAAGTTTTGTTTTCAAACTTTCGTGCATTTGCTATAATCTGTAAGAGAGTTTTCCTTGAGAATAGGAATGAGATTGGAGGAAAAAGCCCATGGCTTTAGCAAAAATCGTCTATGCAAGCATGACGGGGAATACGGAAGAAATTGCGGATATCGTTTCTGAAGCCCTTGAAAATCTTGACATGGAAGTAGAAATGAATGAGTGTACCCAAGTGGATGCAGATGACTTTGAAGATGCTGATATCTGTATCGTCGCAACGTATACATATGGAGACGGGGAACTACCGGATGAGATCGTCGATTTTTATGAAGATTTGCAAGAACTTGATTTAAGCGGCAAAATCTTTGGAGTCTGTGGCTCCGGCGATACTTTTTATGATGACTTTTGTAAATCCGTTGACGACTTTGAAGCCGCCTTTAGCAAAACTGGTGCGACAAAAGGAGCAGACAGCGTCAAAGTTGACTTGGCTGCAGAAGAAGACGATATTCAAAACTTAGAAGCCTTTGCCAATAAACTAGCAGAAGCATTCGCTGAATAAAACAAGAAAACCTCTGACAAAATCACTTGATTCTGCCGGAGGTTTATTGTTTGCTTAATGATAGCTGATATCGATGGGTGTTTCTCTTGCTAAAATATTATCGGTGGTTTCCGTCATCAGCTTAGCAATCTGATCTTCTGTCGGATGAATGATTCCCGAAGACATCAATGCCGCTAAGCCAGTAGCGACGATCCAGACACCGGTGTGCAAAGATTGTAATTTTACATCAGATAGATCTTGATATTTTGGTTCTTTTTTCACTGATTTCACAAAAAGGTCAAATGAAAACTGTTGCATGGAATCCCCACCACCATGCTCTTCTAAGTATAGCGCTCGGTATAATCGTTTTTCTTTATTTGCAAAGCCAATATAATTTAACGTTAAGTCAACGATGACATCTCCCCGTCTCTCAACTGGAAAGACTTCTGTCGCTAAGTAGTCGTAAATCTGATTGATCAATGCATTTTTTAAGTCATCCATATTTTTAAATTCTAAGTAGATCGGTTGCGTTGAACATTTCATCTTCGCTGCGATATTGCGTGCGGTAAAACGTGTAAATCCTTCGGTTGCGACAACTTCATAGGCAGCTTTTAAAATCTGGTCTCTAGTAATAGTTTTCTTTCTTGCCATAATTTTTTAATCTCCTTAATTCTGCTATACATCGCTTTCAGAAATACCTTTTACTTATTGTATCATGTTTTTTTAAGTTTGCAAAAAACTTTTAAAATTATTGCCCTTAGTGTTTCCAGTTTTTCAATTTGAAGACCACTGTTTTTTTGCTCACTTTTTCGTTTGTTTTCAAAAATACTTAGTGCTATCATGAAGACAGTTATAAATTTAGAATAAATGGAGGAATTTTAATGGTTTTACCAAACTTTAATCAGAACCTTGAAAAATATGCCCAACTGATCACTGAAGTTGGCGTAAATGTCCAAAAAGGGCACACAATCGTCATCCAAATCGCCGTGGACCAAGCACCTTTAGCTCGTCTATTAACGAAAAAAGCGTATGAATTAGGTGCGGACGAAGTAATCGTCCAATGGACCGACGATGAGATCCAAAAAGAATTTCTTACTCATGCGGCCGAAGATCGTTTGTCTACGATTCCTCAGCACAAAATAGATCAAACAGAAGATTGGGTTGAAAAAGGTGCGAGCCGCATCAGTGTCGTTTCTGCCAATCCCGATGCGTTAGCGGGCGTCGACTCAGACCGAGTGGCAACTTTCCAAGCTGCTTCTGGTAAAGCGATGATGAAATTACGTCAAGCAACACAAGCCAACAAAGTCAGCTGGACTGTGGTTGCGGCGGCTGGTCAAGATTGGGCCCAAAAAGTATTCCCTGACGCTTCCCCTGAAGAAGCACAAGACAAGCTTTGGGATCAAATTTTCAAAACGACACGTATCTATGAAGAAGATCCTGTCGCAGCTTGGAAAAAACACGATGAAACCTTGCAAGTTAAAGCTGAAGAATTGAACAAAGAACAATTCAGCGCATTACACTATACAGCACCGGGTACCGATTTGATCATCGGTTTGCCTAAAAATCACTTGTGGGAAGGTGCTGGCAGTTACAATACCCGCAATGAAAAATTCATGGCGAACATGCCAACAGAAGAAGTCTTTACTGCCCCAGATAATCGTCGCATCGATGGCTATATTTCAAGTACAAAACCATTGAGCTACGCAGGCACCATCATCTCTGGGATGAAGTTCACCTTCAAAGACGGCAAAGTCGTGGACTTTTCTGCAGAACAAGGCGAAGAAGTGTTAGGCAAACTGCTAGCAATCGATGAAGGAGCAAAATCTTTAGGTGAAGTCGCATTAGTTCCTGATCCTTCCCCTATCTCACAATCCGGCATCATCTTCTTCAATACGTTGTTTGATGAAAATGCCTCAAACCACTTGGCTTTAGGCTCCGCTTATGCCTTCAGCTTGCAAGGCGGCACTGAGATGAGTGAAGAAGAACTGGCAGCGGCTGGTTTGAATCGCAGCCAAACCCACGTAGATTTCATGGTTGGCTCTGACCAAATGTCCATCGATGGCATCAAAGAAGATGGCACCACGGTTCCTGTCTTCCGCAATGGTGACTGGGCTTAATAAAAAAAAGGCTGAGGTGGAGTTGCTCCCCTCGGCCTTCTTTTACATAGAATATTGGAAACCGGCGGCTTTTTTCGTAGTAATCAGCCGGCTTTTTTGATAAAATCTACTTTGATAGTCTTTGATAAGAGAGGATGGATCCGATGACACCAAATCGTGAAGATTATTTAAAGCTCATCTTAGAGCTTGGTGGTGACCAAAAGAAAATCAATAACAAACAAATCGTGTCAGGTCTGGACGTCTCAGCAGCTTCAGTAAGTGAAATGATTTCAAAATTATTAAAAGAAGGCTTAGTGGAACATTCACCTTATCAAGGGGTACAGTTGACTGAAACTGGTTTAGCTTCTGCAAGTACTCTGATCCGCAAGCATCGTTTATGGGAAGTCTTTCTTGTGGAGCACCTGCATTACTCATGGAATGAAGTTCATGATGACGCAGAAGTTTTAGAACACGTCACCTCGGAAACACTGGCGAGCCGCTTAGAAGCCTACCTTGATCATCCTCGGTATTGCCCACATGGCGGAATGATCCCTGAACAAGGAGAACTCATTCACGAAGGCGAAAAAAACACCATGAGTTCCTATCCGGTAGGAACAAAAATTCGTATCGCCCGTGTCCTTGACGAACGAGAACTGCTGGATTACCTCGTTTCGATCCAATTGAATATTCATGAAGAATACGAGATCGTCGATGCGGCAGCATACGAGGGTCCGATTACGATCAAAAATGACACAAAAGAAATTGCTGTCAGCTACAAAGCCGCCAGCACGATTTTTGTCGATAAACTGTAAGGAGTGAAGATGATGGAAAAAAAGGTCCTTTTTACGATTTTTGGCGGTACGGGCGACCTTGCCCAACGCAAACTATACCCTTCTTTGTTTCGGTTGTACAAAAAAGGCGATTTGAAAGAAGATTTTGCAGTCATTGGTACTGCTCGCCGTCCTTGGTCGGATGAACACTATCGTGAAGTAGTAATAGGTACGATCAAAGAATTGAGCGACTCACAAGAGCAAGCAGAGACATTCGCTTCTCATTTCTATTACCAATCACATGATGTAACAGATACGAGTCATTATGATTCATTGAAAGATTTAGCGGAAACCTTAGATCAAAAATACCATTTAGAAGGCAATCAAATTTTTTACTTAGCGATGTCTCCTAACTTCTTTGGGACGATCGTTTCTCACTTGAAATCCCAAGGGATGCTAGATACTGACGGCTACCATCGGGTGATCATCGAAAAACCATTTGGAAGCGACTATGACTCAGCAAAAGACTTGAATGAAGAGATCAATCAAGTCTTTACAGAACAAGAAATCTACCGGATCGATCATTATTTAGGAAAAGAAATGATCCAAAACATTTCTGCGATTCGTTTTGCCAATAACATTTTTGAGTCGATGTGGAACAATCGGTACATTGACAATGTTCAGATCAATATCGCAGAAAACTTAGGTGTTGAAGAACGCGGTGGTTATTATGATAAGAGCGGCGCCTTAAAAGATATGGTCCAAAACCATATTCTACAGATCCTTTCCTTATTAGCCATGGAGCCGCCAGTGGCTTTTTCTGAAAAAGAGTTACGGACAGAAAAAATCAAAGCCTTAAATGCGATCCGTATCTACTCCGAAGAAGAAGTGAAACAACACTTCGTTCGTGGTCAATACGATAAAGGACAATTAGAAGACAAGAAATTTGTTGGCTACCGTGAAGAAGCCAATGTCGATGAAAAATCGGCAACGGAAACCTTCGTTGCTGGGAAATTCTTGATCGATAACTTCCGCTGGTCCGGCGTACCATTTTATGTACGCACCGGGAAACGCTTGACGGAAAAAGGCACTCGCATCAACATTGTCTTTAAACAAGTCCCAGTCAATGTCTTTAAGCAAGACCTGAATGAACAAAAGCAAATCGAGAGTTTGGCACCGAATGTGCTGACGATCTACATTCAACCGACGGAAGGCTTCTCTCTTTCCTTGAACGGAAAAGAGATTGGCCAAGGGTTTGAAACATTGCCAGTGAAGCTCGATTACCGAAATAGTACTGAAATCGTCGAAAACACCCCTGAAGCCTACGAAAAATTGATTTTAGATGCTTTGAACGGGGATGGCACTAACTTTACCCACTGGGATGAAGTTGCCCAATCTTGGCGCATCGTTGATGTGATCCGTCACGCTTGGGACCAAGAAACACCTGATTTTCCAAACTATGCCGCAGGAACGATGGGACCCCAAGCTGCCTATGATCTCTTAGCTGCCGATGGGTTTGAATGGATCTGGCGTCCCGATGAATGGTATCGAGAACGGGATTTACTAAATGAAAAATAAGCAAATGGTCAATTGGATGAGGAAAAAACATCCAATTGGCCGTTTTTCTTTTTTCCCGTCTGTTTATAATAGAAAGAAATGAGAAATGAAAGGAGCAGCAAAGATGAAACAAGTCTTATCGATCGCCGGTCTTGACAGTTTGGCAGGCGGCGGCATGACGGCGGATTTGAAAACATTTGAGGAATTCGGGGTATTTGGTCATGCCTTATTGACCTGTGTTGTCGCTATTAACGATGATCTTTTGTTCCATGATCTTCCTGAGCCTGTGATCCAAGCACAGCTAGATTCACTGCGTTCGGTCGTTTCACTAGATGCAATCAAAATCGGGCTGCTTCATCAAACGGCCATCATTGAATTGCTGCGGGATTTTTTACAAGCATTTACCGGACCGATCGTGCTCGATCCCGTGCTTGCCTTTAAAGAAGGAGATACCGCCTTTAATCAATCGTATCAAGCAGGATTGATCTCCTTGTTTCCTTACACAGCATTAGTGACACCTAATCTACTCGAAGCACAACACTTATCTGGACAAAGGATTACCTCCTTAGCGGAGATGAAAACGGCGGCAAAAAAAATCCATGCGCTTGGTGCCCCAAATGTTCTGATCAAAGGTGGCAGTCGACTAACTGGGGAAACAGCCTACGACCTTTTATACCACTCTGGACAGTATACTGTTTTTGAAGCAGAAAAAAGTACCCGACCCACAACCAACGGTGCTGGCTGTACCCTTTCATCGGCGATTGCCGCTTTACTTGCCAAAGGTACTTCATTGGAAACAGCTGTTCAAACTGCAAAAGCATTTGTTTGGGCAGGAATCGAAGAGGGGCTACCTTTAGGTACCTCCGGAAACGTCAATCAACTTGCCTACTTCAGAAAGGATGAATACGTATGAAAGTAAGAAATTTAACCACGATCGCTATGCTGACCGCACTTACCTGTGCACTTTCTTTGACCTTTATCATTCCTGTTCCGCAAACGAAGGGCTTTGTGACCTTATGTGAAGCAGGGATCTATATCTCGGCCCTGTTGTTCGGACCTAGCGCCGGGGCCTTCGTCGGTGGAATGAGCGGCGGCATCATTGATTTTCTATCAGGTTACCCTGAATGGGCCTTCTTTTCCATCGTGATCCATGGTGTGCAAGGCTGGATCGTAGGTAGAATGAGCCATCGGCCACTAGCAGCCGTCATTGTCGGCAGCTTGATCATGATTGCCGGCTATGCAGCAGCAACAGTTTTGCTATTCGGGTTAGGCGCTGGGATCGCCTCGATTCCAAGTAATTTGATCCAAACGGTCTTTGGCAGCATCGTTGCTTTACCGCTGACGCATGCCTTGCGCCGCACGAAAAAGTTTTCTTTAAATGAAAGGTGATTCTTATGACAGATATCAATCAATTAAAAACAGATTTAACTACGATCGTTGAAGAAGTCATTACGACAGCGAACGTTGGTGAAAACGATCTTTTTGTCCTTGGCTGTTCAACAAGTGAAGTCGTTGGCGGCTTGATTGGCAAAAATTCCAGTCAAGAAGTAGGCCTGGTTATCGTTGAAACACTACGAGCGATCTTGCGTCCCAAAAATATTCATTTAGCCGTTCAAGGCTGTGAACACCTCAATCGGGCTTTAGCCGTTGAGCGTGAAACGGCTCGACTATATCAATTAGAAGAAGTCGCTGTAGTGCCCCAGCTACATGCAGGCGGGGCTTGCTCAGTTGCGGCTTTCCAGCTGTTCGATGAGCCTATTGAAGTGGAGCACATAGTGGCAAAAGCTGGCATCGATATTGGTGACACAGCGATCGGCATGCATGTCAAACATGTTCAAATCCCGATTCGTCCCTCTATTAAGACCCTCGGCGCTGCCCATGTCACAGCTCTGGGATCACGGCCTAAATATATTGGTGGTCCTCGTGCGCATTACGCACAATAAGCGAATCGTATAATAATCGAAAAGCCCTCATCAAAAAGAAAAAGCATGCTTCGGCGTGCTTTTTTTGTGTCAACGTTCCTGCTATTGCCTCCCCCTTTCCTTCAGAGTGCTCTTTTTTCACTATTTTTTCCATTCCATCTTATGGCAGCTTTTTCTACTTCAAAGGCTAGTTTCTTTCTGGTGTAAAAAGAGCGGCAGCTGTCGCCTTCCTTTTGTCATAAATTCGTCAGAATTTCATCACAAAAAGAAAAGAAAGATACCAGTAAGCCCGCAAATTTCTTTTTTCTTTCCTTGATAGACTGAATGTAGTAAGAATCGAAAAGCGGAAGGAAGAAAAACATGAAAAAAATCGCCATTATTTTTGGAGGCAATTCACCGGAATACACCGTTTCTTTAGCCTCAGCAACTAGCGCAATCGAAGCACTCCAATCATCTCCCTATGACTATGACCTCTCTTTGATCGGGATCGCCCCAGATGCTATGGATTGGTATTTGTATACAGGCGAACTGGAAAACATCCGACAAGACACGTGGTTGTTGGATACGAAACATACACAGAAAATCCAGCCACTTTTTGAAGAAAACGGCTTTTGGCTAAGTGAAGCGCAGCAAACGTTGGTACCTGATGTTTTATTTCCCATTATGCATGGCAAATACGGGGAAGATGGCAGTATCCAAGGATTGTTTGAATTGATGAAGCTGCCTTATGTAGGCTGTGGGGTGGCAGCCTCTGCCTTATGTATGAATAAATGGTTGCTGCATCAAGCTGCAGCAACCATTGGCGTACAAAGCGCCCCTACGATTCTCTTGACAAATCAAGACAACCAACAGCAACAAATCGAAGCCTTCATCCAGACCCATGGCTTTCCAGTTTTCTTTAAGCCTAATGAAGCGGGCTCCTCAAAAGGGATCACAAAAGTAACTTGTGTTGAAGAAATCGCTCCTGCCTTGAAGGAAGCCTTCGCTTATTGTTCCGCAGTGCTCTTACAAAAAAATATCGCTGGCGTTGAGATTGGTTGCGGTATCTTAGGCAACGACTCTTTGACTGTCGGTGCTTGTGACGCTATTTCATTAGTAGACGGCTTTTTCGATTTTGAAGAAAAGTACCAGTTGATCAGCGCCAAGATCACCGTTCCTGCACCATTGCCTGAAACGATTGAAACCAAGGTCAAAGAACAAGCTCAGCTGCTCTATCGTAGTCTTGGTCTTAAAGGTCTTGCTCGCATCGACTTTTTTGTCACGGATCAAGGAAAACTATACTTGAATGAAATCAATACTATGCCGGGCTTTACGAGTCACTCCCGCTATCCTGCCATGATGGCAGCGGTCGGCTTATCCTATCAAGAACTACTACAAAAACTGCTTGTCTTAGCAAAGGAGGAAGGCAAATGAATCCCTATCTACAGTTAGTTAGCAAAGAGTTTCCATTAGAAAAAAACCAAGAGCCGCCCCACCTAGTCCTTGCTGCTTTTAGTGAAGAAGAAGTTTACTTGCAGCCTGAAGCAGCCAAACAATGGGAACGCCTCGTCAAAGCCTTAAAACTTGAAAACGAGATCTGCTTATTAGACGGCTATCGAACCGAAAAGCAGCAACGGCATTTATGGGAATATTCCTTAAAAGAAAATGGATTAGCCTATACGAAACAATTTGTGGCGTTGCCCGGCTGTAGCGAGCATCAGTTAGGCTTAGCGATCGATGTTGGTTTAAAGGGCAGCCAGAATGATTTGATCTGTCCACGTTTTCGTGACAGCGCAGCCGCTGATTTATTTACCCAGGAAATGATGAACTACGGATTTATTTTACGCTACCCCGCAGACAAACAAGAAATTACAGGGATTGGCTATGAACCATGGCATTTTCGTTATGTCGGTTTGCCTCATAGTCAAATCATGGCCAATCAACAGTGGACCTTGGAAGAATACCATCAGTATCTTGAACAGACCACGAGGCAGTTCGCATGAAGAAGAATCAGGGAATCGATCAGTTTCGGGTGATTCTAGCGATGATGGTGGTGGCGATCCACTGTCTGCCCCTTCATCGATTGTGGCCCGATGGTGATATCCTGATCACATTGACGCTTTTCAGAATCGCCGTCCCCTTCTTTTTTATGATCAGCGGATATTACGTGTTCAGCGACTTGGCCACCCAAAACAGCTATCCTGCCAGACAGCGTGTCTGGCATTTTATTAAAAAGCAGCTACAAGTCTATCTCATAGCCACACTGCTCTTTTTGCCGCTTGCTTGGTACAGCGGCATGTTAGGATTGAACATGCCCCTAGGCACTTTTATTCAAACTTTGCTAGTCAATGGCATCCTTTATCATCTATGGTATTTTCCTGCGATCATTACCGGCAGTCTTTTAGTGATGGGCCTCTTGACACGTCTTTCTTTCAAGCAGGTGTTTTTCATTGCTGTCGGTTTGTATGTGGTTGGTTTAGGTGGGGACAGTTGGTCTGGCCTGGCTGCCCAAACACCCCTCGCGTCACTCTATTCACTGATTTTCCAACTATTGGCTGGAACTCGCAACGGCATTTTCTTTGCTCCCTTGTTTTTGCTCTTAGGGGTACTAGCCAGAAGATTTGCCCAAAAACCTGCTTCTCCCCATCGCTATAGTTATCTAATGATCAGTCTGATTTGCTTGCTTTTGGAAAGTTATCTCTTGCATCACTTTACCACGCCGAAACATGACAGCATGTATGTTTTTTTGCCCTTCGTCCTCTTGTTTTTATTTCCGATCATCCAGCAATGGCAAGCACCCATGATCTGGAAACAAGCGGGTCGACTGTCCCTTTGGCTCTATTTGCTCCATCCTTATACCATTGCGGTGACCCATTTTCTTAGTCAGAAACTGCCCTTGCTGCAAAACAATTTGATCAATTACATTGTGGTCTTAGGGCTGACCATCGGGTTGATTTATGGTCTCTTTGCTTTGCAAAAGCTGTTCTCGTTTCCGAAAAAAACGCCGCTCCACTTGCAGCGGGCAGCCAAAGAATTCTCAGCCCCCGCCTTGCTGCACAACTTGCAGGAAATCAAGCGATTGATCCCCGCAAAAACAAAAGTGATGGCGGTGGTTAAAGCAGATGCCTATGGTTGTGATGCGAAGACGGTCGCAGGCACCCTAGAAAGAGCCGGCGTTGATTTCTTTGCCGTTGCTACCATTGAAGAAGCCATTGAATTACGGCGAGCTGGCATCAAAAGTCGCTTACTGATTTTAGGGTACACTTCTGCCCAACGTGCCAAAGAGCTGAACCGATATTCTTTAATTCAAACCATCGTTAGTGAAGCACATGGACAAGCGTTAGCCCGAACAGGCCTTCCAATCGAGTGTCATTTAGCGGTAGATACCGGCATGCATCGTCTAGGTATTGCCCCTGACCTCGAAACAGTTAGAAAGCTTTTCGCCTTGCCATCCCTCAAGATCACAGGCATTTTTTCCCATCTAGGCTCTTCAGATCAGCTAGATACGGCAAGTATCTTACGGACACAAGCCCAAATCACTTGTTTTGATGATCTATTGGCTGGCTTATCCGCTAGAAATATTGCCTATGGACTGACGCATCTGCAAAGCAGCTACGGAATATTGAATTACCCAGAGAAACACTATGATTATGTACGTCCAGGTATTCTTCTAACTGGTTCATTGAGCGTCCCGAACGAACCAACGAAGCAGAAGATAAACGTACAGCCGATTTTGACACTCAAAGCCTTACTGGTAGACAAAAAAACAGTTGCAGCCGGAGAAGCGATCGGCTATGGACTAGGCACTGTTTTTGATCGACCAGCCACGATCGGGATCGTTAGTATCGGCTACTGCGACGGGATCCCCCGTGCCCTATCAAATCAAGGATTCCAATTGTCTTATCAAGGGGTTTTACTCCCGCAGATTGGGTTGGTTTGTATGGACATGCTCTTGATCGATTTAACGGACTATCCAGAACTGGCGGTCGAAAGTTCGCTCGAAGTAATCAGCGATTGGACGACTGCAGCTGATCAAGCACAAACCATTACCAATGAATTGATCAGCCGCCTAGGTTCCCGCATCACCTCTAGTGCAAAGTAGAAAACGAATGCATTCGCTTACGGATTACGGTATGATGTGGGTAGAGTAAATGGTAATGTAAATGAAAAAATGATCGTAGATAGTTGGAGTGAATCAAGGATGGCAGAAAAAATAATCGTTGTTGATGATGAAAAAGAAATCGCCGAGTTAGTCACGACGTTTCTAAGAAATGAAGGCTTCCAAGTGGAACCTTTTTATGATGGAACGAGTGCTTTGGCTTATCTCGAAAAAGAAACAGTCGATGTGGCAGTTTTAGATGTGATGCTGCCGGATATCGACGGCTTTCAGCTGTTACAGAACATTCGCAAAACCCACTTTTTTCCAGTACTGATGCTCACTGCTAAAGGAGAAGATCTGGATAAAATTACCGGTCTAAGTCTAGGTGCAGATGATTATGTGACCAAACCTTTCAATCCATTAGAAGTTGTTGCTCGGGTCAAAACGCAACTACGGCGATACCAACGATACAATCAGTCAGCTGTTCCGCAGAAGATTGAAGAATACGAAAAGGAAGGCTTACTGTTGAAAATCAACAGCCACCAATGTTTTCTTTATGGCAAAGAGGTTTTTTTGACCCCAATCGAATTTAAAATCTTGCTTTACTTATTTGAACACCAGGGATCGGTCGTTGCCTCGGAAACCCTTTTTGAAGCAGTCTGGAAAGAAAAATATTTAGACAACAATAACACAGTGATGGCACATATTGCCCGTCTGCGGGAAAAGCTAAACGAACAACCACGCAAACCGAAATTAATCAAAACTGTATGGGGGGTCGGCTATATCATTGAAAAATAGAAGTCCATTGATTCGGAAACTTTTGACTCAATACTTTATCACCACAGGTGTTTTAATGCTCCTCTTGATTCTGATCCCTTTAACTGTTCGCTTTGTAGCAGGATTGAGGGTTTGGTACGGCTATGAACCCATTTATCAAATATTACGGCTTTTTGCTGATTATTGGCTCGTCTGTCTAGCCATCGGTGCCTTGCTGATCTGGGCAAGTACAACGATTTATTATATGAGTAAAGCCATCAGCTATTTGAATGAAACGATCCAAGCCACGAATCAATTGATTGCCGAACCCACGAAGCGAATCATTCTCTCCAGCAATCTGAACGATGTGCAAGAAGAAATGAACCAGTTACGGGAAAAAAATCTCCAAGATCAACGAGCAGCCAAAGAAGCAGAGCAGCGGAAAAATGATTTGATCGTCTATCTCGCACATGATTTACGTACACCTTTGACCAGTGTGATCGGCTACTTGACGCTGTTAGAAGAGGAACCACAGCTTTCTACCGAACTACGGGCACGCTATACCAAGATCGCCTTGCAAAAAGCCCAGCGGCTAGAATTATTGATCAGCGAGTTTTTCGAAATCACCCGTTTTAATCTTACAACGATCGCCTTACAGACCGAAACCACGGATCTTAGCTTAATGCTGGAACAGTTGACGTTCGAATTTTTACCGCTGTTAGAAGAAAAGAACCTTCATTGGCAACTGCAGCTACAGAAAAAAGTCTTTGCGACCGTTGATACGGAGAAAATGGAACGCGTTTTTGATAACTTGATCCGCAATGCCATCAACTATAGTTATACCGATTCCCCCTTGCATTTAGCCATCAGTGCCTCTGATGATATTTTGATTCGATTGACCAATCATGGGAAAACGATCCCTGCTGAAAAAATTGGCTTGATTTTTGAGCCTTTTTATCGGATGGACGCTTCACGAGCGACTGCGACTGGTGGAACCGGTCTGGGGCTGCCGATCGCCAAAGAAATCGTTGAAGCATTAGGTGGAAAAATCTGGGCGGAAAGCCGTGACGAAACCATCGTCTTTTCGATTCGCCTACCAAAGGCAGCAATGGAAAAAAATGAACAGCGATCAAAGCCCCATCCATCTGAGCCAACTTCCTAACATGCAAACAACCTGAGCATTTCACTGCTCCCCTTCTGATTTAGAAGGAGGACGAGCTGCTCAGGTTGTTTTTTATTGTTTGCTTATTGATACACCAATGATCGTAACGCTTGGTCGACTTTTTCTGCCGCTAGGCGTCCTTCACGAATCCCCCAGATCACTAAGCTTGGTCCTCTTTTAGCATCGCCTGCCACTAAGACCCGTTCATTATTTGTTGTATAATCATCATAAACTTCTCGCACACCAAAGGCATCAAAGAGTTGGGTCTCTGCGCCAATAAAACCCATTGCCAACAAGACTAAATCCGCCTTGATCACTTGCTCTGTACCAGGGATCGGCTGAAACTGTTGATCCACCGAGACCGTTTCAATAGCAATCAACTGGCCACGTTCGGCGCCGATAAAGGCCGTTGTGGACACCCCATGATACGTCACTTGTGTTTGCAGCACTTCAGCCGCTTCTTCTTGCCCATAGCCTGTGCGGGCTGTCATTGGGTATTCAGGCCAAGGGTTGCTGTCGGTACGTGTCAATGGCAGTTGGGGCGTGATCTCCAATTGGCGCACAGAAGCGGCTCCTTGCCGAATCGCTGAGCCAATACAATCATTTCCAGTGTCGCCGCCGCCAATCACGACGACGTGCTTGCCAGCAAGTTTTTTACTGGTTGCCGCTTTGCCATGCTTTAATACATCTTTGGTTGCTTCCGTCAAATAATCGACTGCGAATTGGACCCCAGTCAATTCACGACCAGGAATTTTCAAGTCACGAGGAACACTGGCACCTGTCGCCAAAATGACCCGATCATACTGAGCAGCCAATTCCTCTGCTGACAAGTCACGACCGATCTCCGTATTAGCGACAAAGGTCACGCCTAGCTCTGCCATTAGATCAATACGTCGCTGCACGACATCTTTGTCTAATTTCATGTTTGGGATACCATACATTAGCAAACCGCCAAAGCGATCGCTGCGTTCATAGACCGTCACTTGATGTCCTAGTTGATTCAAGCGCCAAGCAGCGGATAAACCAGCCGGTCCACTACCAACGATCGCCACCTTGAAACCAGTCGCTTCTTGAGGCAACCCGGAAGCTTTGACCCAATCGTTTTCAAAAGCAGTATCGATAATAAAACGTTCATTGTCATGGATCGTGACACCTGAGCCATTCAGTGCCTCGGTACAGCCTTTTTCACATGGAGCAGGACAGACACGCCCTGTCATTTCTGGTAGTGGATTGGTTTTGGCTAAACGCTCAAAGGCGGCTTGGAAACGCCCTTGATAAACCAGATCATTCCATTCAGGAATCAGGTTGTCATTGGGACAACCTGAAACCGCCCGTTGACCGCCGTAAAAAGAACCTGTATGACAAAAAGGAATGCCACAATTCATACAGCGCGCCGCTTGCTCTTGACGCTCATTTTCAGGCAATGGCGTCTGTAATTCTTGCCAGTCTTGGATACGTTCTGAAACCGGTCGGGTAGGATTTTCTACTCTTGGGTACTTTAAAAAACCAAATGGATCTGCCATATTAGTCGCGCTCCTTTCCTGGAATAGTCAATTGTGGACCGACGACGGCTTCGAAAGCTTTCGTCACAAGTTCCTCCCCGATAAATCCTTGCTCAGCCAAAGTCTCCGTTGCTTGGATCATCTGATGGTACTCTGTCGGATAGACTTTGATGAAATGTTGCTGCTGATTTTCCCAATCTTCTAAAATCTCCGCAGCCTTTAATGAATCTGTATAGGCAAAATGCTGCTGGATCATTTCCTTCAGCTGATGGTCATCGCCACTTTCGCCAATTCGGTACAAATCAACCATTTCCCGATTGCATTTTTCTGCAAAAGTTTGATCAGGGTCATAGACGTATGCCACGCCACCGGACATTCCGGCACCGAAGTTGCGGCCGGTTTTTCCTAAAATCACCACGACGCCGCCAGTCATGTACTCACAGCCATGGTCCCCAACACCTTCTACAACGACTTTGGCTCCACTATTACGGACGCAAAAGCGTTCGCCAGCAATGCCGCGGAAATAGCCTTCACCTCGATTCGCCCCAAAACAAGCAACGTTACCGACAATCGGTGAATGCTCTGCGTCATAAGCGGCATCTTCAGGCGGCACAATGATCAAACGGGCACCACTCAGTCCTTTGGCTACATAATCGTTGGCCTCGCCAATCAGTTTCAACTGGATGCCCTGGGTGGCAAACGCCCCAAAACTTTGTCCAGCAATGCCGCGGTACGTAAACTGCAACAAACCTGGTGTTACTTCGTAATTGCCAAAGCGTTCTGCGATCCAGCCCCCAAAACGAGCGCCGACTGAACGTTGAACATTATTGATCGTATGATTCATAACGATTTCTTGATTATTGTCGATAGCTGCTTGGGCAAAAGCGTCTAATTCTGGCCATTGTCGTTTCTCAAGGAATGGGTCCGTCACTTTCCGTTCGATTGGGATCGTCGTCCCTATCATTCTAGAAAAGTCTAATGACTTTGCTTTGCCTTTGGCAACGAAGCGTGGTGTCAACACTTCCGCGTGTCCTACCATCTCATCAATCGTGCGAAACCCTAGCTCGGCCATTGTTTCCCGTAAATCTTCTGCTAAAAAGTACATCGTATTGATGATGTGCTCAGGTTTCCCTGCGAAAAATTTGCGCAACGCTGGATTTTGCGTAGCAATGCCGACAGGACATGTATTGATACTGCAAACCCGCATCATGACACAACCAATCGCAACTAGCGCTAAAGAGGCAAAGCTATATTCTTCTGCTCCTAAAAGAGCAGCAATGGCGATGTCTCGACCCGTCATTAATTTTCCATCTGTCTCTAAGGTCATTCGCTGCCGCAAATGATTCATAGCTAACGTTTGATGGGCTTCTGCAAGCCCCATCTCCCAAGGCAAGCCAGCATCACGAATCGAATTTCTCGGAGAAGCACCGGTCCCACCGTCATAGCCTGAGATCACGACTACGTCTGCGCCGGCTTTGACGACACCGGTAGCGATCGTACCCACGCCCGTACTAGAAACCAATTTGACATTGATCCGTGCATAGGGATTGATTGCCTTTAAGTCATAGATCAGCTGGGCTAGATCTTCAATCGAATAAATGTCGTGATGTGGTGGCGGCGAAATCAATCGGACACCAGGTGTTGAGCCACGAATCTCAGCGACCCACGGGAAGACTTTGTTGCCTGGCAATTGCCCCCCTTCACCAGGTTTCGCACCTTGCGCCATTTTGATCTGGAGTTCGTCCGCACTCATTAAATATTCGGCATTGACACCAAAACGGCCAGAAGCTACTTGTTTGATGCGACTATTATAATTAATGCCATTCACTGGTTTGAAACGATTTCGGTTTTCTCCACCTTCTCCACTGTTGGATTTTGCCCCGATCGCATTCATTCCTTCAGCAATACAGCGATGCGCCTCTTCACTTAGAGAGCCGTAAGACATCGCGCCGACTTTAAATCGTTTGACGATCGTTTCAACTGGCTCCACCTCAGCTAATGGAATACTGCGTCTTGTGTTCGCAAAAGTCCACATAGAACGTAGGGTCGTTGGATTCTCTAACGCGTCTTGGTTCATCTCCGCCGCATATTCTTTATAAAGCGCATAGCTGCCGGTACGAACAGCTTTTTGAAATCCATAAATCGTTTTTGGATTGAACAGATGATGTTCCCCGTCAGCTTTGTATTGGAAGCTACCACCCGAATCAAGATAATCCACGCGTTTCTCGCCATACGCCGCTTCATAACGCGTTAAGTATTCTTGCTCGATTTGCGCTAATGAAAGTCCACCGATACGAGTAACCGTGCCGGTAAAGTATTCGGAGATGACTTTCTCAGAGATACCAACAGCTTCAAACAATTGCGCCCCATGGTAACCGGCGATCGTTGAAATCCCCATCCGTGACATAATTTTGACAATACCTTTCTCACAAGCTTTGCGGTAACTTTCAATCTTCTCTGAAAGCTCAAAGTGGGCCAATGTCTGGTAAGCCCCATAAGGGTGGACCCCACTTGCTCCGTAGCCGACTAACATGGCATAATGATGGACCTCACAGACTTCCGCAGTATCTACAACGATCGATGCCAAGGAACGTTTGCCTTTTCGCACCAAGTAATTGTGCAGGCCAGATACTGCCAAAAGGATCGGAATTGCCAATTTTCCTTCTTGCGGCTGAACGACTTCCCGATCAGTTAAAATGACGATCGTTGCCCCAGAATCAATTTTTTGTTCCGTTTCTTTAAAAAGCGCTTCTAACGCTTGCTGCAATGCTGCTCCATTTTCTGGTACATAATCATAGAGAATCGACTGTAAAACCGCTTTTTGCCCCTTTTGATCTAACTGTTTGATTTTTTCATATTCACTCGTTTTTAACACAGGACTAGCAATCTTCAGCTTATTGCAATTGATTCGAATGTCCTTTGAAACATCACCATCTCGACCTAAAAACAGTTCGGTACCAATTACCAATTTTTCACGAATCGCATCGATTGGCGGATTGGTCACTTGAGCAAATTGTTGTTTAAAGTACGTAAACAAAGATTGGGGACGTTCGCTTAAGATGGCTAAGGGTGAATCAAACCCCATGGAAATCACTGGTTCTTCTCCCGTTTGAGCCATTGGTAAAATCAACGTGCGAATGATCTCATCCGTGTAGCCATTTCGTTTCCAAAGGGTCTGGATCGCATCATCTGCCGTTTCCTCCTGTCTTTCTGCGTCAGGAAGCAGCTCTGGTGTTAATAAGTGATCCGCTAACCACTCTTGGTAAGGATGGGCGTTCGCATAATGCGCTTTGATTTCTTGATTGCGTAAGATCACCCCTTTTTTGGTATCCACCAAAAACATATTTGCTGGTCCAAGCACCCCTTTTTCAATCACTTCTGACGCTGGCAGATCGACAACCCCTGACTCAGAGGCCACGATAACAAAACCAGCTTTCGTGATCGAGTAGCGAGATGGCCGCAACCCATTTCGATCGAGTGCAGCTCCTACCAGATCCCCATCGGTAAAGCATAAAGCTGCTGGTCCATCCCAAGGGGCCATAAAGCTTGCATTGTATTCATTAAAAGCCGTCAGTTCTGGCGTCAAGCCAGCTTCTTTGGACCATGCTTCTGGCACCATCATCAACAGTACTTGGGGAATGTCTCGACCTTGACGATACAAATACTCCATACAATTTTCCAACTTCGCCGAATCGGAGTTTTCGTCATCGTAGACTTCGATCTGATGTCCATGCATCCAATTTTCCGCCCCACGTAAGGTGTTGATTTCGCCATTATGGGCTAAGAAACGAAAAGGTTGCGCCCGACTCCAGCTTGGAAAGGTATTCGTTGAAAAACGAGAATGGGTCAAAGCAATACTGGAAGTCATTTCTGGGCTTTGAAGATCTTTGAAAAACAAGCCAACTTGATAGGCATGCAGCATCCCTTTATAAACAACTGTCTTACTAGATAAGCTGCAGATAGACAGCTCATCGGTATGATACGTTTTTTCCAGTTTTCGCCGTAACCGATAAAGCTGATCTTCAAAGGGACGGCCTGCAGCTACATCGACAGGTTTTTCAATAAAGACTTGCACAAATGAGGGCATGACTTTTTGAGCCCCTGGCCCACATTGATAATAATCATAAGGCACATCTCGTTGCCATAAAACCGTAAAACCCATTTGTTGAATGTCTTTAGTTACTTCTTCTTGGACCTGTGCTGCTCGGAGCTTTTCTTTCGGTAAAAAAAACATCCCAACAGCATAGGCGCCTTTTTCAGGCAATGGGATTTCGGCCTCTTTTGCTCGCTGTTGAAAAAATGGATCTGGCATCGCCATCAAGATTCCTGCTCCGTCCCCCGTGTCAGGTTCAGCGCCAGTTCCCCCTCGATGATTCATCCGTTCTAACATCGTTAAGGCATTTTGCACAAGTTCTCGAGAATAGCGACCATCTTTTTGTGCAATAAAGCCCATCCCACAAGCATCTTTTTCAAAAGCGGCATCGTACATCATTTGGTTCGTTTTCCTCATCATCTCTAAATCACTCATGGAATCACACTTTCTTTCAATATTCTGAATATTCCGATTTTTAACAGTTTACAACCTGTTTTTCTATCTGGCAAGTTTTTTTTACTTGATCCGTGCTCGTTGATTTCTTCCTTCAAGGGTTACTTAAATCCATTGAACAAGTAGTGACTTGTAAATCACAGGCAGGAATCTTCGTCTAATAAGGTTTTTTTATTATACAATAAACTATCGGAAAATTATTGCAAACAAATGAGAATCGTTATCAATTAAGTCGGATTTTCTCATTTAGATGTCACAAACAGCTGTTTATGTCCCATTCTCAAGGAACAAGCTTGACTGATTTCAAAAAAATGACCCGCAATGGGGTCATCTTTTTTCGTTCTTTTATTTTTCAAAGCCTTCTGCAACTGCTTCGGGATAGTTTTCTTTGACGATGGCTGCACAATGGCCGCAAAGTGTTGGCAGTTGCTCTTCTACACCAACATCTACACGGACTTGGCGGCAACGTTCGCAGACTTCACCTTCGGCTTTTTCCACTAAGATCGCCACGTCTTCGAATTGATAGGCCGCTTCTGGTACTGCTTCCCCTGCTTCTTTGATCGTTAAGAAGTCTGGTGAAATGATCAGCAGTTGTGCAATATCTGAATCGATAGCTTTTAGTAATGCCGCAACCGGTTCGGTTGGATAAACAGTGACTTTCGCTTCAAACGATTTCCCGATCAATTTTGCATTACGTGCTTCTTCCAATGCTTTTAAGACATTGTCACGGAAATCAAGGAAAGCACGCCATAAATCAAGCAGCTCTTCTTGGTTAGCAAATGTATCATAGCCAGGGAACTCCGCTAATTGAACATATTCCTCTTCTTCTTTCAAATGTGACCAGATTTCTTCTGCCGTATGGGGAATGATCGGCGTCAGTAATTTCGTCAACGCAACCGCTGTTTGATAGAAGACGGTTTGCATGGCGCGACGTTGGAAATCATTTTCAGCTTCGATATAAACGACATCTTTCGCAAAATCCAAATAGAAGGATGACATATCGACTGTCAAGAAGTTAATGACTGTTCGGTAAATATGCAAGAAGTTATATTTTTCATAGCCATCTTCCCGAATCGTTTTGATCGTTTGATTCAAGCGAACCATCATGTATTTATCAACAGAACGCAAGTTTTCAAATGGTACGCTGTCTTTTGCTGGATCAAAATCATTCGTATTAGCCAATAAGAAACGCATGGTATTGCGAATTTTCCGATAGACTTCTGACACTTGATTCAAGATATCCATAGACACTCGGACATCCGCTTCGTAGTCAACACTGCTGACCCAAAGGCGCAAAATATCCGCACCCATTTGATTGATCACTTTTTCTGGTGCAATGGTATTACCAAGAGATTTACTCATCTTGCGACCTTCGCCATCTAAGGTGAAGCCTTGAGACAAGACGGCTTTATATGGTGCGACTTCGTTGATCGCAACACTAGTCGTGATACTTGAGTTGAACCACCCACGATATTGGTCAGAACCTTCCAAGTACATGTCAGCTGGGAATGTCAATTCTGGACGTTGACGTAACACCGCTTCGTGAGAAGAACCTGAATCAAACCAAACATCCATGATGTCAGTCTCTTTCGAGAATTTGCCGTTTGGTGAGCCTGGATGCGTGAAGCCAGCTGGCAGTAATTCTTCTGCTTCTTTTTCAAACCAAATCGTTGAACCATGTTCAGCAAATAAGTTTGCCACATGCTCAATCGTTTCAGGCGTAATGATGGCTTCGCCGTTTTCTGCATAGAAGATTGGCAACGGAACGCCCCACGCACGTTGACGAGAGATCACCCAGTCGCCGCGGTCGCGAATCATATTGTATAAACGGGTTTTGCCCCATGGAATGATCCAATCTACTTTTTCGATCTCATCCAAAATATTTTGACGGAACTTATCAATAGACGCAAACCATTGTGGTGTTGCCCGATAGATGACTGGTTTTTTCGTCCGCCAATCATGTGGATAGCTGTGAGTAAAGAAGTTTAGTTTTAGTAGGGCTCCTTTTTCTTCTAAAAGCTCAGTGATCATTGGATTGGCTTTGTCATAAAAGACCCCTTCAAATCCTGGTGCTTCTTCTGTGAAGACCCCACGGCTATCGACTGGTGATAAGACATCTAGACCATATTTTTTGCTGACGATGTAGTCATCTTCCCCGTGTCCTGGTGCAGTGTGGACCAAACCAGTACCGGCATCCAATGTCACATGGTCACCTAACATTACTAGAGATGTACGATCATAAAAAGGATGTTGTGCCGTCATTTTTTCCAATTGATCGCCAGCCAATTCTTGTAATACTTCGACAGATTCCCAACCGATCTCATTCGTCACGGTTTCTAATAAATCTTTTGCCACGACGAATTTACGACCATCAGCCAAGATTTGAACATAGGCAAAGGTTGGATTCACAGAGATTCCTAGGTTCGCTGGTAAGGTCCATGGTGTCGTCGTCCAGATAACAAAAGCTGTATCTGAATCAAGCAAATCTTTGCCATCTGCGACTGGAAAAGCCACATAGATCGATGGTGATTTCACATCTTTGTATTCGATCTCAGCTTCTGCTAATGATGATTCACTAGATGGTGACCAGTAAATTGGTTTCAATCCTTTGTAGATGTAGCCTTTTTCTGCCATTTTTCCGAACACGCGGATTTCTGCTGCTTCATAGTCTGGTGTCAATGTGATATATGGATGATCCCAGTCACCAGAAACGCCTAAACGTTTGAAATCAGCTCTTTGTGTATCCACTTGTGTCAAAGCATATTCTTCACATTTTTTGCGATATTCTGCCAAGCTCATTTCTTTGCGCTTGATCCCTTTATTGGTCAGTACTTGTTCGATCGGTAAACCATGAGTATCCCAACCAGGTACATAAGGGGAACGGAAACCTGACATCGATTTGGAACGTACGATGATGTCTTTACTGATTTTGTTTAATGAATGTCCGATATGGATATTTCCATTTGCGTAGGGAGGGCCATCGTGTAAGACAAAGGTTGGCTTGCCTTCATTTAATTCTTGACGACGTTGATACAATTGATTTTCTTCCCATTCTTTTTGCCAATCCACTTCACGGTTTGGCAAGTTGCCTCGCATTGGAAAAGCGGTTTTTCCAAGATGCAGTGTTTCTTTCATTTTCATTCTTGTTTCGCTCCTTTTCGTCTCTCAACGTTTTGGTATAGTTTCAAAATCCATCGACTCGATCAACCGATTACTTCTATTGAACCTGTCAAATGGATTGGTTGCCATAAACTCAATGCATTTAGGATTCACTGATTGTTAACAGCTGGCTAGCGTCTGCTCTGTTCCGTTTTGCGGACCAATCATTGTGATTCCTAGTACGGTTACTACGCTCCCTATGGTCGCCTAGTACTGTTCATCGTCTGCTCTGTTCCGCTTTGCGGACCAGTCATTGTGATTCCTAGTACGGTTACTACGCCCCCTATGGTCGCCTAGTACTGTTCATCATCTATTCTGTCTTGCTTCGCAAGCCAATCATAGTGATTCACAGCAAAAAACACGTCCGTCCCTGGCAAGGGACGAACGTGTTCGTGGTACCACCCAAATTTAATTGTCATTTGACAATTCTTTGATGATCGGTAACGGGATCAGGCGTCGTTCTCTACTCGAGTCTTTGAAAAGTCAGCTCTTTCAAGAACGCAACTCACAGATGATCTGATTTCTTACAGGGTTTTATTTGGCTTCCACTCTCCCAAACTCGCTTGAAAAATATAAGAAATTTTTCTGTTCTGTGTCTTAGTTGTTATCTGTTTTGTTCAACTCGTCTAATAAGTTTCTCGCATCATCTAACGTTTTCACTTCAGGGCTTTCACTTACATCAACGATTTTTTCATCTGATTCAACAATGTCCACATCAAATGTTTCCACTGCTTCTGAGTTTACTCCAGAACCATTTTCACTGTCAAGTTCTTTTGACAAAACTTCTCTGATCACTTGGTGGGAATCTTGTACATAGCTTGAAAATGGCGCCAAAATTTCTTCCCATTCAGGGCTCTTCACTTGTTCTAATTGCGTTTGCAACATAACTAATAAGTTGTTATGGAAGACTCTGGTTTTCTTCTTCAAGTCATTTGTTTCTGTCGCCAATTGACGTGCATTATTTGTTGCATCTGTCAAAATCTCTTTGGCTTTTTCTTCTGCTGAGGTCATCAAGGCATGGGCATGTTTTTCTGCAGTAGCAACCATCTCATCCGCACGGTTTTGGGCAGAAGTAACGATTACTTCTGATTCTTTGCTTGCGCTTGTTTTTACTTTATCCGCCGTATCTTGAGCCACGATAATGGATTGGTTCAAGGCGTCTTTCAATTCATTGAAGTATTCGAGTTTTTCTTCTGCATGTTTCAATGATTTCTCTAACTCACGATTGCGTTGAACAGCTTCTTCATAATCACGAACAATCATATCCAAAAAGTCATCGACTTCGTCTTGATTGTAGCCTCTCATTTTTACTGAAAAGTTTTTATTTTGAATGTCTAATGGAGTTAATGCCATATTCTATACACCTCTTTGATTTATTTACGTAATACACCTAATAACAATCTAACTTTTTCTTTTTTCGTGGTTCCTTCTAACCCCTGTATTTGAATCCGACCAAATCCTCTTACTGAAACGATATCCAGTAAATCCAGAACAAAATCTGGTCGTAATGCTTCTGTCCAGTTTACTTTTACTTTTCCTGATTCGATCAACTGTTTCGAACGCTGACGAGAGATGTTGTACACGGCGGAGATCACTGTATCAAGACGCAATGAACTAACCGTTTCTCTTTCCTCGGTCCAGCCATCTTTAGGCACGATCAAATCGGTATATTTCGTTTCTTCCAAACGTACCGATACGTTGCCGATTTTATCCACTTGTAGTTGAATAAAATGACTGACTTCAGTAGCAACGAATACTTGCCATATTTCACCATCGGAAAGAATGTCTCCAAAGTATTCCCTCTTGACTCCAGTCCCCATTAACGTGCCCAAAACTTTTCCATGACTCAAAACCGTAAATTTTTTCGGGTATTGAATCGTAAATAAAGTCATGTCAAACTCATCGGTGGTGGGCTCATAGTAATCAGGATAAATTAAACAGCGTCGTCTTTCAGCAGCTTCGTATCCGCCAAAAAAACGGAAGCTTAAATCCGTTGATTGACGAATCAAGCTTTCTAAGATATACGCTTGTCTTGGATCTAAGAAATCAGTCAAGTATGGCGCATACTGCATTTGCACTTGTTCGATCCATCCTTGAGCGGAATCAATAAAAGGGCGTTCATCGTTTCGAAAATGTTGATAGACATTTGCGTTCACCGATAACCACCCCTTACGTTAAAATAAAATTGATTGTAGGATCAATATCAATGCTTGTGATGCTAGCTGTAAGACAATAATTGCAAATGCAATCGTAAAATCGATACCAGCAAAACTTAATTTCAATCGATCAAATAAACTCAAATACGGTTCACACACTTTTGCCAAGAAACGGCCAAAAGCGGATTGATACCCTCCTGGAAACCAAGACAAAAGTGCATAGATCACTAATAAAATGGTATACAGATAAACAGCATCACTCAGTAATTTAACGAATCTCAAGAATAAAATTGGCGTTCCTCCTCACTTTAGATATCAAAAAAATTGGTATCTGCTAATGTTTGGGCAGTGCCTTCAATTTCCATACCCTTAGGCGTGCAAAGAAAAATTTCATCGCCAACGCGCTTGATATCACCATCTTCAGCGTACACTGTTCCTGTTAAAAAATCAACTATTCGACGAGCTTGGTACTCTTCAATTAAATGAAAATTAACAAGTACAGCATCACCATTGATGACTTGCTTCGCAATCCCCATTGCTTCAGAGTAAACACGTGGTTCTACGATCGTTATTTTTCCTGCCACTTGCGAGGAAGTTTCTTTTGCTTTTGTATCTTTGACTCTCGTATTGGTTCTTTGTTGCGCCATCGGAACGACTTTTTCTTCCGTCTTAGGTACCGATCTTACTCGTTCAGCCGCAGCTGAGGATTGTTGATAAGCAGCAGTTTGAGGTTGCTGTCTGTATTGATAAGCTTGATTTTGTGGTTGACTTGTTGTACGGGTTGCCGCTTGGCCAGATGCATACGTATTCGCGGATGTTCTGGAGGCCGTAAAAGCTCCTCCTTGGTTCACAGCCGGTTTAGATGCTGTTCGTGCCGGTTCTTCAGTGGCATATGTTTCTTCGTAATAATCTTCTTCGTCAGTCAATCCAAAAAAATTGGTCAGTTTCTCTTTGAGCGACATCGGTCAACCTCCTTTTTTATTGAAATAATGCTGTTCCTACACGAATAAATGTTGCGCCTTCTTGGATCGCAATGGGAAAGTCATTACTCATTCCCATACTCGTTTCTAAGCAAGGGGCATGTGTAAGATGCAGGTCAGCGATTTGTTGTTGAATCCTTTTTAATTCTTTAAAAATCTGATGCTGCTCGTCTTTGGAAGCAGTGAGCGGGGCCATCGTCATCAATCCAACAACACGAATTTTATCGAACGAAGCGAGTGCTTCAATAAAAGCCATCACCTCTTCTACGAAAATCCCTTGTTTCGTTGCTTCCTGCGAAACATTTACTTCCACAAAGCAGTTGATCGGATGCTCTGCTCGTTTTTGAATTTCTTGTGCCAGTTTGATTGAATCTAACGCGTGGAAAAAATCAATCTCGTTTATAATTGATTTTACCTTTCTACGCTGCAAATTGCCAATAAAATGCCAACGGACATCTGGAAAATCCGTTAATGCTGCTTTTTTTTCAAGTAGTTTTTCTACTCGATTTTCAGCACAATTCCGCACACCATTTTCTAGAAGTTCTCTTGTCGTTTCTGTATCGACGGATTTTGTTACAGCTGTCAAACAGACCTCACTGGCGTTTCTAGAAACAAGAGCACAGGAGTCCTGTATCTCTTGCTGGATCTTGTGCAAGTTCTCAGAAATCATGTGCTCTGCCCCCTAGCGTTTACGACGGAAAAATGGTGGTGTGCTTAATTCGTCGTCATCATTCGAGCGTACTTCATCACGGCTGAAGGTGTCGAATTCTTTCTTTTCTACATTTTCAAATGTGTTTTCTTCTACTTTAGGTCGTACATTTTGTTCTTTACGGATATCCCAATCACCGAAACCGTTGCTTTCCTCTGCTTGCGCAGGGCGTGCTTGGTCCATATCTAATGTGGGTTTTTGTGGGATAGAATGAATTTGGCTTTGGCTTTGTCTGCTAGAGCGAGACCCACGTTCTTTTTTTGAAGGGTCAATACCAGTTGCAATGACAGTCACACGGATTTCATCGCCTAGGTCTTCGTTGATTGAGGTACCTAAGATAATATTTACATCACCTGTTGCTGCATGAGCGACGATATCAGAAGCATCTTGTGCTTCAAATAAAGTCATATCCAATCCGCCAGTGATGTTCAATAGTACTTGTTCGGCACCATCGATCGAAGTTTCTAGTAATGGTGAAGAGATTGCTTTTTTCGTTGCTTCGATTACACGTTCTTCGCCGCTAGCAACACCAATTCCCATCAAAGCGGTGCCTTGGTTTTCCATCACTGTTTTCACATCAGCGAAGTCCAAGTTAACGTAGCCTGGAGCAGTGATCAAGTCTGAGATCCCTTGAACCCCTTGACGCAAGACATTGTCTGCTTCACGGAATGCTTCAAGCATTGGTGTTTTCTTATCGACAACTTCTAACAAGCGATTGTTCGAGATGATCAATAGTGTATCGACATTCTCTTTCAATTTAGCAATTCCTTCAGCCGCAAAACGGCCGCGTTTTGGTCCTTCAAAAGTAAATGGGCGAGTAACGACACCGACTGTCAATGCGCCGATTTCTTTGGCGATTTTCGCTACGATCGGTGCAGCACCGGTCCCGGTTCCGCCACCCATACCAGCGGTAATGAAAATCATGTCCGCGCCTTCTAATGATTCACGAATAGAATCTTCACTTTCTTCTGCCGCTTTTTGACCAACTTCTGGTTGAGAACCAGCACCAAGACCGCGGGTATATTTAGGGCCTAATTGAATCACTGTTTCTGCTTTTGAATTTTTTAATGCTTGAACGTCAGTGTTGGCCGCAATAAATTCTACGCCTTTGACATTTTCTTCGATCATACGGTTGACTGCGTTGCCGCCACCGCCGCCGACTCCGATGACTTTGATCACAGCGCCGTCATTGATGTTATTATCAATTGAAAATTCCATAGTTTATCTTCCTCCTGAGAATCGTTTTAGATTATTCAAAGATATTTGAGAAGAAATCTTTTACTCGGTTTGTGATCGACTCACCTTTTTTCTCTTCTTCTACTTCTTCATAAGTTTCTTCTGGAGCTTCATATTGTTCGTAATGTACTTCTTGTTGTTGAATAGCAACGGGCTGTTGCGCGACTGTTTTTTCACCGGTGATCGCACTTTTGGCAAGCTGATAGACTTCGCTTAAGTTTGCTGAATAGTCAACGATACTGATTACATTGGTGAATACAGGATTTCTAAGTCCCATATGATTAGGAACGTAAAGCTTAACGTTTGTTTCGAATACTTCTTGAGCAAGATCTACGACACCTGGCAGGCTTGCAGCGCCACCAGTTAAAATCACGCCACCTGGTAAATCAAGTCCATCAATTTCGTCTAAGACTTCTTTTGATTTAGTGAAAATTTGTTCCATACGGGCTTCAATGATTTCTGACAAATAGCGTTCATCAATCTTCACAGGTTCTGATTTTCCAATCACATCGACCGGAAACTCTTCGCTAGCTGAAGTTCGTTCAGGATACGCATCCCCATAATTGATCTTCAATGCTTCTGCATTGTTGAAAGAGGTATTTAAAACCGTTGAAATGTCTTTGGTGACAAATTCGCCGCCCTCTTGGTTCACATGAGTAAATTTCAATTGTTTGTCGTGCATCGCAGCTGTCGTTGTTTGGCCGCCACCGATATCGATAACGATCGTGCCAAAATCTTTTTCACCATCAGATAAAATCGATTCTGTTAATGCTAATGGCGTAATGACCACTTCATTGACGATCAGTCCGGATTTTTCCACACACTTTCGAATGTTGTGAATGATGGTTTTTGGTCCTGTATAAACCACACCAAACATTTCTAAGCGAACACCGATCATGCCTCGAGGATCTTTGATCCCTTCAAACCCATCCACAGTAAATTCTTGCGGTAAAATAGCAATGATCTGTCTTTCAGGAGGGGTTGAACGTACAAGTGCTGCGGAAGCAACATTGCGGACGTCCTCGTCGGTGATCTCTTTTGATTCACTATTGACCGCGATCATCCCTTGACAATTTTCCACTTCAAGAAGATTGGCTGGTACACCAACACTTACACTGCGAATTTGAATTCCTGCTTTTTCTTCTGCTTGTCTTACTGCTCTTTGAATGGCTTGTACCGTTTTATCGATATCTACAATAATCCCACGGTTGATTCCTTCTGATTTTGCATTTCCTACACCAATGATATTCATTTGGCTGTCAACGTATTCGGCTACTACAACTTTTACAGATGTCGTACCGATATCAAGGCCAACATACATTCCCGTTTTTGCCATGGATGGGGTTCCCTCCTACTTAAATTGGATATATAGCGAACCATCACAGTCCGTTTTTAGAGTTCATTCGAATAATTTGTTCACTGTTACCAATTCTACCATATAATGGCGCTTTTTAGAAACAAGTTAATGAAAAAAACTCTTGAATTTTTCCTAAGAATCACTATCAGCTGTTTGATTTTCGTCTGCATCGTCTTCTTGTGTATTTGAAATAGGATACGTAAAGATCCCAACTTCCATATCCACAATACTGTCCTCGGTCAAATCTTTGGCAATTTGCGGATAATACTGCATTTGACTCACCATATTTGAGATGTTGACGATCACTTGATTGCCATCATTCATAAAGAGAGTCAGCAGCTCATCATTGCTGTCACGGGGGGTGTATTTGATTTGAGAAATGCCATCGCGAATTTCTGAACTTAATTCTTGATAGGCACTGAGTGTCGCTTTGATTTTGTCTTCAGCCGAAAAATTTTCTAAAACCGGCAATCCTTCCTCTGGCTGCTCACTGATGTCTTCCAAAACAGCGCCATTTTCCAAAACTGGTGCATAGCCGCCGTCTTTGGCTAATAAAGCCACTTCTTGAAATTCAGTAACAGTGATATCGAAACGATTAATACCAGATAGAGAAATGGAAGCATTTTTTATGCGCGGCAATTCTTTTTTGATTGCGGCCACACTCTGATTCCGTTCAAAAAATTGCGGCCACATCTCTTCATTGACGGCTAGGTCAGAATTTTCGAGAATCGCTTCTGCGGATACTTCTTGATTGCCTTTGACCACCACATTAGCCAAACGACTAAGCGGCGAAACAAAATACAAAACAATCAACAAAGGAATCATCAGTAGACCGATAATCAGCGCTAAGCGGCGAATCAATACTTGATTACGGTACGCCTTTAGATTAGGCAACCGATCAGCGAAAGAGCGAGCTTTTTTTTCTGGCTCAGGCAGCCCTTCTTTCTCATCGTCTGTTTCTTCTATCGCTTGTTCTGCTTCAAAAAGTGTTTCTTCTGTCAACTCATCTTCATGTGCTTGGGACATGTCTTCTGTTTCATCAGACGCGGATGACGACCAAGCTGGCTGATTGCCTTTTTCTTGCAAATATTTTAGATTTTCTTTTTGCCAAGGGGTCAACTCTTCCGTTGACGAGGGGGTTTGATCATCATGAGGTGTTTTGTCTTTACTAATGATAATCGCTCCTTTCTATCCCACACATTGTACTATTTGATTACCTCTTGCACAAGTCGAAATAATCGTTCCGAGGCATCGCTGATCCCTTGTTCTTTTGAGGCTTTGGCCATCTTACTACGAAGGGCTTCATCTTGCATGATACTATCTACTGCTTCCACGAGGTTTTGGCTGTTTAATTCATGATCGGCAATCATTTTGACTGCTCCTGCATTAGCTAAACTTTGGGCGTTCTTCGTTTGGTGGTCATTGGTCACATAAGGACTTGGAATCAGAATCGCTGGAATCCCTAATGCCGTAAATTCGGCGATCGATGTGGCACCCGCTCGACCAATCAACAAATCGCTATTTGCCATCACTTCTGCCATTTGATCGATATAGGGACGAATACTGATATTAGGAAAGGCATCTTTTGACATCCCAATTTTTTCTTCGATCTCTTTGTAATACCTTTCGCCAGATGCATAAAGTAACTGATACTCTTTTTGAGCAAACAGCGGCAGCGCATCAATGATCGCTTGATTGATTTTCAGGGCTCCTTGACTCCCACCAAAAACCAAGACTGTTTTTTTCGCCGGATTTAAATCGTAAGAAGACAAAATTGTCGACTTTTGACTATTCCGTACTTCTTGACCACGAGGATTGCCCACCAACACCGTTTTCTTCGCTGGAAAGTATTGAGAAGCATCGTGAAAAGCAATGGCGATTTTATCCACATATTTGGTTAGAAATTTATTGGTGATTCCAGGTACACTATTTTGTTCATGAATAATAGTAGGTATTTTCAACTTCGAGGCAGCAAAGACCACGGCGCCGGAAACATAGCCGCCGGTGCCAATCACTACATCCGGTTGGAACTCTTTGATGATTTTCTTTGCTGCGTAGTAGCTTTTCATAAAAAGCTGGATCGTTTTTACGTTATCCAAAGATAGCTTACGCTTAAAGCCTTGAATCTCTAGTGTTTTAAAAGGAATACCTGTTGGAGGGACGATTTTATTCTCTAAGCCCCTTGTTGCACCAATGTATAAAAATTCGGCTGTCGGGTCAATCTCCTTCACGTAATCCACAAAAGACAACGCTGGATAGATGTGTCCGCCAGTACCGCCGCCAGTCACAAGTATTTTCATATCCTTCACTCATTTCTATTTAAGTTCTGCTACTGCCGCCATAAATTTGTCGCCGCGAACTTCAAAATCAGGGTATTGATCCCAACTTGCATTCGCCGGTGACAATAGAATCGTATCTCCAGCAGCACTTAAAGAAAAGGCTAATGGGACGGCTGTTTCAACATTCTCTGTCATTTCAATCGTTTTTACACCAGCTGCTTGAGCAGCAGCGGCTAATTTTTCTTTTGTTTCTCCAAACACAACGATAGCTTTGAGCCCATTTAGTGCTGGAACCAACTCATCAAAGCTGTTGCCACGATCCAATCCGCCTGCCAGTAAGACCAATTTTTCATTGTCAAAACCACCTAAGGCCATTTCTGTTGCTAAGATGTTGGTTGCTTTGGAATCATTGAAAAATTTCACCTGATTGATAGTGGTGACATACTGGGTCCGATGAGGCACCCCAGTGAAGGTCTGTAACGCTTGTTTGATTGCTTCGTTCGACATATCGCAAAGTTTCCCAACAGCGATCGCCGCTAAGGCATTTTCAATATTATGTGCCCCAGGTACACCGAGTTCCTCCGCTGCCATAATTGCTTCTTCTTTATAGTAGAGCATCCCATCAAGCATATATGCTCCTGCTACTTTTTCCTTGGTGGAAAAAGGAATGATTTTCGCCTTTGATTTGGCCGACAGTGCTTCTAGTTCTGGTTGGTTCCAGTTGATCACTAAATAATCGTCAGCGGTCATTCGTTGTTGCAAGCGCCATTTTGCTAAAACATATTCCGGGCGACTACCATGGTAATCGATATGGGCTTCATAAATATTCGTGATGACAGCGATTTTCGGCCGCAAGGTATCGATTCCCATCAATTGGAAACTTGAAAGCTCCATCACCAAGCGATCTTCAGGCTTAGCTGTTTGAGCAACGGAACTTGCAGGAAACCCGATATTTCCAGAAAGCAATGCCTGTCCTTTTTCCATTCCGGCATTCAAGACATTGGCGATCATGGTCGTTGTAGTGGTTTTTCCATTCGTACCAGTAATACCGATAATCGGCGCTTCAGAGATTTGATACGCCAGTTCCACTTCCGTGATCACAGGAATTTTTTTCTCTAAAGCTTTTTGGACAAGAGGTTGTGAATAAGGGATCCCTGGATTTTTAACAACTAGGGAGAAGCCTTCATCCAATAATTCAATTGGGTGGCTGCCAGTGATCACTTTGACCCCTAAAGCCAAAAGATCTTGTGCTTCTGGATTTTCAGCAAATGGCTTTCCGTCATTAACGGTCACAAGTGCGCCCAAATCATGTAACAATTTGGCCGCACTGAATCCACTACGCGCTAATCCTAGCACAAGAACTTTTTTATTTTGATATGTTGTAATTTTTTTCATTTTCTTCATCTCCTACCATACAAGGGCTATTGTGAGCAACGAGCAACCTAACGCGATACACCAAAATACAGTATCGATCTTCCACTCAGACCATCCACTCATTTCAAAATGATGATGAATGGGTGACATCTTGAAGATTCGTTTGCCCGTTAATTTGAATGAGGCAACTTGCAGCATCACGCTTGCTGTTTCACAAACATAGACCAATCCGACAAGCAAGAGGGTCCATTCTTGGTGTAAAAGAATCGAGATAGCTGCCAACAGACCGCCTAAAGCCAGTGAGCCGACATCTCCCATGAAAATTTTTGCCGGTTTGCGATTGTAGGGAAAGAAGCCGATCAATCCGCCAATGATCGCAAGACAAACGATCAAAACATCGATTTGATCTTGTCGCCAAGCAATCAGTGCGTATGTTGAAAAAGAAATCGTGCCCAGTCCTGCGACTAGTCCATCGATCCCATCCGTCAAGTTGACTGCATTTGAAAAACCCACAAGCCAAAAAATGACGAATAAGCCATAAAAAATCGATAGCGATACATCGATCCCAAAGAAATTCAGTACATCCGCATTGCCTTCAGATCGGAAAACAAAGTAAAAGACGAGTCCGCCTAAAATCTGTCCAATCAGTTTTTGCAGCGAGTTTAAGCCCATATTTCTTTTGCGGAAAATCTTGATGAAGTCATCAAGAAATCCTAATGCACCATAAACCAAGGTAATGAACAAAAGAATGAACAATGAAGCAGTCAATTGATTTTGCCATGCTCCTACCCAGATGGCAGTGATCATTGCAGAAATCAAAAATACAAACCCACCCATCGTTGGTGTTCCGGCCTTTACATTGTGCCATTTGGGACCGTCACCACGTATTTCCTGTCCGTATTTCTTCATTTGAAAATAGCCGATAAACAAAGGCATTGTGGCTGTTACGATCGCAAAGCCACTTGCCAAAGGTAATATCATCTCTGTCCATTCCATATTGTTCTCTCCTATTTATTCGTTTTCACTTAGTGTAAACTTGATCGATTGCCCCGATAATTCGGTGTAAGGCTCAACGCTTTGTTTGGTACAATAGCCGTCTCCTTCAAAACTAACATCTACATTTAGTAGACTGCCAAATTTAATCAAATCTGCTTTTGACCAGGAAGTTGTATCCGGCATATAGTACTTATCGCTATCGGTAACGAGCAGTACTCGTTCTCCTGGCATGATCGAAGTTCCACTGTCAACCGATTGGGCAATGACTTTTTCACCATCCCCGATGACTATCGGAATCAACCCAGCTTTTTGAACGTCGGTTGCAGCAGATTCTGTATCGAGATTGCGATAATCCCCCACAGTCGTTTCGCTACCAGATGTTGTGCTTTCTTCTAATGCAGAGTTTTTCAGATCCATGACCCGTTTCATCAATGGATTGGCAATCTCACCTAACACGGTACTTTCATGCTTCTCTGGTAGTTTAATGGTCAAATACAAAATATATTCTGGTTCTTCTGAAGGAAACATCAAAACGACAGAATACAGATAATTGGTGCCTCCAGACAAATACTTGCCGGTTGTTGGATCAGCTACTTGGGCCGTCCCGGTTTTCGCAGAAATGTTGTAGCCAGGTAATTCATAAACGCCATAGGCACTTCCGTAATTTTCACTTTCGACAACATCACGCATATATTCGCGAACCTTCGCTGCCGCTTCTTCTGTGATGGGGTGTCCCACCTCTTCAGGTTGCGTGACCGTTTCTTCTCCAGTATTGCCATCAACGATTTTACTAATAAATTGTGGTTTCAGCATCGTTCCATTATTGGCGACCGATGTAAAAGCCTGCATCATTTGGAAATTCGTCACACCAATCGCTTGACCAAAAGAAGTCATCGCCTGGCTGACAGGATTATCTTCTGGGGTGATTCCCGTATTTTCGTTAGGCAATCCTGAATAGGTGCTACGACCAAAGCCAAATTCTTTTAAGTATTGTTGCCAGCGGTCAGCCATTCGCTGTTCCAAGGTCACCATTCCAATATTACTGGACCACGAAAGAGCTTGGCGCATCGTCAAGGTTCCTTTTTGACCAAAGTCCCAGTCATTGATGGTGGCATCATAAAGTTTCAATCCATCAGGGCTTGGGGTAAAAGTTTCGTTCTCATTGAAGATACCTTGATCGATGGCAGCTGCCGTCGTTAAGATTTTCATGGTGGATCCTGGCTCATAGTTGTCTTCAACCAATAGATTTTGCCAATCATTGATTGAATCCAAATTTTCTGGATTGTAGGTTGGTCGTTGCGCCATCGCTATGATCTCGCCGGTTTTGGCATCCATTAAATTGGCTGTTAAGTTTTCTGGTTTGTTTTCTTTAAAGACACTGTCCATCAGCGTTTCCAAATAGCTTTGGATCCGACTATCGATGGTTGTATAGACGTCTTTCCCATCCACCGCTGCGACGGTCTCGGCAACTGTTCCTGGTAGCGGATTTTGATTGTTGTCTTTTTGATAAACAATCTCGCCATCGGTTCCCGATAACACATCATTGTAGGCAGCTTCTAACCCGGTTTTACCGACTAGACCAGTATCGTCGTCATTGGCAACCGCATAGCCGATAAAGTGAGAAGAAAAGACCCCATTCGGATAAAGGCGAGCTGGATGGCTATCAAAATGGAAGCCAGCAATATCTTCTTGTTCCATCGCATCTTCAATCGCATTTTTTTGTTCTAATGTAATATTATTTCCCTTACTCCCAAAAGACACTCGCCACAATTGTTGCTCAAGACCATCCTCTAACGTATTGACTGCTGTCTCTTGATCAATGGACAAGACATCTGACAAGATTTTGGCCAACTTATTGAAGTTTGCTTTTTCTGCAAAGAGATTCTTATTACCATCTTTGTAATTTTGATTTAAAACAGCGTAAATAGAGTATGAGGTCACGTCCTCAGCAATCGGGATTCCATTGCGGTCATAGATCGTTCCTCGTTTCGCCTTGATGACTTCACTGCCCTCATAGAGATTTTTGGTTTTTTCTGCTAATGAAGTCCCCGCAACATCTCCGACAATGACGATATAGCTCAAACGCGTGACAAACAAAAAGAACAATCCAATACTCGTAGCAAACAGAATAATACCTACTTTTTTGCGATTGTTCGTTGTAGTTTGATTGTTCTTTTTTAAGTATTGCTTGAATTTATCTGTTAACTTCATTTAGTCCACTTTCCTTAAATTGCCATCATCGATCGACAATCCATTATCCTCAGCAATCTTTTGGATCCGTTCGGTTTTAGAAAGCTCATTTTTCTCTTGTTCCAACTGTTCTGCTTGTGTCGTTTTTTCACTGATATCCGATTGGATAAGAGAAATATCATGTTCGACTTGGCTGATATTGGTCCGAATATTGATGGTCAAGATCGCCAACGTCAATACAGCGATGATCACAAAGGCAGCAATCAGTTTTTCTAGAGTAGAAATACTTTTTAACCGACGAGCCGGAGATGCTGGTACACGGATGACCTCAGGACGCTGGGGATCAGTAGGCAGTTTTTCAGTTGTCGGTTCAGAGTGATCCAAAGGTTGTGATTCAAGTGGTTCTCTGAATTCATAGTCATGAACTTTTAGTTCTGCCATAGTTGTTACCCTTCGCTTTCCTTGATTTTTTCCGCGATTCGTAGTTTCGCACTACGAGAACGATTATTTTCAGCTACTTCTTCCTCAGTAGGAAGCAGTGGTTTTCTTGTTATAAGTTTTAGTGTTGGTTGAAATTCTTCTGGTATCATCGGCAGACCTGGCGGCATGTCCTTTGGTGTACTGTATTCCTTGAACATCGATTTCACGATTCGATCTTCTAATGAGTGGAACGTGATCACACTGACACGTCCGTTAACTGATAAAAGATGAATTGCTTGTTCAAGAGATTCTTCAATTACACCTAGCTCATCATTGACTGCAATTCGAATGGCTTGGAAAACCCGTTTTGCTGGGTGACCGCCCTTTCTTCTTGCTGGAGCTGGAATGGCTGCTTTGATGATATCGACCAATTCCCCCGTTGTTTCGATGGGATGATCTTGTCTCACCCGCTCGATTTCACGAGCGATTTGTTTTGAGAATTTTTCTTCTCCATAGCGGAAGAAGATTTTGACTAATTGATGGTAGTCGAATTGATTGACCACTTCATAGGCAGTCAATGCTGCAGTTTGATCCATCCGCATATCTAGCGGTGCATCTTGGTGGTAGCTGAAGCCACGTTCGGCTTCATCTAATTGGGGTGAGGAAACACCTAAATCGTACAAAATCCCATCGACTCGGCTCACACCGTGTTGATGCAATGCTTCCTTTAAATAGCGAAAATTACTTTTAATAAACGTGACCATCCCTTTAGCAACATATGGTGCTAAACGTTCTTTAGCATGGTCGATGGCGGTTTGGTCTTGATCAAAGGCAAAGAGATGTCCCTCTTCAGATAGTTGTGACAATAGATATTCACTATGACCGGCTCCACCTAATGTACAATCGACATAGACGCCTTCTGGACGAATCTTTAACCCATCAACGGTCTCCTGTAGCATAACGGTGTAGTGTTGAAAATCTGCCATGTGTTTTTTCCTCTTCCTATCAAGCCTATAAGCCAAAGTCGATCATTGTTTCAGCAATTTCATCAAAGTTTTCTTCTGCTTCTTCAGAGAATGCTTGCCAACGCGTTTCATCCCAAATCTCAATCCGGTTTGAAACCCCGATGATCACGCAGCTTTTAGTAAGGTCTGCATGATTTCTCAATGTAACAGGGATATTGATCCGACCTTGTTTATCGATCTCGCACTCTGTTGCAGCAGAATAAAAGAAGCGGACAAATGTCCGAGCATCCTTTTTCGCTAAAGGCATTTCGTTTAGTTTTTCTTCAAGTTTTTCCCATTCAGATAAGGGGTAGCCAAATAAACAGCCATCTAATCCACGTGTCACCACAAATTTTTCTCCGAGTTTTTCTCGTAGTTTTGAAGGGACGATTAGTCGGCCTTTTGCATCTATCGAATGTTGAAATTCTCCCATAAACATCGATAAATAACCCCCGATCTCCACCTGATATTCACAGTCTACCACAATCCCCCACTTTCTACCACAAATTATATGAAATTTGAAAGGGAAGTTGTTTGACTTTTCTTTACCAAATGAACAAAAAGGGAGAAAAAGACTTCTTAGAGTTTTTAAAAAAACTCTAAGAGAAAAAATGGACGTTTATCAATGGTCAAACTACTATAAGTAACTTACAATATTTAAAATGATCAAAACGATATGAAAGATGATTGTAAAGAGGAAAATACTGCGCCAATACATCTTAAAATAGCGACTATATTGGATTTCTTCATAGTAGTACGCCTGAAAGACGGCCAGTAGAATGCCTAATAAAAAAAATGGAGATCAAATAGTACAATGTGATCGCTTGATCAAAAGTATATTTTGATAATTGGTGAATCCCCACCATTAAAAATGGTACCGCTAAATCCGGTGCCTTCACATGGAAACGATCATTCAACGAAAGTGCAGAAACGATAAAACGACAAGCAAAATAAACGAGCACAGGAAAAATATACCAAAACAAAACGATTGGATTAAATCCAGACATACAGCAAAATCCTTTCTAACAACTAGTGTCACTATACTTTATTTTCTTTACATCCATGTTTCAGTTCTTTTAAAAATCTAAGCCGGAATAAGACAGCCATGAAATTTTTTAAGGAGGCTCTTATTTCAGCAACTAACTTTTGAAAGTTTTAAAGAATGTATTTCTTTACCTATTAAAGCAGAAGGGCGTAGCTTCAACAAGCCTATCTTGCCATTCTAACGAATTTTTTTATGGTGAAATTGAAATTTTCTTAATTTCTCCTTGGATCAACTTGAGTTCTTGAGAAATTGAGGGTAAACTGTCACTAGAATAACTCTAAAAGGTGGATTAGAATGAACGAGAAAAAACCAAAAAGTACCTTTGCAAAAATCACACAAGTCGTGATCTGGACCATGCTTATTCTCACTGTCGGCTCGATTTTCTTAGCAGCATACACAAGTATTATGGGTTAATCCTATTAAAAAGTGCCCTTTTCCAAAATGATGGCTTCCATCTTTGAAAGGGCACTTTTTTTATAGTAACGGTGACACAAGACGTGCCAAACCTTCTTTGATTTTGATCGTCAACTTTCTTTGTTGATATGCTTCGATCGTTAGTGGCTTTGAATCGATCGAATCTGCTAGAAACGCTTCTTTCGTTTTGGTCGCTAGCTGCGCATCATAGATGATTGTATTAACTTCAAAATCTAGGCGAAAAGATCGGACATCAATATTTGCCGAACCAATCGATACAAGTCCACTGTCAATGATCATCGTTTTTGCATGCATAAACCCTTTTTCATAAGTCTCGATGATTGCGCCAAAGCGGAGCAATTCAGCCGCAAATGAATAGGTCGCCCAATAAACTAAAGGATGATCAGGTTTGTTCGGAATTTGTATATGAACTTTCACCCCAGAGAGCAGGGCTAACTTTAAGGCATTATGAATGGCTTCATCCGGAATATAGTACGGCGTTTGGATTAGGATCTCTTTTTTAGCTAAATTGATCATTTCAAATAAGTCATTTTGATTTCTTCATGTTCCGTATCAGGACCACTAGTGATGACTTGGGCAGCGACTGTCCCCGTTTGTTTGATCTCAGGAAACAATGCCGGATCATATTTGATCTCCAAGGCATGTTGTGAGTTCCAGTCCATTAGAAACCGATTTTGCAGCGAATAGACTGCTGAGCCGGCAATTCGCAAGTGATTATCTCGCCAATAACCGAATTTTTCCACTTGTCCTAGATACTCGTCTCCCACATTAAATCCACCTGTATAACCAATCTCACCATCAATCACCACGATTTTGCGATGATTCCGATAATTGATTCGCGGATTGACATAAGGAACGAACAAAGGAAAGAAAAAGGCAATTTGCCCGCCATGTAGACGCAACTCATCAAAAAACTTCAAGGATACTTGGGTACTGCCCCAAGCATCTAATAAGACTCTTACTTTCACACCTCGCTTTGCCGCTCGTACCAATGCTTCTTTGACTTCATTCCCTAATGCATCGCTGCGATAAATATAATATTCCATATGAATATGATTTTTCGCCTGTTCGATATCAGCAATCAAAGCATCAAATTTCTGCCGTCCATCGGTATAAAGCGTCATGCTATTGGCTGTCGTATAGAGAGATTGACCAAAGACTGTCAACAGATAGACTAACTGCTGGACTTCTACTTGAGCAGTCGGCGGATGCGGAAACAAATGACGCGAAAGTGCTTGTTTTTGCTCTTCTAGTTCAACATTTAGACCAATCTTTGCTTGCGAGCGCATATCAAAGATCTTTTCCTTGGAGATCCCTCTTCCGAAGAAAAAGTAAAGAACAAAACCAACAATAGGAATAAACATCAAGACCAAAAGCCAGGCCCATGTTTGAGCAGTCTGCCGCCTTTCTCTGAAAATGATAATAATTGATAACAAAATATTGACTATAAACAAAATGGTTACTAGATTGTCCATTACAACCATTTTTTCACCTCTTCCCCGATTTCCCGCTACTAAAGCATATCAAAAAATAGTACCTAAAGTAAAGAAACACTGTGAGGAAACAAAAAAAGCCGATCTGACGATCGACTTAAGAAAACATCGGTTTAGAATTTTAAGAATCGGCGCATCGATAAGACGGAACCAAGTGAACCGATCACGATCCCAATCAACGCCATCACACCACATACTTGAATCAAGAACAGATTTGGTGCAATTAGACTGTAATTTGAACGTAGCAAGGATGGATTGACCATTGCATAAACTTGATGATACCCGAAGTACATCAACGCAATTGGGACGATTGATCCTAAGAGTCCGATCCAGCCACCTTCAAGAAAGAATGGCCAACGAATGTAGCCGTTTTTCGCCCCTACCAGACGCATGATTTGAATTTCTCTTTGACGAGACAAAATCGTGATCCGAATCGTATTGGAGATCAAAAACATTGCTACAAAAATCAGTAAGACTGCCGCCGCTAAGCCCCAAGTCCGCACAGCCGCAGATAATTCAAAGATTCGGTCAGAAGAATCTCCGCCGTAATCGGCTTTGAAAACATTTGGCAATTCGCCCGCTTGTTCAGCGATCTCTGTCGTATACTCTGGATCTGTTGCACTGACGACAAACACGTTATAGAGCGGATTGCTGTCGCCTTCGAACAAGTTCCATGAATCTCCCATGGCATCTTGGATCTTCTGCAATTCTTCGTCTCGACTAGAAAATTTCACTTCCGAAACGTTAGGTAGATCGTTTAAGGATTGTTCTAAAGCATCCATATCTTCTTGTTCCGTACCAATATCAACGAAAACCGAAACATCCACATTCTCACGAATGTCTTCGGCCAATTTTGTTGCATTTAAGATTACACCTAGAAAAATACCGACTAATGTCAGTGTGATCGTTACCGCACTCAACGACGCGATGGTCATCCAGCCGTTACGCTTTAAACTTTTGATACTCTCCAGGAGATGACGGAAAAATGTTCTAATCATCGTAACCATATTCTCCTTCCGCTTGGTCGCGAATAATGCGGCCATTCTCAATCGCGATCACGCGATGACGAATCGTATTTACGATCGTACTATTATGGGTCGCCATAACGACCGTTGTTCCTTGGGCATTGATCCGATCAAGCAATTTCATGATTTCCCATGAGTTTTCAGGATCTAGATTCCCCGTTGGTTCATCCGCAATCAATACTTTCGGCGTATTTACGATGGCACGAGCGATTGACACACGTTGTTGTTCCCCACCGGAAAGCTCACTCGGAAATACCCGTACTTTATGTTTCAGTCCGACTAAATCCAGAACTTCCATCACCCGTTTTTTGATATCACGGGGTTTGCGTCCGATAACTTGCATTGCATAAGCAACATTTTCAAAGACCGTTTTCCGCGGTAAAAGTTTGTAGTCTTGGAAGACCACGCCGATTTCTCGGCGCATCAAAGGGATCTCACGGTTTTTCATGCCGACCAAATCATATCCTGCGACATTCAAAACGCCTTTTGTTGCTCTTTCTTCTCGATACATCAATTTGATAAAGGTTGATTTTCCGGCACCGGATGGTCCAACGACATAGACAAACTCCCCTTGATCAATTGAAATCGAAAGGTTGCGGATAGCAGTCGTACCATTAGAGTACTTTTTCATTATATCTTTCATTTCTATCATACAGCTATCTCTCCATCTCAAATTTTCATTCTGGCTTATTATAGCATGAATATATTTCACCTTGCTTGCAACAGATTACAATTATGTTTCAATCTGTTTAAGTCACACCAGGTTATTTTTGATTCAGTTTTAGCTTCAAATACGCATCGATAAAGCCATCCAAATCGCCATCCATGACTGCCTGTACATTCCCAGTTTCGAAATTTGTCCGGTGATCTTTGACCATCGAATAGGGATGGAAGACATAGGAACGGATTTGCGAGCCCCATCCAATTTCTAACTGTTCGCCTCGCAAAGCTGCTGCTTCTTGTTCTTTCTTTTCCACTTCTAATTGATACAGCTTGGCTTTCAACATCCCCATCGCTTGCTCACGGTTTTTCAATTGTGAGCGCTGGGCTTGGCTAGCAACTACCGTACCTGTCGGGATATGGGTGATCCGCACAGCAGATTCGGTTTTGTTGATGTGCTGTCCACCAGCGCCGCTTGCGCGGTACGTATCGATCTTCAAATCATCTGAGTTGATCTCCACATCGATCGCCCCATCTAATTCTGGCATCACATCCACCGAACAAAATGACGTATGCCGTCTCTTAGCAGAATCAAAAGGTGAAATACGGACCAAGCGATGCACGCCTTTTTCCGACTTCAAATAGCCATAGGCGTTGTGCCCTTTCACAAGTAATGTGACACTTTTGATCCCCGCTTCATCACCGGCTTGATAGTCCAAGGTTTCCACCTGATATCCATGTTGTTCGCAAAAACGAGTATACATCCGTAACAGCATGCTGCCCCAGTCTTGCGACTCGGTACCGCCTGCGCCCGGATGAAGCTCGATGATCGCATTGTTCCGATCATAGGGTTCATCTAACAACATCGACAATTCATAAGAAGCCATTTTCTCATTTAACTTACCGATTCGTGCTTCAAGTTCTGCTTCCATTTCCGGATCAGCTTCTTCTTGAATCATTTCTAGCATCACTTCGAGCTCTTCCAATTCTTCTGCTAGCTGATTGAACTGATCGTAGGTCTCTTTGTTGGAATTGTTGGCGTTAATGACTTGTTGGGCTTTTTCCGAGTCATCCCAAAAGGTGGGATCTGCCATTTGGTGCTCCGCTTCCGCAATGTCCTCTTCTAACTGATCTAAGTCAAAGAGACCCCCTAAAACTGATTATTTTTTCATTCATCTGGGTCAATTGATTCCGAATATCTGCGATTTCCATTAAAATTCCTTCTTTCTTTTTTTCTTACAAACGAAAGTAGACTGGACAAAAACGTCTGCCAGCCTACTCTCACCTTTTTCAAAACTTGTTACATATTTTTCCCGTGGCAATTCTTGAATTTTTTCCCGCTTCCGCATGGACAAGGATCATTGCGACCCACGTTTTTGAAACTTGGCGCTTGGGCAGCCGGTGCTTCTTCTACCCCTTGCGCTTCTCCTTGGGCTACTTGTTCCCGTTGAACGTTTTGACGAATCTCTGCCTTCATAAACAGACGCGTTACTTCATACTCGATGGCTCCAACCATGTTTTCAAACATATTGAATCCTTCTGTTTGGTACTCAACTAATGGATTGTTTTGTCCATAAGCCCGTAACCCAACCGATTGACGCAACTGATCCATAGCATCGATGTGGTCGGTCCACTTCGTATCAACGACTCGTAAAATCACTACTTTTTCAAATTCCAGTAATTGTTCTGGACTATTAAGTTGTGTTTTCTTTTGTTCAAAGACTTCTTCTGCCCGTTGGTTTAGATAATCTTTGATCTCTTGAGCTGATTTGCCCTTGATGTCTTCGATGCTGATGGTATCTTCATGAACAAGTGCATTGGCCGCAAAATCAACGATTCCTTCATAATTCCAATTGCTTTCTTCTAATTGCGTATGACTGTCAACGACCCGGCTGATGGAGCGTTTCACCATATTCATTAATTGTGGTGAAAGATCCGTTTCTTCCATGATCACTTCTTGACGTTGTCCGTAAATAACTTCCCGCTGTTCTCGCATTACGTCATCGTATTGCAAGACGTTTTTCCGGGTATCGTAGTTATTCCCTTCCACTCGTCGTTGGGCAGATTCTACTTGTTTTGAAAGCATCTTACTTTGGATCACGGCATCGCCTTCATCGATTTTCATCCGATCCAAGAACACTTTGATTCGTTCAGAACCAAAACGCTTCATTAAATCATCTTCTAGCGATAAGTAAAATTGCGACATCCCTGGATCTCCTTGACGTCCCGCACGTCCCCGCAACTGATTATCGATCCGTCGTGATTCATGACGCTCAGTACCGATAACTGCCAAGCCGCCTAGTTCTGCAACACCAAGACCTAACTTGATGTCCGTTCCCCGACCAGCCATATTGGTCGCGATCGTTACAGCGCCTTTTTGTCCCGCATTCAAAATGATTTCTGCTTCTTTAAAGTGATTCTTGGCATTCAATACTTCATGAGGAACTTTCTCACGATCAAGCATTGATGACAGTAATTCAGACGTCTCAACAGCGACCGTCCCTACAAGCACTGGTTGTCCTTTACGGTGACGCTCTTTGATGTCTTGAACGACTGCTTGGAATTTGCTGGTAAGCGTTGGATAAAGCAAGTCCGCACGATCATCCCGTAAAATTGGTTTGTTTGTAGGAATCTGAATGACTTGCATGTTATAGATTTCTCGAAACTCTTCTTCTTCTGTTTTCGCTGTACCGGTCATCCCAGACAGTTTTTTGTACATCCGGAAGTAGTTCTGGAATGTGATCGTCGCCATCGTTTTGGTTTCATCTTCGATCTCGACACTTTCTTTTGCTTCGATCGCTTGATGTAGCCCGTCAGAATAGCGGCGGCCATCCATGATCCGACCTGTAAATTGGTCAACGATCATTACTTTCCCATCTTGCACCACGTAATCAATGTCGCGAATCATAATGTAATTCGCTCGTAGCGCTTGGTCCAAGTGATGGGTCAATGCCGTGTTTTCAATATCATACAAGTTTTCTAAGCCGAAAGTCTCTTCCGCTTTTTCGATCCCACGCTCTGTCAAACCGATCGTTTTTGATTGGATATCGATTTTGTAGTCTTCTTCTTCCGTCAAGCGTTTGACAAAATTGTCGACCCGGGTGTATAGCGCAGTTGATTTTTCTGCTTGTCCTGAAATGATCAACGGTGTTCTCGCTTCATCGATCAAGATCGAATCGACCTCATCGACGATGGCATAGTTTAATGGACGTTGTACCATTTGATGACGGTAAACCACCATGTTGTCCCGCAAATAGTCAAACCCTAATTCATTGTTTGTACTGTAAGTGATGTCACAAGCATACGCCGCACGTTTTTCTTCTGCTGATTTTGAGTTGATGTTCAAGCCGACCGTCAAGCCTAAAAAGTTGTACAGCTCTCCCATCTCAGTCGAGTCACGAGTTGCCAAGTATTCATTGACGGTTACGACGTGGACGCCTTGACCACTCAAGGCATTCAAATAAACAGGTAATGTCGCCGTCAAGGTTTTCCCTTCACCGGTACGCATCTCTGGAATATTCCCATCATGTAAGACGATCCCACCCATTAATTGGACGTGGTAAGGATACAGACCCAAAACGCGTTTTGCAGCTTCACGAACTACTGCAAAGGCTTCAGGTAATAATTTATCCAAAGTCTCTCCCTCTTGGAAACGACGACGAAATTCATCGGTTTTCCCGCGTAATTGTTCATCAGATAAAGCGGCCATTTCATCCGCATGTGATTCAACTTGATTCGCAATATGGTCAAGACGTTTTAATTCTTTTTTGTCGTTTTCGATTAATTTTCTAAAAAAATTGGCCATACCTTAATAATTCTCCTTTTACTTCTACATTATCCTAGCTGGAAACTCTCCTAACTATTTTAGCACTAGTTCACCATAAATGAAATATTTTTCGATAGAACTATCGCATCAATCTTGCGTGATAAACGGATTCTTAACCTTTTTTCACAGATTTTAAAGAAACGAAGGGAAAAAATACGCAACAAGCCATTGATCGGCGCCAAAAGTCCAGCGCACGTCCAAATGACTTGTTGCGAATGTTTGCAAATTAGGCCGTTTTAAAACGGGTTTTTAAGAAAGTTAAGAAAAGCATCAGCAGCATGCCTAAAGACTGAATCCCGATCATCAAGATGATATCAGCGCCAATAAATCCTGCCAACATTGCCACCAGAGAGCCTACCCCCAATGCATTTAAAATCACGTTCGTGCTTTCTTTGAAGCTGCCGATTGTCGACAGTCGTGATTTTTTCGTCACCCAGAGGAAAAATGCTGCGCCTATGACGAGAATACTATTCATTGCCACCAATAAAAATGCCACTGTGATCGTCTGACTGAAGAAAATCGCCGTCTCGTTGTTGCGATAGAAGCCGTCTTCGATCACTTTCTGAAACGAAGTCGCATCATGCACTTGATCAGGCATCATTTCCGCCGTGTAACGCATTTCATAGTGATAGGTTTGTCCATCGATTTCTTCTTTGATGGTCCAGTCTGTTTCTCGGAAATTGATGGCATATTTGGCTTCCTCAAGGTCCGCTTCTGAAAGCCCAACGCCTATAATGCCCGTTTCTGTTTGCGAAAAGACTTGTGACTCATCCGTTAAAAGTTTGCCATCTTCCAGCTGCAGTTCACTGTATTTGGCTGCTGTTTCAGCAGTCATGAGTGTTTTTGCATGGGGGAAAAATGCTGCAAAGGCTTGATCCGTTTGCTTGCTGATCATCAAGGTCAGCGGGACCATCAGCAAGGACATCAAGAAAATATAGACAAACACTTGCTGCCAGCGATTTAATTTTTTACGCCATGCATAGACTTTTGTTGGAGAAAAAATGGCCCCAAAGTATGTTAAGGGAAATCGTTGTTCAGACATCCTATCATTCCTATCCTTTTGTTCCACCCGAGGTCAAACCTGAAACAAAGTATTTTTGTAAGAAGAAAAACAGTGCAGCGATCGGTACGGCGATCAAAATCGCCCCAGCCGCAAAAAGTGCTACCCGTTGGTTACGGGCATCGTTGATAAAAGTCTGCAGACCGACTGCGACAGTCAAACGCTCTTGCGAGCGAAGCAAGAACCGCGCTAGCAAGAATTCGCCGAATGGTCCCATAAAGGCCCATAATGCTTGCACGGCGACCATTGGTTTTACGAGGGGCAAAACGATTTGCCAAAAGATGCGAAAATGCCCTGCACCATCAAGTTTTGCTGATTCATCCAAGTCAATTGGTACCGTATCAAAGTACCCTTTCATCAGCCAAGTGTTCATGGGAATCCCACCACCGATATAGATCAGTGTCAAAAACCAAAAACTATCTAGACCGTTTGCTAATAAGCCCATGACATAAAAAGCGGTCAACGCCGACATCGTTGGCACCATCTGAACGATCAAGAACACCATCAAACTGCTCTTACGACCGGCAAAGCGATAACGACTGTAAGTATACCCTGCCAGCGTTACGATCATTACTTGGATCACCATCGTGGAAACAGCCACGATCAAAGTGTTTTTATACCATGTCAAATAGGGGGTTTCATTGAACAATCGTCGAAAGTTGTTCAATGTCCAATCCGCATCAAAATCCAAGCGAAAAGCGATCATATTCCCTGCCTTAAAGGCTGAGGTTGCGGTAATCAACAAGGGATAGATGATAATGATCGATAAAGCGATCATAAACAAGTAGGTAAATAATTTGCTGAAAGAAAACTTTTTCTTTTTCATCCTCAGTCCTCCATATTAAATGCATTCGTCTTTTTAAACACCAGTAATGAAATGGAGATCACCACAAAGGAAATGATCAAGGTCAATGCAGATGCGATCGAATATTGTGGCGAGCCACCCGTCGTCAATTTGTAGATCCATGAAATCAAAATATCTGTCGAACCGGCATTTCCGCCTAAACTTCCTGGACCACCTTCGTTAAAGAGATAGATCATGGAGAAGTTATTAAAGTTCCCTGTGTATTGCGTAACGAAGGTTGGTGCTGCCACCAAAAAGATCGCCGGCAACGTAATATTGCGAAAACGCTGAATCGCATTTGCCCCATCCATTTTGGCTGCTTCGTATAAATCTTCAGAAATGGATTGTAAAATCCCTGAGACCATGACATAAATATATGGAAAACCTAACCACCCTTGAATCAAAATAATCGCCGTCTTTGTCCAAAACGGGTCGGTTTTCCAAGCAATATTGCCAATATCAACAAAAGGCAAGTTGTTCAATAGCGGGATCACCTGAGTATTGATTGCTCCAGCGGTATCATTAAACATGTTCGAAAAACTCATGATCGTGATGAACGCTGGCACCGCCCAAGGAAGTAAGAAAATCACCCCGAAGACCCGACGGAACTTCACAAATTTTTGATTGGCAACAACTGCTGTCAGTATTCCTAAGGTAATTTGCAGAGTAGTTGCTAGAACGGTCCAAATCACCGTCCAACTAAACACTTTTACAAAGGTGTCGCGGTAAGAACTTAAGGTGAAGATATTCGTAAAATTCGAAAAACCGATCCAGTCGATTAAGTTTGCTGGCGGAATATGTCGAAAATCATAGTTGGTAAACGCCATGAAGAGTGTCACCATTACCGGAAAAATAATTGCTACGATCATCACCAGATAGGCTGGGATCGTCAATAGATAAGCGAAACCATCCTCATACAATTTATTGAAAAACTCTTTTCTCGTAACTGCCACCGGGAACCCTTTTTCAATACTTTGGCGAACTTGATAGGCATCTTTGATATTTAAAACCCAAAAGATAATGAAAATAACGGTAACGATGACCTGTAGCGTTCCTTCGATCAACAAGAACAAAGAATTGTGTTCCATCGGTACGGATCCCAGTGTGACAAAATTATATAATGCTTGTCCACCGAACAAAAGCATTTCGCCAAGAAAAATTAGAAAGACCGCAAAAAAGAGTCCCGCTTTAAATTTCTGACCATTTTTGAATTGTCCCACCCCAGGGATGATTGAAAGAAGCGCTGTCTGCATGGCTTTTGAATTCGTCCTCATATGTATCCTCCTTAAAATCGAAAGTCTGCCAAGCGGCCGACGATCCATAGAAATCAATCTCATCAAGCAATTTCTTGCGTGCTACGTTGCAAGGAATCCTTTTGACAAACATCCTCTATAGAATCGTCGACATGAATGACAGACCGTAATCGGCTATTTATTAATATTTCTGCTCAATCGCTTCTTCGATTGTTTTGGCAGCATTATCCGCTGCTTCTTGAGGAGTCATATTACCTGAACCTGCATCAAATAGCATGTTTTCAGCCCCTACCCAAACCTCAGACATTTCAGGGATATTTGGCATTGGTTGTGAAACACTGTATTGCTCGATTACTGCTTTTGCTACTGGATCATCAGAAGCAGCGACTGTTTCTTGAGCCATAATGTTTGCTGGAATATCATGACGCATTTCATACAATTTCTCTTGATTGGCTTCGTTGGTCAAATACTCGACAAATTGTTGAGAAACGTCTTTGTTTTGTGAGTAGTTGGAAACAACCCACGCTTTTCCTCCGCCAAATGTTTCATAATCATTGCCATTGCTCAATGTTGGGATTTTCGCTACGCCATAGTTGATCCCTGCTTCTTCAAAGCCGTTCACGCCCCATGGGCCGTAGATGATAGCTGCTGTTTTGCCTTGGTTGAAGTAATCCAACATCAAGTTTTCGTTGGCTGATACGTCCAGCATTCCTTGCGGCCAAACATTTTGGAACCAATCTGTTGCATAGGTGATCGCTTCAACAGAACCTTCATTGTTGATCCCTAAATCAGATGGATCTGTTCCTTCATCCCCAAAGACATAACCACCATAACCAGCTAATAGACCATACGTATAATAAAAGTCTGTCCAGCGAGCTAAGAAGCCAACATTGTCATCGCCTTCTGCAAAACGATCATCTTTTGCTAGTTCTTCTAAATCAGAAAATGTTGCTGGCGCTTCATCGATCAAATCTTTGTTATAAAACATGACAACCGCTTCAATCATTGCTGGTGCGCCATAGATTTTATCATCGATCGTCACTTGTTGCTTGTCTGTATCGCTGTAACGGCCATCATCTGGCAAAGTCATCTCTGCCAAATGCCCTTGCGATCCTACTTGACCCACGCGGTCATAAGGAGACATCGTAACGTCGGGTCCTTTGCCAGCAGGTCCGTCTAATTGAAGCGCATCCATTTGATCGAACATGTCCATTTCTACAACGTTGATGGTCACATCATTTTCAGATTCAAAGTCAGATTTCACTTCATTGATATAATCAATATAGTCTGCGCCTACAGAGACCGTGATCGTTTTTTCATCGCTACCTGAACCTGCATCTGCATTGCTACCATCGGTACTACCGCTGTTGCCACCACATGCCGCAAGCGCTAACAATGCGCTTCCTGAAACTAATCCTAAAGCTGCCTTTTTCCAATTCACTTTCATCCTCTTTACCTCCTGCAATTTGTAACTCCATTATGCAACCGGTTTCTTAAAATGGCAAACCTTTTCTAAATGTTAGCGATAACAAAAATAGAAAAAGCCTTTAAATTAAGATATCGAAGAATCAAAAAGAAATTGCGCAACCATTTGCTTAATTTTCACCTTGTGGATTCACGAACCACCAGTTGAGGTAAAAAGCGCTGTTGTCGCTGGCTTGTATCATTATGTTCGATTTTTTGGATCAATAATTCGCCGCAAGCTTCCCCCATTTCCACGATGGCTTGCTTCATCGTTGTCAATTTTGGCGAACTTACCTGATCAAGGAATACGCCATCATAGCCGATGATCCCAAAATCAGCTGGCACCTCCACTCCGATCGACTGCAAGCCTTGATTAATGCCTAAGGCTAAACGATCAGTAGCACAGATAAAACAAGTGTTTTTCACTAAATGCTCATTCTGCGTTTGGATAAACTTGCGGGCGGCGGAAGAGCGATTGTCGAAACGATAGATTTTTGGTGCTTGTCCCGCTTTTGTGACTGTATCTATGTATCCTTTTTCTCGGCTTTTCGTAAACGCTTCTTCCAACTCTAAACCAATATAGACCAATTGTTGATAGCCGGCCTCGATAGCATGTTTGCATGCAGAAACGATTCCCTGGTAGTTGTCACTGTCGACAAAACTGAACCCAGCTTCATTTTCACCAAATAACACCACAGGCTTCCTTAAATTTCTTATCCAGTCCATGTCAGCCTGCCGAAAGCCCGTAATGATACTGCCATCTGCTGGGCCACGATCCACCCCGTCAGTCGTAACCAGCTGCAAAGAATAGTGTGCTTTACCGATAGAACGAGCGATCCCAACCAATAAGTTCATATAGTAAGGTTCTGTCGTATCCATCTCCTCTAAGATATACACTTTGATGATATGGGAACGCTTGGAAACTAATGATTTGGCAGCAATGTTCGGCTGATAATCCAATTCAAGCATCGCTTGATGAACTAATTCCTTTAACTCTTCAGTTACTTTGTCCGGATGATTGATCACTCGAGAAACGGTCATTGCGGAAACATTTGCTTTTTTAGCAACATCTGCTAGCGTAGTCATGATTCACTCTCCTTGTATTATTTCATCTATAGTATAACACATTAATTTAAAAGATAACTTGAAAGGATTTAGATATAAAAAGAATTTCTCCCTCTATAGACAATATAAAAAAACAGAGCAGCTTCTCAGCTACTCTGTCAAAAAAGACTTTTTGGGGTGTCGAGAAAAAGACTCAACACTTGTTAATCTGTTTCGATCAACCCGTATTTGCCATCTTTTCGACGATACACAATGCTCGTTCCATTCGTTTCCGCATCTTCAAAGATAAAGAAGTTGTGTCCAAGCATGTTCATTTGTAAAACAGCTTCTTCACTGTCCATTGGTTTTAAAGACAAACGTTTTGTACGTACGATGTCTAATTCAGAACCATTGTTTTCTTCATCATTTGCTTCAGTTGTGAACAAATCACCATCTGTTGGCGGAACCAACGCTGTCTCACGAGATTTGCGGTTGATTTTTGTTTTAAATTTGCGGATTTGGCGTTCCAATTTGTCAACAACCAAATCGATACTAGCATATAGATCAGGTGAGGTTTCTTCCGCACGCAGAACTAAGAATGGTAAAGGAATCGTTACTTCTACTTTTGCTGTTTTTTCAGTATATACTTTCAAATTAACATGTGCTGTTGCTTCCGGCACATCATTAAAATAACGTTCTAATTTACCTACTTTTTTCTCGACGTAATCACGGATCGCTTCTGTTACCTCGATATTTTCGCCGCGCACATTATATCTAAACATAAAAATTACCCCTTTCGTCTACCAGTAAAGAAGGAAAAGGACCACTCTTTTCTTCTTCTTAACTCTATTATATCGAACTCTTGGTCATTTGCCTAGTAAATCGAACAATTTTCTTTAAGCGTTTTCAAAATAACGATTCAACGGGCAAAGGAAAAGGATCGAATCGACTGGGGGGCAAAGGTCTGCAATGCTTCAGCTGCGTGATATAACGTTCTACCGGTAGTGTAAACATCATCGATCAACAATAATTTTTTCCCTTTAATTTCACATGCTACATCCGGCTTCACCGCAAAAGGTTGGGCCTCCTCTAATCGTTGCTTGCGAGAACGTTGAGCTTGTGGTGCGGTATCAACCACTTTATCCAGCCATTCTTGCGACTTGACTCCGGCTGCGTCCAGCACAGCGGTCACTTGATTAAACCCTCGCTGCTGGTAACGTTCTGCCGATAGCGGGATGGGTATCAAACAATCGTATTCAAAGTTGTTGATCTTTTGTCTGATGGCCGCAGCAAAGGTCTCTCGCAACTGATAGTTTCCCATTAATTTGTATTCGTGAATCCACGCCTTCATTCCTTGATCGTAAGTGAACAGTGCCCGATGCTGCAAATGGATCATGGGACAGGTTTTCGCCCAAAAGAGACAGTCACTGCAGGAAATGGTATCTTTTTTGCCACATGTTGGGCAGCAGCTTTGCCAATCGATCACGGTAAATCGCTGAGCGCATTGTGGACATAATTCTTTTTCGGGAATGCGCCAAGGAGCCAACAGCTCAATGATCGTTACCTCTCTTGGAAAAAATATTTGGCACCAACTACACTTCATCGGTCAACCAGCTCCTTGCTAATTGGTTCATCTCATTGATTTCTTTAATTGCTTGACGAGTCGCTTCTGTCATTTGGTCGTAGAAAAAAATGACTTCCCCTTCTGTAAACGCACCTTTACGATCGACACGGCCAGCGATTTGTACTAACGCCGATTTTGTAAAAACCGGGTGACTGGCTCCCAGTACCACCACTGAGACATTTTCAAACGTTACGCCTCGTTCTAAAATCATCGTTGTAAACAACACCTTGTACACTTGGCTGCGTGCCGATTGGACTTTTTCCATCCGTTTTTCATCTTGTGAAGAAACACTAGTGATGAGCCATGATGCTTCTTGCCTGCGGACAGCCCATTCCATTTCCTTCATCAGCTGAATACTTGGACAAAATACCAAGACAAAGTTTTTTTTAACCAACCGCTGCAAGTGCTGTAGCAATGGTCGCAGCCAACGTTTTTTGCGATAAGCCTGCGCCCAGCGGCTATAATGAATAGGTTTGGGAACGATCAGCGGACGCTGATGAAACCGCAACGGCATTTTCAACACAGCGAATTTTCCACGAATTTCTTGCAGCAGCCGTTCTGAAGGCGTCGCACTTAAATAGATCAGACACCCGTTTTCTGCCAAGGCATTGTATAATCCGTAACGCAGCTGCGCATCGCCCTCGTAGGGAAATGCATCTACCTCATCCACCACGATCAGTTGAAAGCTGCGATAAAAATGCAGTAGCTGATGAGTGGTGGCAATAAGGATCGTTGTATAACGATAAGGTTCTTCTGATTTCCCATAAAGGAGCAGGCTTTCCTCTTGTGGGAACGCTTGTTGAATCCGGGGGAACAGTTCACGGCAGACATCGATTCGTGGCGAGACGATCGCCACACGACCACCTTCTTGCCGTACGTGGCGGATCGTTTCAAAGATCATCTCGGTCTTCCCTGAACCCGTGACTGACCAAACAAGAGACGATTTCTTTTGTCGACAATTTGCTACTAGTTGCTGAGAAATTTTTTGCTGAAACGAAGTCAACACTCCTGGCCAAACGATCTTGTGATCAAAGGCTGGAAGATCCGTTTGTTGAATTACAAGTTGGCCATCTGATGTGATCCGACCATAGCGAATACAAGTTGGACAGTAATAGCAGCCTATCGGTAATTGCACCGACGGCTTGTGGTGGGAAGATCCGCAACGCTGACAAACGATTCTCTTCCCCTGCTCGAGCATTGCCGGTCGAGAATCAAAGGGTTTTCCTATACTCATTGTTTCATCTAAAACAAAAAATTGTCTTCCTTTTTGATTAGTCATAACATACACCTCAGTTTTAAGTACGCAAAAAAACCGGTTCAAGTACTTTTCAAAAAGTACTTGAACCGGTTACAGAATCTATCGTTCATTTAACAGTAGGTCTTGCTTATTCGCCGATCAATGTCAAGGCTTGATCTAAGACTTTTTCGCCGTTCATCATGCCGTAATCTGCCATGTTGATTACTTCTAATGGAATTCCTTTTGGCGCTAGACGTTTCTCAAAATCGCCTTTCATGAAACGAACTTGTGGTCCTAATAATAAAACATTTACGTCTTTGCTTTCTAAATGTTGATCTGCTTCTGATGCGGAAACTGCAAAAATATCTGCTTCTAATCCTTTTGCTTCAGCTGCTTTTTGCATTTTTGTTACTAATAAGCTTGTACTCATTCCTGCAGAACAAACTAACATAATTGTTTTTTTCGCCATATCGAACACTCCTTGAATTTTAAGAATAAGATAACATTTCCTATCTCTAGTATAGAACAAGTTTGAAATTTGTCAACGCTTTCTATCCAGCAACCAGTTTGATTTTACTAAACGATTAAAAACGACGTACTCTTTTTTTAAATTGACGAGGACTACCTCGTAGCCGGCATTCAGCCACGCATACGCCCCATTTTCTGGATGGCGGTAATCATTCGCCCACCAATCGCTACTGGTGCGGGCACTTTTGGGCAAACCGGATGCGGGGAAAAGAAATTCATCAAACTGCGTAAACGTTAAGGTGATTTGCGAACCGCCGTTGTTCTTTAAATAGTGAGTGATCGTATCGTACTTTTTGCGTCTACCCAAAGCAAATGCCTCCTCTTTTTAGGGTCTATGTTCGTACCTGTTTCTTTCTTCTATTTGTAACTTTCCTTCCGATTGCCTATACTAGAAACATAAAGGAGGCGATCGTACGCGTGACTTATCGAACGATTCGACAAGACGGAGAAACAGAAATAGAAATCAAAAAATCGCGTTTCCTCTGTTCATTAAAAAGAATTCAATCAGAAGACGAAGCCAAAGCGTTTATTCAAGCCCTCAAGAAAGAGCATTGGAAGGCAAATCATCATTGCAGCGCCTATGTATTGGGTGAAAACCATGAGATCCAACGCAGCAGTGATGATGGTGAACCTAGCGGCACCGCTGGGGTACCGATTTTAGAAGTGTTAAAGAAAAACGAACTGATCAATGTGATCGCCGTTGTTACTCGCTACTTCGGTGGAACGAAACTGGGTGCTGGTGGATTGATTCGCGCTTATTCAAGTTCGGCCTCTGCTGGAATCAAAGAGGTAGGAATCGTCGAGGGTATTTTGCATCAAGAACTTGCCTTGACCATCGAGTATCCCCTTTTAGGCAAGCTCCAAAACTACTTAGAACTTCAGAATATCTATATAAAAGATATTGCTTATACGGAGAAAATCGTTGTCACCTTAATGATTCCTGAAGCAGTACTTGCCGACCAAGAAGCCGCTCTGATCGATTTGCTACAAGGTCAAGTGCAATTGACCAGAGGGACTACCGAATATGTAGAACGCTTGATCGAGCAGTCAATAGAGTAAGCCAGCTTACTAAAGACCTTCCAGTGTGTGCTCTTTTCCTCAAGGAGGACGCTGCCAAGTTTGCTACAACCAATGCAGGAAGCCCAAATATTTGAAAAGCCGAAACGGTCATACACCCAGCGACGCTAAGCAACAGCAGATACGCTCGTAGGGTCCTTTCGGCTTTTTTGGGCTTTTTGTTGCCAATTGGAAGAGACAGGTTATTTTTCCATATAAAATTCAAAACGATTACCAACATATTGGGTACGCACGTATTCAAATGGTTGACCATCTTCAAATGAAGTGATTTGCCGCATACGTAAAATCGCATCGCCGCGTTTGATTTGTAAGTAATCCGCAATTTGCTCGGAAGCGACCATGGCTGAGATCGTTTGCGAAGCGCCACCAATTTTCCGCTGTCCTTTTTCTTCCAACACTTTATAGAGGGAAGAGATGATCTCCTCCTTGCTAAAGTCATGAATAAACTTTTCAGGGATACTCGCGACTTCAAAACAGATCGGCACATCATCCGCATACCGAATCCGCTCCATCCGTAAAATCGTTTCGTGACCTTCTAATTGCAGCTTTTCCATTTCACTGGAGCTAGGTGCAGTTAAGAAATAAGCGACCGCTTTGCTAGAAGGCTTACGACCAAGAGAATTCATAATTTCGGTAAAACTCGTCGTGCCCGTCATTTTTTCCTGTACTTTTTGGCGAGCCACATAAGTGCCGGAACCGATTTTACGCTCAAGAATCCCCTCATCTGCTAAGGTTTGGATCGCTTGTCGCAACGTCATGCGACTCACGCCGAATTGTTTCGACAACTCCCGTTCTGAAGGCAGACGATCCCCGATTTTGTATGTATTGTTTTCGATATTGGCTTTAATTTGATCATGAATCTGGATATAAACAGGTAATTTTTCCACCACTACACATTCCTCCGTTCCCCTCCTATTATAACTGGTATATACCTAAATAGCTAATAAAAAAAGCAAAAACTGCTCTGTTTTTCTCAATTTGTGCGAATTCTTTCCCCATTTTATAGGCAGAAAAAGAAGTTATCACAAATTGTCCAAACAAGAGCAGTTTCTTTGCTTTTAAATTGGTTCGGTCGCTGACTTGGGAATTTATTCAGCCAGCGCTTTATTAGCAGTGGCCATCAGCAAGCGGATACGATTCAATTGATTGACGATCGAGACGCCTGGATCGTAATCAATCGCTGCAATGTTCGCCTGTGGGTATTGACGACGTAATTCTTTCATAACACCTTTTCCTACTACATGGTTAGGCAGGCAGCCAAATGGTTGCAGACAAATGATATTGTTGACATCATTTTCCAACAGATCAATCATCTCACCGGTCAAGAACCAGCCTTCTCCCGTATGATTGCCGATGGAAACAATCTCGCTCGCTTGCTCCGCAAGCTGATGGATCGAATGGATACCATCAAAACGCGTTGACGCCCTAAGTGCTTTATCCATCGGTTTTTGGAGCCTTTCAATCGCCATGATCGCAAAATCAGCGATCATTTTACTTTTCTTCGCCATCCCCAAATGCTCGTAGCGCCAAATCTGATTGTAGAGGGAATAATTCATGAAGCCGACAATATCCGGTACGACCGCTTCCGCTCCTTCTGCTTCTAACAGGCGAACGACATCGTTATTAGCTGTCGGTGAATATTTCACTAAAATCTCTCCCACGACTCCGACACGCGGCTTCTTGATATCTGTTAGGGGCACTTGATCAAAGGCTTGAATGATTTTTTTCATATTGCGATTAAACAGACTGAAGGAGCCATTACGAACGTTTTTGGCAATTTTTTCCAGCCATTCTTGATGGAGCCGATCGACAGCCCCTGCTTCTTGCTCATACGGACGGGTGCGATAAACGACCCGTTCAAAGAGATCTCCGTATAAAAATGCCACCGCCAAACGCTTCATCATCGGTAAGGTAAAGCGAAAGCCCGGATTTGATTCAACCCCGGTGTTGCCCATCGAAATAGATACCACCGGCACTTGTGGGAATCCTGCATCGTTCAGTGCTTTACGTAACAAAGGAATATAGTTCGTTGCACGACACCCGCCGCCCGTCTGGGTCATCAAAACACTGGTATTTTCAACATCATATTTTCCGCTTTGCAATGCTTCTACTAGCTGTCCAATGGAAATGATCGCCGGATAACACGCATCATTATTGACAAAGCGTAAACCGACATTAACCGCCTCACGATCTTCACTAGGTAGACAGACCACTTGATACCCAGAAGCTTGCAAAGCAACATCGACTGACCCGCTTTGATGAATGGGACTCAACATCGGCAATAAGAGCGTGTGCTGCTTGCGCATCTCTTTGGTAAAAATGATCTTTGCCGGTTCCTCGTATTGCTTTTTAGGTACAAAGTGCTGTTTGTCCCGTTCGTTGACTGCTGCTTTCAAGGAACGCAACCGAATCCGAATTGCCCCAAGGTTCGCTCCCTCATCGATTTTCAACACCGTATATAACTTCCCATACTGCGCCATAATCTCTTCGACTTGATCAGTAGTGACTGCGTCGATCCCGCAACCGAATGAGTTTAATTGAACCAGTTCTAATTGTTTGTTTTTCGCGACCACTCGAGCTGCCGCATACAATCGCGAATGATAGACCCATTGATCCACAACCCTCAGATCGCCGACATTTGCTAAATGAGCAATACTGTCCTCAGTCAATACATGGAAGCCTTCTTGGGTAATGACTTCTGCAATCCCATGGTTGATTTCAGGGTCCAAATGATACGGTCTTCCAGATAAAACGATCCCTTTTTGATTGGTCGTCATCAGCATACGTAGCGTTTCTTCTCCCCGTTGCGCAATATCTGCCTTGAACTGATCCAGCTCCTCGAAACCGCTGCGTAGGGCTTGGGCAATTTCTTCTTCTACAAAACCAAAATCTTGAAAAGTACTCGTTAAAGTTTTGACCATTGAGGCTTCATCCGCCAAATTCAAAAACGGACAGCGGTAGTCAACCGCCCCTTCACGAATCGCATCGACGTTGTTACGAATCACTTCTGGATAGCTTTGCACAATCGGACAGTTAAAATGATTCTCAGCGGCAGTGTTCTCTAATCGCTCAAAAATGACCCCTGGATAAAATATCAACGGTACGTTTTGATCAATCAGTGCTTGGATGTGTCCATGGGCTAGTTTGGCTGGGTAACAAACCGTATCACTAGGAATCGTTTCGATCCCTTGCTCATATAGTTCTTTGTTGGAACGTGGCGACAAGGTTACTCGAAACCCTAACTTGGTGAAAAAGGTATGCCAAAGCGGATAATTTTCATAAAGATTCAATACTCTTGGTAGGCCGATTTCACCATGGACGGCATCTTTTTTACGCAAGGAACGGTACTTAAACAAGCGGCGATATTTTTCATCCACAAGATTGACTTTGCGGTCTTCTTTCTTGATTTTGATTCGCGCACCACGTTCGCAGCGATTTCCGGTAATAAATTTTCGACCGTCAGAAAAGAGGGTCACCGTCAACAAGCAATTGTTTTCGCATAGACCGCAATTCGTAAATTCTTTTTCTGCTTGGAAATCGGCCATTTCTGCAGGAGACAACAACGTACTAACATCGTCAAGGGCTGCTTCTTCTAAAGCGATCAAAGCGGCACCATATGCCCCCATCAAACCGGCGATCGATGGTCGAACAACTTCACGGCCGCTGATCAATTCAAAAGCGCGCAGAACCGCTTCGTTATAGAAAGTCCCTCCTTGGCAGACGATTTTCTCGCCGAGGTCTTCAGGTCGCCGAACCTTGATCACTTTATAGATAGCATTTTTTATGACCGAGTAAGACAAGCCGGCTGAAATGTCGCCAACAGAAGCCCCTTCTTTTTGGACCTGTTTCACTTTTGAGTTCATAAAGACGGTACAACGCGAACCAAGGTCAACCGGTGCTTGGGCTTTTGTCGCTGCCAACGCAAATTCTTTGACATCCTGATTCATAGATTTGGCAAAAGTCTCAATGAACGAGCCGCATCCTGAGGAACAGGCTTCATTCAATTGAATCGAAGACAACGCGCCATCTTTGACCGTCATCGCCTTCATGTCTTGCCCACCGATATCGAGGATAAAATCAACCCCCGGCTGGAAATGTTCGGCAGCTTTGTAATGGGCCATCGTTTCCACTTCACCGATATCGACTTTCAGTGCATGTTTGATCAAATGCTCGCCGTAACCTGTGATCGTTGACTTTGCGATGTAAACGTCAGAAGGCATCTGACAATAAAGCTCTTGTAAAACAGCCATCGTTGTCGCTAACGGTTCGCCTTCATTATTGCCATAAAAAGAAAACAATAATTCCCCTGCATCATTGATCAAAACCACTTTCGTTGTGGTTGATCCTGCATCGATGCCTAGATATGTAGCGCCTGTATGCTCAGACAACGCTTTTTCTGTGGCCACCGCTTGAGCATGGCGAGCACGAAAAGCAGTCAATTCCTCCTCGTCTTTAAACAATGGGGCTAATGTATCAGTTGGCGCGAGTTTACCATCTTCTCCGTTGGCTAAGCGGGCTAATAGCACGGAAAGCTGTTGCTCTTCTTCTGCATATAGCGCAGCCCCCATCGCCACAAACAGTTCTGGGTTCTCGGGAAAAATGATATCTGCTTCTTGCAGGTTCAACGTATCGATAAATCGTTGACGCAATTCCGACATAAACGTCAACGGTCCACCTAGAAAGGCTACCTTGCCTTTGATTTTACGACCAGCAGCCAAGCCAGCAATCGTTTGATTGACCACCGCTTGAAAGATACTCGCCGCAATGTCTGCTTTTGCTGCTCCTTCATTGATCAGCGGCTGCACATCGGTTTTGGCAAAGACCCCGCAGCGTGAGGCAATCGGATAAAGGGTTTGATAATCTTTGGCTAGTTCATTGACCCCATTGGCATCCGTTTTCAATAAAACCGCCATCTGATCAATAAACGCACCCGTTCCACCGGCACAACTGCCGTTCATTCGCTGCTCCAATGCCCCTTCAAAAAAGGTGATCTTCGCATCTTCGCCGCCTAATTCGATAGCCACATCAGTTTCGGGAATCATTGTCTCAACTGTTTTGGTACAAGCGATGACCTCTTGGACAAAAGGGATCCGCAAAACTTCTGCCAGCCCCATTCCGCCTGATCCGGTAATCGCCAGCGCAACTGGCTGATCTTGGATTACTGCTTGCGCTTCTTTAATAATTTTTTCCGCTGCCTTTTGGATGTCTGCATAGTGTCGTTCATACCTTGAAAAACACGTTTGATTGCCTTCATCTAACAGAACCATCTTGACCGTTGTTGAACCGACATCGATGCCCGCCTTATATTTTTTCATTTGTTGCCTCCATCTAAACAACACTTTGTTGATTATCTAACAAGCCGTTTGTTATAATACTTATGTTCATTGTAATTCTTTTAATTGATAATTCAACAAACAATTCTAAGGAAGGTGTGGGATAAACAACAATTACCCGTTTTTTGTTGTTTATTTTGAAAGGAAATTCACAATATGAAAAAATTGGATTTACGTGTCAAACGAACCAATAAGTACATTATTGAAGCTTTTATCCGCTTAGTGGAAGAAAAAGGCTTCGAGCAAGTGACTGTCCAAAATATCGCCGATGAAGCCATGATCAACCGTGCAACCTTTTATGCCCATTACAAAGACAAACAAGACTTGTATGAAAAGATATTTGACTTGGCTGTCGAATCATTTACCGCGATTCTTGATTTTGAAGATTTTGTTCAAGGCAATCGCATCAAAATCCGCAAAATCGAAGCAGCCATGACCGAACTTTTTTTACACATTCAAAACAATCGTTCCTTTTATTTGACGATCATGGATGCCTCTGCCATTGAGATCATCCGTAAAAAGTTGGGCCTGATTTTGACTGAACGTTACCAAGAGATCTTTTCAACGTTGAGAATCACCGAAGGAGACATTGAAGTGCCCTTAGACTTCATCATTGACTATATGACCTCGATATTTGTTGGTACCTTGCATTGGTGGCTAACGGCAGAAACAACGATGACACCCGACCATCTAGCAAAACTTGTCATCAAACTGGTGGCAAACGGCCACCTGACTGTCTTGGGGATTGAGATTGAGGAATAAAAAAAAGAAGCTGCGAATATGCAGTTTCTTTTTTATTCCTCAATTAGTGATTCTTTGAACGCCATTTGATCGTGTCTTTCGTCTTGCGCTGTTTCGTTACTTTGATTCCTTTTGGAGCCACACGAATCGCATAATCTTCCTTTTTCACCACATCATAGACATGCTCTGCAACTTCCGTTACTTTTTCTTTTAGATTCAATTTAAATTTCATGTGTTTTCATCTCCCGAACGCTTTACTAATAGCCTATCGCAAATAAAAAAAATCTTCAACTTATAGCCCTTCATAAAAAAGGATTTTTAGGGTTTTCGTTCCTCTTTATTGGACAAGCGATTTAGACGCAACCAATGCTTCGTAATGCTGAACTGTTTTTCTAGGTTTAAAGGATTTGTTCAACAGATTGCCTCCAGTTAGACGCACTTATTTTATATTTTCAATAAAAAAGTGTCAGTAGAAAATCCAACGATTTCCCACCAACACAAAATAGTGTAGTTTCCAACTACCACGAAGTTCGATTAATAAATCAAATAGTCAGAAGCACCAGCTTGCTTGATCTCAATCACTAGCTTATGAGGCAGGCAAATGCTCGTCTGTCCATTGCGATAGATCCAGCTGGTTTTGACAGCAATTTGGTCCGGGCTATTGTCTTCACGCACTCGGATCGCACCATCTTTGATCTCGACGATATTGTACTGACCTTCTGCTGGATAATACGTTTTTTCCATCGCATCGATTTCTTCCAAGTTGAAACGGTCAACTTCTTCCCCATTGATTCGTACAATCGCATAACGATCCCCAGTATCACTTTGGGCTTGCGCTTCAAATAGAAAAAGCGGTAAAAAAGAGCCGACAACTAATAGAACAAACAGCAGATAATCATAGGGTTTTAAAAGTTTTAAAAATGGCTGGATCGTCTTTTTCATCACATGTACGCCTTTCACGGTTCATTCACTGTTTCTTTTTAGAAGGTAATCGCTCTTCAAAAAAAGCAGTTAAATCAATGATCTCTTCCTCTGTGAAGGTTTCTTGCTCCCATTGGTCAAGAATTTTTTCTTGCAAAGCCAAATCCATTTCCCAAAAATGCTCGATCTTCTTGAAATGCTTTGAGTCAAAGGAACGAAACACGGGGTAGATCATCAAAAATTCTTCAAAGGTAAGATCCCAGTCCTCAGTATAATCTTTAACGACCCCTTCTGACAAGGCTTTTTCCGTCGGATCGCCGTTTTCTTTGATCAAGCCGGCTTCGTAAAAATGGCGATAGATGGCCTCTTTGGTGATCTCAGGATGAAATTTTTTACTGTGATGGTAGGCTTCTTCAATCAATGACGGATAGATGATCTCCATTTTCCCCCTGCTTTCTGGACGGCGTCATAAGACGGCGTTAATTCTTTTCGATCGGGTGCTGCGCTTTATATTCTGCTAAAGATACATGGTGACTGCGCTTGAAGGTTCCTGTTGTCCCATCAAACGAAATCGCTGGGGATTTGACACCATAGTGGGTCCGACGCTTATTCTTTTTTGCTTTTGATGTTTTTCTTGCAGGTACTGCCATGTCATTTCCAACTTTCTTTCACTTTTTCATTATGCACGCAGCTGCAATGCATTTTTTCGTTTGTTTCGTTTAAATTCATGAATGATTTTTAATGCGCGTTTCCTTGTTTTGATGTTCGGGCTCTTTAAACGTCGATACGCACTAGACAAGTCCGTTTTTTCCATGTTGACTCCTTTCTGTTACCAGCTTGCTTTTGTAACGCCGGGAATTTCTCCGAGGTGTGCATGCTTACGGAAATTGATCCGTGACATGCCGAATTTATTCATGTAGCCGCGAGGACGACCATCGATCATATCCCGTTTTTTCAAACGAGTTGGATTCGAATCCTTCGGTAGTTTGGCCAATGCTTGGGTATCTCCTTGCGCTTTTAGTTCTTGGCGTACTGCTCGGTATTGTTCGATGAGTTGTACTTGTTTATTGTATTTTGCAATTTTTGATTTTTTTGCCATTCAGTTATTTTCCTTCCTATTTCTTGATTTCACGAAAAATCGCTCTGCGCCGCAACTTTGGTGAATATTTTTTTAATTCTAAACGTTCCGGCGTATTGCGCTGGTTCTTATTGGTCAAATAAAGTCTTTCCCCTGTCTCCACACATGCCAAAATAATATTGTTTCTCATAATAACCAGCTCCTTTCTCTTGCGTCACACCAAAAAAGGTTAAAGTGTAACGATTACGTTTTGTATCATATCACACTAAAACACAGGAAGCAAGCAAAACTATTTCTTCTTTTTGTTATTTAACAAGTGAAGAAAACGTCATATGAATTTGTTTTCAATCGTCGCTGTTATTGGCGGCAAGGTAACAGGAACCTGTAGCTTTTGATCGCGCAAAAAACCACCTGATCTTTAAGGAATCACTGGTCGGGCTTTTCAAGCAGCCCATGTCGTGATCCTTTATCAGGTGATTTCTTTCGGTTAATTTACTGATTTGTTCTCATGTGATGCAAGCCATTCACTGATCGCCTGCAAGCGTTCTATCCGCAAGTTCGGCAAGCCATTGCGTGATAAACCATGAGAGGATTGAGGAAACAGCATCAGCTTCGTATCGACGCCTTGACGCTGCAACGCCATGTAAAACTGCTGTCCTTGTTCTTGCGGACATCGCAAATCATTTTCCCCATGGAGGACTAGCGTAGGTGTCTTGACTTGGCTGGCATAGGCCAAAGGCGACATCTTCCAAAGTCCTTCGATCGCATCAAGTTCCCGCAACAATTGGAATTTGACAAAGGCAGGTCCAATGTCGCTCGTCCCATAAAAGCTGATCCAATTTGAGATCGAGCGTTGCGTAACTGCTGCACAAAAACGATCGGTATGGCCAACGATCCAGTTGGTCATAAAGCCACCATAGCTGCCGCCAGCTACATGGATCGTGTTCGTATCAATTTCTGGATGGTTTGCCACCACGGCATCAACCCCCAACAATAGGTCTTGATAATCTTTATTGCCATAATCACCTAAAATCGATTTGACAAACGTCTGACCGTACCCTTGCCCGCCACGAGGGTTCAACAAGACGACCCCATAACCGTTAGCGGCATGGACTTGCATCTCATGGAAAAATGTTTCACCGTAGCAGACTTGCGGACCGCCATGGATGTACAAAATTGCTGGATGACTTTCTTGTGTTTCGGTCGGGGGTAAATACCAGCCTTGAATTTGCCAACCATCTGCTCCTTCGTACCAAAATGCTTCGGGTTTACTGATCGCTAACTGTGACATAACTGCTTGGTTGGGATCGTATAGATCGGTTACTTCGCCACTTGTTAAGTCAATCAAGCCTAAACGACTAGGGATCGTTGGCGTCGCATAAGCAACAGCAAGTTTGGCTTCTGAATAGATCGCCGCATCGAGGATATCCATTTTTTCATCAATGAGTTTGGTCCATTCTCCTTGGGTCGTGGCACGGTACAATTGTAGCTTGCCATGCTCCGTTACGGGTACAAGGAATGTGTCATCCGTCAACCAGGTGATCGCTACGCCGCGATTTTTTTGCTGAAAATCACTGATGATCGCATTGCCAAAGGCAACATCTAACTCCTTGGAAAGATTTTTGACTGCTTTCGTTTTTAAGTCGACCAAAAACAAATCATCCAAGGTCACAAAACCATAGGAAAGATCATTGCCTAATAGTAATAGCTGATCATTGCGCGCTGCAGCAAAAGTATACGTTCCTTCTGGCAGAATGTTTTCTAAACTTTCTGTCTTTTTCGTCTGACTATTTAGGAGACAAACCTTCGAGCCATAATCCCACTCGTCTTCTTCCTCTTTGTCAAAGGTGAGGAACAACGTCTTCTGATCATCCGCGATGCCAGAAAAAACAAAGGGAGAATCATGCTCAAAGATCAGTTCCGTTTCTTGTGTCACGATCGTTTTTTTGACGATGGCATGTTTTTTTTCTTTTAAAAAGCCGACGCCATCCGCCAAGTAATTGACTTTCGTAGTAGCTTTTACTTGTGGAAATTCCTTTTGCTTGTCCGTCTTTTCTGTGTCGTCTTGATACTCTGAGAGCATCTCTTCTTGTGCCAGCTTATAATAGACCGCCGTTGCGTCTTGCTTCCAAAAATAGTCCCCCAGACCCTTCTCAGTGACAAGTGCTTGGGGCTTGCCGCCGGACACTGGCATCGTCCATAACGTACTTTCACCTTTCTTTGGATCGGTCGTCACAAAACTGAGCCATTGCTCATCTGGCGAGACCTTTAGGCTGTTGTGGGTCGTCGCTTCTGTGCCCCACTCACGCCGTTCGTTGGTCTTTGGGTCAATACTATAAATCGCTGAATCATACGTATTGGTCTCTTGGTTGACTGCCGTTTCCAAGTAAAAAACCTGATTTTGCCCCACTGCAGGCTGCGCAATCGTTTTCAGTTCAAACAGTGTCTCATTCGTTATTTTTTCCATTCATTTCCCTCCAAATATACGTATTTTCGCAGTAACTATCTACTAGTATATCAAAAGAAACGAATTTTTCTGCATTTTTTAATAGTGAAATCCTCGCAAATTCGCTACTTCTTCAAAACCAGCCGACTTCCCTGTCTGCCTTAAGATCTCTTGCCCATTTTCTAAAAGGGTTAAGGTGATTTCCGTACTGGCGCTTTCGCGAATGATCCGATTCATTTGTCCAATAGAAGGTGCTAACAACGAATGGCCTTCTTTCGTCAAAACTTCGATCGTCAGCAGCCACTGTTTTTGTTTGAGATGGATCACTAAACGGTCTTCCGTGCGTTTGACATCATGAATCTTTGCACCATGATAAGTAGCAAAACGATATTCTTGGCTGCCGACTTGCAGAACACAAATCGTTCCCAAAAAAGCAAAACCAGCAAAGGGAATGTCGGCTGCGGAGAAAAAGAACCGAACATCTGGCGCATCAAAGCTGTTGCACTGAACCCAAACATAAGCTGCTGGAAAGGAGGTTCCCCAATCTTTTTCCAAATAACCGATCCCGTTCGTAAAATCGATTGGTTCTTCGTTCCAGTACAGCGTACCTTCTAAGGTATGACTCATGCTCAAGACACCGTGGTAGCACTCCATAAATGACAGATACGAAAAAGGCCCCATGATACTCGGCGCATAACGTGTCCGCTGAATCGGTTTGTGGTCGTTGTATTTTACTGCTCCTTGTACTTGAAGATCGTTATTTTTTAAAGAGACTTGAATGCCTGCTTCACTAAAGATATTGTCACCAATCGTTACTTTACGCTCCTCTTCTGACACTTGAAAGTCAGTTTCCGGAAAGGAAAAGTAATGCGCGCCCTCATGATTGATCACTTGAATGAACACTTCTTTGGTCCCGTCTTTTTGAATCGAAAAACCAGGAATAAAAGCATAGACTTCTTCACCGATTTGGTGCTTATGGTACCAGCCTTCAAAAAAAGCGGTCTGCTTGTCGTGGCCGTGAAAGAACCGATCTGTTGTCAACATCTTGATTTCCCTCCGTTTCTTTTTTAAGTGTAGCATGAAGCAGAAAGATTCCTCAGGATAATGCTTTTCTATGTAAAAAAAGCCAGAAACAAGCAAGACACTTGTTTCTGGCTTTGCTTATTGCTCTTTCATCACTTGTTTGAAAAATATTCTAACAGACTAAAAAAATCGCCTAAGAAGAATTTTCTTCTAGGAGAATTTTTTATCAAATGAATCAACGCTTCACCCCGCGTTGGTAGGAATCATTGTACGCCTGAAAGGACTTATCGTGAAGTTTAGCCGCTGCATCTACCAACCAGTTGACATTTCTGATCAATGCGCGACCTTGTAAAACCAAATCCACTTGATTGGTTTGCAAAAGATATTCGCAAAGATCAGGATTATCCAATAAACCGACTGCTGCTACGGGAATATCAACCACTTGCTTGATAGCTGCAGCAAAGGGCACTTGGTAGCCATCATAGATCGGAATATTAGGCTTTTTATCCACCACACCGCCTGTGGAACAGTCAAGACAATCAATGCCATCTGCTTGAAGCCATTGGGCTACTTGCTGCCAATCTTCCAACGAATTTTGGCGACCTGGTTCTTCATAGTCTGTCAATGACAAGCGCATCCACAAGGACCCAGAAAAGACCATCCGAACTGCTTGTACCGTTTCTTTTACAAAGCGATAGCGATTCTCTAAAGAACCACCATACTGGTCGGTGCGTTGATTGACGAAAGGCGAAAGAAATTGGTCCATCAAGTAGCCATGAGCCCCATGAAGTTCGATCATCGTGACACCCGCATTGGCTGCTCGTTGGGCAGCCTGAACAAAACTATCTTGCACCCGTTTGATCTCCGACAGGGTCATTTCTGACGGTAACGGGTAGCGTTCGTTAAAGGCAACGGCACTTGGTGCCAAAGGATTGCTGGCATCAACTGCTTTTCGTCCTGCATGGCTTAGTTGGATGCCTACTTGCGCATCGAACCCATGCAGCAGTTCCACCAATTTCGTCAGCTCTGTTTGCTGTTCTTCATTCCATAGCCCTAGATCATTGTTTGTGATTCGTCCGTCTGGTTCAACGGCAGTCGCTTCAATAATGATCAAGCCGACTTTGCTTAATGCTCGCGCCCCATAGTGAACAAAATGAAAGGGTTCCGCAACACCGTCTTCTTTTTTTACTTCATACATACACATCGGCGACATAACGACGCGGTTGGCCAATGTTAAATTCGCTAGCTTCACTGGTGACAATAGTTTGGACATGTTGACACTCCCTCAACGATTTTTCGCTTTGTATTTTTCTCTATATTCAGTATAAACAGCCCCTTCAAAAACACAAGCAATGACCCTTTTTCTCATTTTAAAAACAAAAAAATAGACGCATTCTGCTTGCTCCTATGACATTGGAACAATCAGCTACCTCTTCCCACTATTATTATACCGCATCCAGAGTCAAAAAAATAGACTAGTATTTTTGGTGAATGCTCGTATAATTGAGATACTTTGGAGAATGGATGTGAGTCTGAATGAACGACCTAAAGGCTGAAAAGAAGCATCTCGCAGACACGTACCAGCAATTGCTGACACGAAAGACAGTACTGAGCAGTTTCTTGACTGAAGACAGAAAAAAAGATCGCCTTGCGATGCAAAGCATCGGCGAAGAGATTCGCTTAAACTTTGATAATTTTGCTGACCGTTTAGATACTTTTGCTGCCATCGAAAGTAAGAATCGTGAGATCGACCAAATGAACGCCGCTCTTCAATCTGCTGAACGTGAATTAGCTGCCATCGACCGTCTACTGGACAGTCCCTACTTTGGTAAAATCTCCCTACAATTTGAAGATGAGGAAACGATAGAAGATTTTTACATTGGGATCAATGGTTTTGTTAATGAAAATAAGGAAGGGCTGATCTATGATTGGCGCTCCCCAATTGCCGAATTGTTCTATGCCAAACGCTTGGGCCAGGTCTCTTATCAAGTGAACAATCAGACGATTTCTGCCGCTCTTGAACATCGCCGACAATTTATTATCGAAAAAGATCACTTGAAGCAAGCCTTTGATACCTCAGTGGCGATTCAAGATGAAGTGTTACTGGCAGCCCTTGAAGCCAATAATAGCCAAAAAATGCAAGATATCACTGCTTCGATCCAACACGAACAAAACGTCATCATCCGTGACTTAGCGCATAAAAACCTACTGGTCAACGGTGTTGCTGGAAGCGGAAAAACGTCTGCTGTCATGCAGCGGATCGCCTTTTTGCTGTACCATTTTCGTGAAGAGATGACCGCAGAGAATGTCTTGATCCTCTCCCCGAATTCTCGGTTTATTGATTATATTTCGCAAGTGCTGCCTTCCCTCGGGGAAAAAAATCCATTGACGCTGACCATGCGGCAGTTTTGCCAAACATTTCCTAGCGTTGACTTAGAATCGGAAGAGGCGTATTTTGACCGCATTCAGCAAACACCCAGTGAAGCAATCGACCTTTTGCGCAGTGCGGACTTCAGCCGCTTTCTTCAATCCTTGAGCAAACAGCTGCCTGAAGAACTTGTGCTTCATTTTAAACCAATCAAAAGAAAAAATGTCGTCCTTTTTTCTGAAGAAACGATCGAGACTTTCTTCCAAGAGACACCGAAGCAGGCATCCTTGCGCGATCGCATCCAAGCAGTCAAAAAGAAATTGGCTTACGCTTGGGAGGAACGACTGCAAAAAAATGCCTTAGCAGCAAATGTTCACGACCAAGTTCGTTCTTTGACTGAAGACGAACAGCGCTCCCTATTAGGGACAGTTTTAAAGGATGATTCAGAAAAAACAATTCAGAAAGCAGCCCTTCGCCTCCTGAAGAAAAAATATGCAAAAGTTACGAAACAAATCAACGACCTTACTTGGTTTGATACGAAACGATTGTTAGCAGACAGTGCCGACTATTTTACTCATGGACAGATCACTTTGACACAAACAACAGCTAGTTTGGATTATACCGTTTGTCTATTGCTGATTCGTCATTTGCTTGCCGAAAAACAACCTGTCCCTGCGTTGCGCTATCTGTTTATTGATGAAGTCCAAGATTATACGCCAGCACAAATTCAGTTTCTATTATGTCTTTTTCCTATGACCGCTTTTACCCTCGTGGGGGATCAGCAACAGGCGATCTTTACAAGTGCCATCACCGTATCAGAAATCCAAACGTTGTTTCAACAACAGGCGAAATCCCTCGAAACGTATCAGCTGACTACGAGTTATCGGTCTAGCGGTGCAATCACACGATTATTTGCCCAAATGCTGCCAAAAGAAACCAATTTAAACATCTCTGCCGTTCGACCAGCAGGAAAGTTGCCACAGTTTTATGCCAATCTGACTGACGTTGCCTTGGTAGACATAGTAAAGGAACTTAAGCAGCCAGTAACGATCATCACCAAAGATAGTCGATCTAGTGAGGAGCTCAAACAGTTCTTCGATAAACAGGCCGTGTCATTTCATGGAACGGTTTTACCGATTCATCTTGCCAAAGGATTGGAATTTAAGCAGGTTCTTTTATATGATGTTTCAGAAGAAAATTATCATACCGATCAAGATCGACGGATTCTCTATACGGCGATTTCTCGGGCAATGGAAGAACTGGTAGTAACTTCAAAAGGAACCTTTTCGCCGTTTCTCACTCCTTGAATAGTAGCTTGATTAGATTTGAGAGAACCCTATCTTGTTTCTCCGGGTAGTTCTCTCACCTAACTGATCAAGAAGTGAAAAAGCTATCGATCAAATAAAAAAGCATCAACGCGATTGCGTTGATGCTTTGCTTTTGATTTGATTAGCGATGGATGTAAGTATATCCAGATGCGCTCAATGTTGCAGTGTTTGGTCCACCAGGACTGTCAAAGCCCATTCCGCCTTGAGAGATCGTGATCGTATTGTTTGATGGGTTGTATGATTCAACATAGGCTACGTGACCATAAGTTGGATCAGCAGTCCAAACGCCACCAACTGATTGACCAGCGGCAAAGACTACAACGGCACCGGCTGCTGGTGTACCATTGACAGTGTACCCATCAGCTGCAGCTGACGCACCCCATTGTGCTCCGTTACCCCAGTAAGTACCTACCCAAGGAGCACGGCTTTTCACGTACCAAGTACATTGACCCCAAGCATACATGTTACCTGAGCTTGAATGATCTTTTCCGCCGCCAGTAGAAGTACTTCCGGTAGAATCATTGTTTGATGAAGAATTTGAACCTGAGTTATTTGAACTTGAATTGCTTGAACCAGTGTTTGAAGAGCCTGCGTTCGATGAACTTGAGCTATTAGAACTGCTGGTATTGCTGCTTGAGCTTGTGTTGCTTGAAGAACTACTTGTTGCTGTTTCAGTAGAAGCAGTTGTATTCTCTGTTGTGCTCTCCGTTGATTGAGCAGCAGCTTCTTGCGCTTCTTTCAAAGCAGCGGCTTGTCTTTCTTCTTCTGCTTTTTGAGCAGCAGCAGCTTCTTGTTGTTCTTTCAAGACACGGGCTTTTTCAGCTTCTGCTTCTTGTTTTTTCTTGTTCAATGCATCTTTGTCTTTTTCAGCAGTTGCTTGTTCAGCTGCTAAGTTTGCTTTCAAGACATTTAAATCAGCTTGTTTTGCTGCAATGGCATCTTTTTGTTGGCTAAGTTCTGCTTGGTTTGCAGCAACTTCTTGGATCTTGCTTTCGTTTTCTTTGACTTTGTCTTCAACATCTTGTTTGTCTTGTTTTTGTTGTTCAACTAAATCATTGTTCGCATTGACGATCGTTGTCATCGCTTGTACGCGACCGATAACATCCGTTAAAGAGTCTGCTTCTAAAACAGCATCAATGAAATTGGTGCTTTGACCGTTAACTTGTACATCACGGGCTTGCTTTTGGATTGCTTCTTCACGTTTGGCAATACGCAATTTCAATGTTGCGATTTTGTCTTGCAATTTCTCAGCTTCTTGACCTAACTCAACTTGTTTTGCTTCTAATGAAGCAACTTTTGCACTCACTGTTTCAATTTCTGCTTCTAGAGAATCGATCTGTGATTGGGCGTCAGCTTGCTGACCTTTAAGAGAATTGATTTTTTGGTCTTGCTGCTCGATTTGATCATCAATGGAATCTGCAAATGCTAATGCAGGTGCTGCAACTGCGGTTAATGTTAGTGAACACACCATTAATGCTGATAACAAACTATTCTTCACTCGTTTTTCCTCCGACTAGCTGGTTGATTTGACAGATGAACTGCCTTTATAAAAACTTAATTTTGTCTAAGAAAGTTTAATGTTCGATTTAACGACAAATGAATTCTACCATAATGATATGACACACAGATAAAGGAAATGTTACAAAAATGTTTCAATCTAACACTCCCTTTATCTCAGCGATAAATAACAGGACAATTAAAGACCGTTAAATCAACGTTTCTGAATAAATCACCGCGTTTCCTTTTCATTTTCAAAAAGTGACGTTCTTTCCATTTTAGTTATTTTTTCCCCATAAAAACACCTAATTAATAGCATTTATAGTTTTTTCGGAATTATCTTAAAAGAAAAACTATGAAAACAAGAAATCATTCAAAAAAAGACCATTTATGTGACAAGATCCCTATTCCTTTCTATAATAAATAAAACAAGCGAGGAGGGAATCGCGATTCGTACACACAAAAAATGGTTTTGGCCATTGGCACTTCTTACACTTTTAGTCACCTGTTTCCTGTTATTCTTTCAATTTCGTAAGGTGCATGAAGCCGATACTCCATTGCAACAGGCAAGCAACAGTGAGTTTTGGCTCTTAAGTGATATTCATTTTCTTTCCTCCACGCTTCATGATAATGGCGAAGCCTTTCAGACCTTCACACAAGGAGCTGCTGGCAAAGAGATGACGTATCAAGAACAATCAATCGAGGCCTTCACCGATCAAGCCTTAAAAGAGAAACCCACGGGAATTATTTTGACTGGTGACATGACGCTCAATGGCGAGAAAGCAAGTGCTCAAGAGTTGGCAAGATTACTTGAACCATTGCAAGAAGCTGACATTATGGTTTTAGCATTACCTGGCAACCACGAGATTTACAATGGTTGGGCGCGAGCATTTAAAGGTGAAAAGGAATACTATGCCGATCAAATCAGTCCTGAGGATTTTCAAACGATTTTTGCTGAAGGTTACGAAAAAGCCAACAGTATCGACAAGTCTTCCCTTAGCTACAGCATTCAGTTAAATGACAAGTATCGCCTCTTTTTGCTCGATTCATGTATCTACGATTCTGAGGTTAATTGGGATGATCCTACAACGAATGGTGAGTTGAAACCAGCTACTCTAACTTGGTTGGAGGAGCAATTAACCCTGACAAAAGAAGCAGAGCAAGTACCACTGGTCTTTTTACACCATAACTTGTTCAGTCATAATGAGTTGTTACAAGACGGTTATGTTCTCGACAATGCCTCCGAAACTGTCACTTTGTTGGACCGTTTCAACGTGCCAGCCGTTTTCTCTGGTCATATCCACATTCAAGACATTAACGAAGGGAATGATTCGCTTTATGAAGCAGTCACTGGGTCTTATTCAACAGCAGAATTAGGCTACGGCGTCCTTTCTCTTTCCGAAAAGGAAATCGACTATGAAGCTCGTCAAATTGATCTCGATGCTTGGGCGGCTGAAACGAAGCAAACTGATGAACAGTTGCTGGACTATCAAAACTACCAGAAGAGTGTTTTTGAAAATGATACCGACCAACTGGTTCGCGACCAATTGTCCGCCGTGTCTGAACTGTCAGATGCCCAGATCACACAACTATGCACGTTTGTCACGAAGCTGAACACTGCCCTTTTTACTGGCAATGATACTTACTCAGCCGAGAAAATAGCTGCCATCAAAGATTCCGAGGAGTATCAGTGGTTAGCGACCTATTCTTACTTTTTGAAGCAATATGTCGATTCAATGCTGGACGATCAAACCGATGATCGCAAGCTGACGATCCCCCTCACAGCAGAATAAAGCCAAAAAGTGTCTTCTTCCTTTCTTTTAGGAAAAAGACACTTTTTCTTTTCTAATGAACGATAGCCCTCTCGTTTGGGTAAACGAGAAGGCTATCTGACGAGTCAATATTTATTCTTTGAAAGTGCAGCATACTATTACTACTATTATTTATTTCTCATTTAAACGATACAATCCCTAACCTCTATTGTATCCTTGTAACTCTGAAGTTACGCCAGGTTTGAATAAATTTCTTCAAAACAAGTAACGTGTGGTACAAAAATATTTGTCGCTTATAAATAACTATACCATGAGACAGAGTGCAAATGGAAGAAAACGTACTTATTCTTAAACATTACTTAAACAAAAAGCTTTGTTTTCATACAGTGTTGCCCTTTAAGAATTTTACGTGAAGCGATTAACCTTCCTGTCATGCATATCTGCTAACCATTCGTATAAAGGAATTCCTTTTATTCAATAGGTAAGTCGTGCTGTTTTAAAAAAGATAATTTATCCCAGTAGCCTCTTTGAAATAAAATTTTATCATTTATTATTTGAAAAAAACCGCAGCCTCTCAAACCTAAAGGGTCACGCCACTCTAAAATTGCCCATTGTCCATCTTCGAAAATATTCTCCACGATACAAACCATTTTTGCGTTAGAAAAATCTTGCTCAAACATCTGCTTTATCGCTTCTTTCCCAATAACTGGCTCATTGGCAACCTGATGATTGATTGCATTGTCATCATATAATTCTGAAATACTTTCTACATCTGCCTGATTAAACGCATCAACCCATTGGCAAAGTATTTCTTTTGGCTTCATATAAATCCCCCTCGAAATGTAATCATCTTTGTTCCAATCGCAATAAAAAAAGTAGCTAATTTGTATCAATATATTCTACTTTTACAATTCATTCAAGACAATATCGATGAAACGAATAAGAATTATCGATCTTTCACATCGATTACTCTTGTATAAGTACGGGGGACCATATATTGAATCGTGGCATTTTCCATTGTACCTGTTTCTTTATTCCATTCAAATGAGACATGCCATTTGAATCACGAGCGATCATTGCTTTTATTGATAGCGATGTTCCTAAACCTATTCAATCACTTTTTCATTTACTTTGAACGGCATTTATTTATTGAATACGGTATAGTGCCCTCTTTCTCTTTTCCTCTTTTGATACGCTTATCATCGAATGAGAAATCATGGGTAAGATTAACGCAACGCTTAGGGCTAGTTGAATAGTGAAATCAAAGATGTACTATTTACCATGTCAGGTACTCAAAACCTGCAACTATTCTCTTGTAGCAGGTCAACAAAACCCGATCCATTTCAATATTTATATAAAATAAAAAAAAAAGCGAGAACCCAATGGATTCTCGCTTGTTAACGTCAATTAACCTTTAACGATGTTTGTTGCTTGTAAGCCACGTTGGCCTTCTTCAACGTCGAAAGTCACTGCTTGACCTTCTTCTAAAGTTTTGAAGCCGTCGCCTTGGATAGCTGAGAAGTGAGCAAATACATCATTGCCGTCTTCACCTGTAATAAATCCAAAACCTTTATCTGCATTAAACCATTTTACTGTACCGTTATTCATAAACGTATACCTCCATATTACACATCGACTGTGTTTATTTGTTTGTAATAGAAAATGATGTGTAATTGAAGTGTGTATCAATAGAAAAGATAAACAAGTATTAACATATCAGAACTTTACCTATTCATCATAGCACGGTTAAAATAAAATAGCAAATAAAGTTGGGCTTTTTTCTTGATAAAAAGCGAAATTGTTAAGAAACCTTATGATTAAGCCTAGCAATTGCTTTATCTGGAAGAATCAAAAATCAAAGAGTTGCGCCGTTTGAAGCAATTACTTTTTTGTACCAATCAAATGACGCTTTCTTGATGCGTTTCTTTGTGCCATTGCCTTCATCGTCTTGGTCGACATAGATAAAACCATAGCGTTTCGACATTTGTGAGGTCGAAGCACTGATGATATCGATGCAGCCCCATGCCGTATAGCCAAAGACCTCGACGCCATCATGCAATGCTTCATTGATTTGTTCAATATGCTGACGCAGATAGTCGATTCGATAAAAATCATCGATCGTGCCATCTTCGTTTACGACATCCTCTGCTCCCAAACCGTTTTCGGCAATAAACAAAGGTTTTTGGTAGCGGTCATAGAGTTGATTCAATGCGGTTCGCAACCCTTTGGGATCGATCTGCCAGCCCCATTTACTGCTTGGCAAATAGGGGTTTTTGATCCCACCAGTAATCAAATTCCCGACAGCACTTTCCAATCGTTCTGGATGCGCGCTGACTGCACTGGACATATAGTAACTAAAGGAAACAAAATCCACAGGGTTTTCCCGGATGACTTCTAAGTCTCCTGGTTCGATCACCAATTCCACTCCTTTTTCTTCAAACATGCGGTTGGCATATGCTGGATAATAGCCTCTTGCCTGCACATCACTGAAAAAGAGTGAGGTTCGTTGACTTTCGACTGTTTTTTGAACATCGTCTGGATCACAGCTGTACGGCGTTAATAATTGATAGCTGATCATACAGCCGACCTTGGCATCCGGAATCAATCGATGGCAATAGTCAGTCACGATTGCGCTGGCGACAAATTGATGGTGCGCCCCTTGGTACTTGTCTTGTTCAATATTAGGATGACCTTCTTCAATGATCCCGACACTAACATATGGATGGTGTTTGACACAATTGATTTCATTAAAAGTCACCCAGTATTTGACTTTCTTTTGGTATCGCTCAATCACCGTCTTGGCAAAACGGACGTAAAAGTCGATCACTTGCCGATTCGGCCATCCTCCATACTCAGTCACTAAATACAATGGCATTTCATAATGGGATAGTGATACTACTGGTTCGATCCCATACTTCAAACACTCATCAAAGACTGCGTCGTAAAATGCCAATCCAGCTTCGTTTGGGTCTACCTCATCCCCCTTTGGAAAGATCCGTGTCCAGGCAATTGACATCCGATAGGCTTTGAAGCCCATCTCAGCAAATAAACGAATATCTTCTTTAAAGTGATGATAAAAATCGATGCCCTGTCTTTTCGGATAGTATTTCGTGCTGTTTGGATCCTGTGCTTCTGCAACTTGCTGATGAGTCATCATATGCCATTGGTCAGTCCATCGTTCTTTCGGCATGGAGGAATCGAATAGATAGACATCAGAAACCGACAAGCCTTTTCCATCGATCCCAGAACCTCCTTCAACTTGGTTGGCAGCTGTTGCTCCACCCCAGAGGAAATCTTTTGGAAAATAACTTTTCATTTTACTTGCCGCCTTTCAAAAATGATTCGTACGCCAACGCTTCCCCATTCGTGGCGATCACTTGCTGATAATACGCAAAACTAGCTTTTTTCTTGCGGGAAAGATCTCCGCTACCATCATTTTGCTTATCAACATAGATAAAGCCGTATCGTTTTTCCATCTCTCCTGTCCCCGCAGAAACGATATCGATTGGTCCCCACCATGTATAGCCTAGAATCGTTGCGCCATCTTTGATCGATTCCGCCATTGCTTCTATATGGTCTTTCAAATAGGCCATCCGTTCTTCATCGACGATCGATCCATCTTCATTGACAACATCCTTTAAACCAATTCCGTTTTCAACGATAAATAATGGTTTTTGATAACGATCAGTCAATTCGCTGCAAACATAGCGTAATGCCAACGGATCGATCGGCCATCCCCAGGCAGTTTCTTTTAGGTAAGGATTCTTTTTCCCCAATAATCCGCCAGTATTACCTAAAATTTTCATGCCTGCTTCATGCAATGAGCTACGGTAAAAACTAAAGCCTAAATAATCGCAGGTCCCCGCTTTAATGATCGCTAGATCTTCTTCTGTAATGTCCAGCAACAGATGATTATCCTTCACGATGCGTTCGAAGTATTCAGGATATGCTCCTCGCAATTGCACATCACTATAGAACAAGGAACGACGGCGCAGTTGATACGATTCAAAAACATCTTGCGGGTTGCACGTGGCAGGGTAAATCGGACTCAGTGACAGCATACAGCCAATCTGATTGTTTTCATCTACTGCCTTCCCATTCAAAACTGCTTTGGCACTTGCAACAAACATATTATGACTCGCTTGATAAAGTGCCTGTAATTTTTCTTCTTCAGTCTCGAAAGAAAACACATCGATACCTGCTGCGAGTAACGGGATCGTATGGGTATGGTTGATTTCATTGAAAGTCATCCAATATTTCACTTTCCCTTTATAGCGTGCAAAAACCACTTTTGTATACCGATCAAAAAAATCGATCAGTGCACGATTTTGCCAACCACCATATTTCGTCACCAAATGCAGTGGTGTCTCAAAGTGAGCTAACGTAACAACTGGTTGGATCCCTTTTTCATTCAAGGCATCAAATAAGTCATCATAAAATTGTAAACCTGCTTCATTGGGTTCCGTTTCATCCCCATTCGGAAAAATGCGACTCCAAGCAATTGAGGTGCGCAGACACTTCAAGCCCATTTCCGCAAACAGTTCAATGTCTTCTGGGTACCGATGATAAAAGTCGATGGCTTCATGGCTCGGATAAAAGTTGTCCTCCTCAAGCTGCAGTGAAACTTGCTCAATACGTTTTTCACCAACTGGTAAAATATCTGCTACGCTTAATCCTTTTCCTCCTTCCAAATAAGCTCCTTCGGCTTGATTTGCGGCGATCGCGCCGCCCCATAGGAAATTTTTTGGAAATACACTCATGAAATCGCTCCTTTTAATAAATCATTTGCTACCAATGCGGTAACGTCTTTTTTCGCTTGATCCACAACTGTCAATGCATCTTCTTTGATCACACTGGTAAAGACCAACATGGTTGTCGGATCATATCCTTTTCAATAATTTTTGCTAAATCAAAGGTGCCAATTTTTTGCCCCTTCACGACTTGATCCCCTTGTTTCACCGAAATCTCAAACACGCCTTTTGCTAAATCAACCGTGTCTAAGCCGATATGAACCAACACTTCCGTCCCAGCAGCTGATTGGATCCCAAAAGCATGTCCAGTTGGAAAAACTGTCACAACCGTACCAGTAAGTGGCGCATAAATATCGCCGGCTGATGGATAAACGGCTAATCCATCCCCCATTGCTCGAGAAGAAAATACTTCATCTTTGACATCATCAAGCGTGATCGCTTCACCAGCAACTGGTGTCATCACTTGCAGCCCTGCACCTTCTTCTAAAACAGGTTCTAGCGTTTCTTCAAATCCTAATACATAGGTCAAAATAGCAGTACCGAAGAACGCAAAGGCAATGCCGATCAAATAGTACACAAAGGTGTCCCCAAAGAAAGCTGGCAATGTCGTCAATGCTGGAAAAACATAGACGATGGCCTTGGTTTGCATCATGCCCATAAACGCACCAGCAAGGGCACCAACGATGGTTTGAGCAATCAACGGCTTTTTAAATTTTACCGAAAGTCCATAGACGATTGGCTCTGTAATTCCTCCAAGCAATGCTGGAAGCAAAGAAGATAGCGCCAAGCCTTTGGTTTCTTTTCTGCGAGAGCGTAAAAACACACCTAAAGCAACCCCAGCACTCGCAAATGTTGCTGCTGCGATCATCGGGCGCAGCGTATCATAGCCATATACCGCTAGGTTATTGACCATAATCGGTACAACTCCCCAATGGATCCCGATCATTACTAAGAATGTCCAACCGCCACCGATCAACAAGCCAGCCAACAGCCCGCTCTTGTCGCTGATAAAGTTCATGGCATTGCCTAAACCGTCCCCAAGCATTACACCGACCGGTCCAATGATCAAAACGGTCAAAGGCACCATGATCAAAAGAGCTACTAGTGATAGAGCAAAAATCTCGATACTCTTAGGAATGATCCGTTTGAGTAGGCGTTCCAAGTGCGAGTAGATATAGATCGAAACGATCGCTGGAATCACGGTACCCGAATACCCCATCAACACTGCTGGGATGCCAAAGAAATCGACCGTCACACCGTTTTCCGTCACCATTGCTGTAAAATTCGGCTCCAGCAACGCCCCAACGATTGCTAAAGCAATAAACATATTGACTTTGAAAATCCGCGCTGCACTGATCGCTAAAAATAAAGGCAAGAAATAAAAGACACTATTGCCAGCAGCAGCTAATATTTTATAGGTGCTTCCTTCCGCGTCCATCAAATGATAGGTTGTAAAAACAACTAGTAAAGCTTTCAACATCCCTGCCCCTGCAAGAGCAACAATGATTGGATTAAAGATCGCAGACAATACATTGAAGAATCTGATTAATACATTGCCTTGTTTTTCTGTCGATTCTTCGGCATCTCCATCACTTTCCAAAGCGTTTTGGATCGAATACTTGCTCATGATCGTTTGAAAAACTTCTGCCACATGATTACCGATCACGACTTGAAACTGGCCATTTCCTTCAATGACAGACAATACCCCATCAAGCTGCTGAATCTTATCCTTATTTTTTCGTGCCAACTCGACATCTTTCAACTTAAAACGCAATCTAGTGATGCAATGATACAGGCTAACGATATTTTGTTCCCCACCGACCTGTGCTATAATTTCACTAGCAAGTTTTGAATAATCTTTTGCCAAATGACTCACTCCCGTGTTTGATTTATAAAGCGCTTTATGGCGTTACTATAGCAGATTTTTTTCTCTCACCTGCGAAAGTTCGCAATTTGGAAACTGCTTACAAGAAAGGAAAGAAAATGGGCCTCTTAATCATTCGTTTATTGAATCTTTTAAATAATGCACCCACTGATTCCACCAACTACTATATCGGTTTGACCATGATCAACCATTATGATCAGATCCAAACTCTAAGTATTGGTGAATTCGCCGCTCTTTGCCATGTGTCAAAGTCAACCGTTTCAAAATTCGCCCGTACCTTAGGCTTTGATGACTATGGTGATTTAAAAGACAACGCAGCTTTCATCGAGAACCGCTTCAACAATCCGCTAAATTATCGCTCGAATATTTTGTCTGCCTTAGAGCAAGAGGGCGTAGACTCCTATTTTGACGCAGTTGTACAAGACATCGATTATCTGCGTCATCATCTTGATCTGCCAGCCATCGAACGGGTCGCACAAGCCATTGTGACGCATAAAAATGTCTTTGCTTTTGGAATTTTATTCTCAGAATCGGCTGCTATTGATTTCCAGATCAAACTAGCATACAACGGCAAGTTCATTCGGACCTTCCAAGACGATCTCGTACAGGAAGAAATCATCAAGACCGCTGATGAAGAATCGCTGTTTATCATTTTTACCAACTCCGGTGATTACCTAACGAAACAGCAAATTCGAAATGGAACACCACGGAAAGATTTCTTCGATCGAACCAAAGCCAAAGTCATCGTGATTACCGCCAACCCACAGATCTCGGAACTTCCTTTTGTCCAAGAAGCAATCATCTTCCCTCATCAAACCCATTTCCAAACTCATGCCTTTATGTATCAGTTCATCATGGATTTGATCGTATCGAAGTTCAAGCAGTTGACGGATCGAAAGCGCATGTAATAATGACCCTCCATTATAGAAGAAGTGCATTTCTTCCATAATGGAGGGTTCTTTGTGAATGAGATGTCTCATTCATTTATTCTTAGTTTCTTTGAAAATTTTTTAATCCTAGGCTGCTATTTATTAAATTTCTCCTCATTTATGTTTTTTGTTTCACAAACTTCACTTCGGTATGGTATAATCATTTTGTTTTTAAGAAAACTATGGGAATACAAAGGAGAAGGAAACATGAAAAAAACTAAAATCACTTTAATTGCTGCATCATTGCTTATGGGAGGCACTCTTTTAGCTGCATGTAGTTCAGATAACGATACAGCTGCAAGCTCATCATCATCAACAGCAGCTTCAACTGCTGCATCAACTGAATCATCAGATGACGTTGTTTCAACTGCTTCTATCAGTGACCAAACTTCAGTGATCGAAAAAGCATTGAGCGCAGATGGTAACTGGATCGTTGCTGTAACTGCTGACATGACATTTGATAACGATGTAACCGTTGATGGTGAATTCCATGACAAAGGTGACGACTCTGCTGATATCTACCGTAAATTTGCATTGTACTCACAAGATGAAGACCGCAACGTAACTGCTGAATACACAGTAACTGTTCCTAAATTGATCGTTAACTCAGAAAACTTCAACATCGTTCACGGTGTAATCAAAGGTGACGTTGAAGTGAATGCTAACGGCTTTGTATTGAACGGTGCAAAAGTTGAAGGTAACGTAACATTCACTTCAAAAGAATTCCAAGATTCAGCAACACTTGACGAAGATGGCGCTTCTGTAACAGGCGACGTAACAGTTAGCGAATAATCTTTCACTGGATTTCTGTGAAATAGATGAATAAAAAACGAGGTTGGCAAGTTGATCATTGATCCCTTGCCAACTTTTTTTGTTTTTTTATAAACAATTGCATCCGCTCTCATTACTAACATTGTGTAAGTAAGAACAAAGCACAAGAAAAAAACTGGCTTGCTTACGCAAAACCAGCTTCTTCTTTAGGCGCTTATTCTTCAATAACTGCCCACTTGTAATCGTATTGCGCACCGGCACCGTGAGAAACGACCCCTTTTACTTTTGGTGCACGTAAATGAGCTTCAACGTTTTGGTACACAGGGATGACCCCTTGTTGATCCATAATGATTTTCTCTGCATCCAACAAATCCTGCCAGCGGGCATCTGGATTGCCAGCGTTTGTCGTGGCAGACGATTTCACTGCTGCATCGTACTCCTCACTTGTCCAACGACCGCGGTTGTATGAATTATCGGTTACAAATAGATCTGTAAAACTGCTGGCATCCGCATAGTCAGCACCCCAGCCACCCATAACAACATCAAAATCACCTGAGTTTGAACGATCAAGGCGAACAGAGAAAGGTACTGGACTTAGGCTAACTTTCACCCCATCAAGCGTATCTTGAATCGCACTTTGAATATATTCAATGGCTTTTTTGGTTGAGTCTGTGTCAGAGGCCAAAATTTCAAAACTTAAAGAATCGATTCCCAAAGCCTCTTTGGCTTTTTCCCAATGTTCTTTGGCTTTTTCTTGATCGTATTCAATGAAACTTTCCGCTTCATCGACAAAATCAGTATTATCAGTTGGGTTAAAGGTCATTCCTTTTGGTATCAATCCTGTGGAAGCCAATGAGCCATCACCTAAAATCGATGTCACTAATGCATCACGATCGATGGCATAAGAGATTGCCTTACGCAGATCCTCATTGCGGAATGGCGAATCTTCTTCTCGCTGATTCAACTCGATATAGGAAGTACGGGCTAATGGTTCTGACACAAATGCTTCATCATTGGCCATTTGCTGCGCCAATTCTCCTGTTAAGATGACGTCGTCCGCTTGCCCATCCTGGAATAGATTCAAGGAGGTCGATGATTCTTTTACGACACTGACATTGATCGTATCAAGTTTCACTGTATCTTTATCCCAATATTGGTCGTTCTTTTCATATGACCATTCTGTATCGGTTCCTGGACCATCAAAGCCAGCTAACACAAACGGTCCATTGTAAACGGCATTGTCGCTTGTTGAAGCATATTGATCGCCGTTGTCTTCTACGACTGCTTGGCTTTGTGGGAAGAAGGATGGAAATGCCAATAAGTATTGGAAGTATGGCGTAGGTGTCGTCAGCGTGATTTCTAATTCATAGTCACTGACTGCTTTGATCCCCAATTCTGAGGCATCTTTTTCACCTGCAGTTATCGCTTCGGCATTGGTTACGGGCGCAAATAAGTACGCATATTCAGAACCTGTTTCCGCACTTACGGTGCGTTGCCAGCCAAAGACATAATCCGCTGCTGTTACTGGTTCTCCATTTGACCATTTGGCATCTTCCCGTAATTTCAATTTATAAGTCAGACCATCTTCACTGACTTCCGCTAATTCGGCGGCACCTGCTGGTTCGGGCTTACTATCAGCATCTAAGCGGTACAACCCTTCATACACATTATTTAAAGCACTAAAACTGATCGTATCGGTGGCTAAGGATAGATCGGCACTAGGCATTTCTTGTTGAACCACAACATTAAAAATTTGTTCGGCAGCTGCTGTCCCACTACCACTTGAACTTTCACCTGTACTTGATGTCCCTCCTGTTGAGCAACCTGCTAATACGATTCCACAAACAGCGATGACACCATATCCCCATTTTTTCTTCATCTTACCTACCCCTTATGAAAATCCAAAATTTTCAGAATTATTACAAAACTCTGAATCTAAATAAGATTTTAATAAATATTAATTATAAAAGCAAGCTATTTTTCTCATTTTATTATTATTTATTTTTTATGTTAACACTGCATGTTATTATTTATGACACAAAAACAAAAAACACAAAGCGAAAGAGATCGCGCTTTGTGTTTTTTTATCTTTGGATAGAAAAGTGGATTACTCCATTTTATAGCTTTGACGCGTCACTTTACCATCTCGTACCGCAGCGATAATAGTTGGCACAGCCCCAATCGCCGTAAAGAGATAGACCAGACCTAAGTTCCCATAATATTGACTCGCTTCCAAATACCCTTCACGAATCAAATCAGGTAAAATACGGAAAGCATAGAAGACATCAACGTCCGTGTAATAATTCGCTACACTGATCGACCAGTCGATACGATTCCCGACATAGACCATAATGATCATGACGATGATACTACTAATAATACCTTTTGTACTGAGTTTTCCACCTAATAATTCATACCCTTTGATGGCACAGATCGCCATTGCGATTCCAGACAATGCAGCAACATACCCCAGTTGTCCTAATAAAATAATTGCGCCAGCACCAATCAGTGAACCAAGAAACGCGCCCACTGTTCCAGCTAGCCAATTTTCTTTTTTCTGCCCTTTTTCCCGTTCTTGTGCAAGGACCGCTTCTTGTTGTTTCTTAAAGCAAGCTTCACAGGCAATGACGGGAGCGCCGCCAATCGCATACAGCGAAACCGGTTCAGTGACCGCGCCACAGAAGGTACAAGCATTTTGGAAGCCTTTATTCTTCAAAAAATTCGTCAACTGGTCCAACGCAGTACGGATCTTGTCCACGGTTTTCCCTGCCGTCATCGCTCCGCGTAATGTATAGGCAACTTGATATCCTTGGATCACACAGTCGGTGATCTCTTTTGACTCACTTAAAACTTCTTTGACTTCTTCTTGGTTGGGAAGTTCCCCATCTTTGCTAAGTGAAAAATGGGCCACTAGCGAATAACTATTGTTATTCTCTTGAACTAAAAAAAGTTTATAACTATGATACGTTCCATAAATCACCCCGGTGGAAGTATCAACTGAGAGCCCCAACGGCTCGGCAAATTTGGTCAATGTCTTCTCGATCTTCTTATTCATTTTTCTCCTTCTTTCCAACAAACACTTACCTTTTTAGGTATAGCTAAAAGTTTAAGGAGAGTAGAAATGAAAGTCAATCAATTTGTTCAAAAAACCTAGTTTTTTTATCTATTCTGTGACAAATCGCCGCAACGCATCAGCAACCCCGTGGTCTGTATTGCTAGCCGTCACAAAATCAGCTTTTGTTTTGACCAGTTCGGGCGCATTCTCCATCGCAACACCAATACCAGCTGAAGCAATCATTGGCAGGTCGTTAAAATTATCGCCGATCGCTAAGGTTTGCGCCAGCGGCACTTGAAAATAGGCCGCCAATTCATTTAGCGCCTTATCTTTTCCCACAGCTTGATGAGTGACTTCCAAATAATTCTCTTTGGATAAGTAAAAGGCGCTTTCTAAAAATCCAGCGTTCTGGCAGGCAGCATGAAGCGCTTGGATTTCTGCCGTTGTGCCGATCAAAAGAAACTTATGAACCTCAAAAGCTTCTTGTGCCAACAGTTGTTCTAATGAAGTTTCCACAGGAGTCTCTTTGGTGATTGCCGCTTCTGCCTGTGCCCATTGGTCCACTCTTTCGCAATACCACTGATCACCAGAGTAGACATTGATGGAAACATCAGGAAAATCAGCTTTGATGCGCGCGACCAAAGTCTTTGCCTCTGCTTTTTTGACCTCATGACTGAAAATCGGTACCAGTGTGCCCTGTTGATCGTATCGTCCAATCAGGGCACCGTTGTAACAAGCCAAGGGCCAGTCTTCTAGCCCTAACTCTTGAGCTATCGGTAGCATTCCTTTCGGGGAGCGAGCGGAAGCCAAAACAAAAGGAACCGCTTGCTGCTTCAATCGTTTGATTTCTTCAATCAAATCCAGATCGATTTGATGCTTATGATCCAAGATCGTCCCATCAATATCACTTAAGATAAACCCTATCTGCTTTTTTTCCAAATAAACCATCCTTTCCCATTCCCCATCCTTTTTACGAAAGCGGATTGATCTATCGCTTTGACCAGAATAAGCGCCATTTCCATAAAACGAAAACAACTTTCTTGTCCTTCTTTGCTTCCAGTTTACCATACTAGCCAATGAAAAAAGAGTGCGTCGCTGCACTCTTAGGAAGTATAGATATAAAACTCGATTTCCTTCTTGATCGGCTTTTTGATCCAGCGTTTCACAGCAGCTGCCCGCTTCAAGCCCATATGCTCATAAAAACCGTAATTACAGGTGGTATCGGTATAAAGGAAAAACGGAGCCGTTTTTTCCTGCTGGACCATCGCTAAAAAGGAAGTAAAGAGCTGCTTGCCTACACCCAATCCTTGTGTTTTGGGACTAACGGCAAACAAACCAACTTCGGTCTGAAAAGGAGTTTGTAAATCTTTCAACATCGCTTGATTTAACTCAGCCACCTCTTTGGCATAATGCAACAGCGTGTTTCTCCCTTCTTTCGTAAGCAGTAAGCAGCCAGCATGCCAAATCGTTTTCCCCCAATAGCGCATTGGATGAAGCTTCTTCCCTCTTTTACTGTCTGCTAATAAGATACCGACAGCTTCACCATTTAAAAGAGCCACACGTGAATAGGTCGCACGGGCAAGTTCATAACACAAAAAGACGTGAGCAAAGTGCTTGGCGGTCTTCTTGTCAAATTGCTTGTCATAGTTCCAGCTATCAATAATTACTTGCACAAGCGCAGGCAGATCTTCTCGTTTAAATGGTCGATACGTTACTTGTTTATTCATTCTATCTTCCTCCCAGTAGTTGACTATCCTTAGTATAAAGTTTACAGTAACTGTAAAGTCAAGGAGGAACGCCATGAAAACCAAATTAAAAGTATCGGAAATGGCACGCTTAGCGCGGATCAATCCTCGGACACTCCACTATTATGACGAGATTGGGCTATTTCAACCAAACAGCAAAGACGAGAACGGGTATCGGTATTATTCCCTTGATCAACTTTTGGATCTCGGATTGATCCTGTCATTGAAAGAATTATCGATGCCCTTAAAAGAGATCCAAACAGCGTTGCAGGGGGATGCCGAGACCATGAGAAACTTATTGGAAGCCAAGCGGCAAACCATCGATGAAAAAATTCAGCAGTTGAGCAACATCAAAAAAATCATCGAACGAAAAGCGGCGGATTTGTGCCTAGCTGCAGAAAAAACTTCCCCCTTCACCTTGAAGGAACAGCCAGAGGAATATTTCTCCCTTAGTCCTAGATTAAACGGTAGCAGCATCCCAGAGATGATCACCCAAGCCTACGACCTTTTGATGGCACAGCCTTATCTTTTCTCGAATAACGAATATGGTTTTATGATTCGGACGAACAAAGACGATACGCAAGACATCGACTACGTTTATGTGCAGCAAGAAGAACCACAACGAGCTTCCTTCGTGAAACCGGCAGGTTGCTACTTAACCGCCATTTATCAGGGGGATGACGAAGGATTGAAGCAGTTCTATCAAAAACTCAAGCAGCTGATTGCGACGCACCAATGGCAAATCGATGACTACTTCTATGAACGATCGATCCACGAAACGACCCTTAGCAACGAGCAAGCTTATTTGACAGAGATCCAAGTACGGATTTTATCTGAGGAATAAGGATCGTTCAAACAGCGTTGGAAAAGTAAATAAAAGACGCAACGACAACGAGCAGTTTCTTTCGCCTCGTTGTCGTTGCGCTTTATTTAAATCAAATGGTTTTCTTTCAACAGATCGCCAATGTAGGTATGTTCGGTTTTCTTAACGAAGCCTTCCAAGAGTTTCCGTTCGATAAACGGCAGCTCCATTTCCGTGATTTTTTTCTTATCGGTCAGATAATAGACAGCTTTGGCCAAAGTACGTAGATCATAAGCGGAAGCAAACACTTCTGGTACCCCGCGTTCCACATCTAATAGCTGATAAACAGCCTCCATGGCGGTCCGAACGGAATATTCTGTTGTAAATACAGTGTCTCGTTCAGTCTCTGCGAAATTACCGATAAAAGCTAAGTTTTTGGAGCCATTTGGAATAACCAATGGCCGATCTCCTGGTTCACGCAGCATGAAGTAAGAAGTGATAAACGGCATGTAGACTGGAACTGCCACACTTGATTCTTTTGAAATGCGTTGGATTTCTGCTTCCGGCACACCTAAGTGGTACAGCAGTTCTTGCACGATTTCTTGTCCAGAACATTGTTCAATTGGTTTTTTGATGTAGTTTCCTGGCGTATTTGACAACAAGCCATACACCCATGTGATCGTTTGTTGGTCTTTTTGTTCTTTAAAGTGCGGTTGGCGATGGGTCGCAAAGCTCATCATCCAATTGGAATCTTTGATGGTGATGATCCCGCCAGTGACGATTCTGCCTGTTCGTAACTTGCGATGGGTCAACTTTTCTAAATAAGGTTCCACATCAAAATTCTGCCAAGTGACGGTTGCCGAAACAAACCAGCTTTCTTCAGGTAAGTTTTCATAAAAGACTTCTGGATGACCAAACTCAGGCGATTGCGCCGCCAAGTTTTTCCATAAACGCCAGCTGCCACCAGGTGCTTTTGAGATAGGCGCTGGGGTATAATGGTCCCCTTGCGTGGAACTTTCAGTGATCGATCCGTTGGTAACAAAGACCAAGTCATCTTCTGACAAAGGAATTTCTTCGATTGCTCCCGCTTTTTCAAGCACAAGTTTTTGAGCAACTTTTTCCTCGCCCACGATCCGAACATCGATATTGCTGACGGTGCATTCATATTGGAAGTCAACTCCTTGTTCTTCCAAATAAGCAAGTAGTGGTTTGACCAATGACTCATATTGGTTGTAACGGGTAAATTTTAACGCAGTAAAATCAGGCAAGCCATCGATATGGTGCACAAAACGCAACACATAGCGGCGCATTTCAATCGCCGAATGCCATTTTTCAAAGGCGAACATCGTACACCAGTATAGCCAAAAATTAGATTCAAAGAATTCTTCGCCAAAAACATCTTCGATTTTTTTCCCGATCAATTGATCTTCTGAAGTCATAAATAATTGGGTTAATTCTTTTTGTGCTGTAGCAGACAAGGTAAATTCTCCATCATCTGCTGCTCGTTGGCCGCGATTGTGGATGATCCGACAGTTAGACGAATTTGGATCATCGTGGTCCAACCAGTAAAACTCATCTAGCACCGAAGCATCTTCCACCTCCAAAGACGGAATCGAGCGAAATAGATCCCACAGACACTCAAAATGATTTTCCATTTCTCGACCGCCGCGGGTCACAAATCCATCATGGGGAATGAATTTTCCGTCTAATGAACCGCCTGATAAAGAAAGTTCTTCAAGGACGTGGATTTTCTCACCCGCCATATGGCCGTCACGGATCAAGAAGACTGCCGCAGCAAGTCCTGCTAATCCCCCACCAACAATATAGGCTTCTTTCTTTTCGACATCTTTCGGTTTTCTGCTTCTTGCAAAAGCTTCGTAATTTCCGTTCGTATATCTCATGTAGATCCCTCCTAATATTGGTACGTTTTTATGGTATCAGTAACTATTTTTTTTGACAAAAATTTGTACCAGTAAAAACAAGTGATTTTGACAAATCGGCCTTTTTGTCAAAAAAACAGGGCAAAGACCCACCTTTTAGAGGATCTGCGCCCAGCACAAAAAGCGCCCCTAAGAAAACTGATTGCAGCTTTCTTAGGGGCGTTTCTAACAAAGGACAAACTCTTTGCCTTTTCAATGAAATATTTATTTCACACGTAGAGCGAAGCTAGCAGTCGAAAAGCCTGATTGTGCTTCGGTGACTGTATAACCCGTGCTTGGCGCATGGATATAGCTTGTATTACTGGTAGCGATCGCTACGTGGTAGGTATTCCCTTTTTGACCCCAGAACAGCAAGTCGCCAGCTTGTGCTTGCGAGACAGGAATGATCGTCCCTGCGCTTTCTTGTGGGACTGTCCAATCACCGATGTTTTTGCCCGTCACTTTTAAGAAGACGTAGCGTGTAAACCCAGAACAGTCGAAAACATCTGGTCCTTTGCCTCCCCATTGATAAGGAGTGCCGATATGTTTTCTAGCTTCTGCAACAATCGCTGCTCCATCCACGCTCATTGGAACATTGGTATTGCCTGCGTTGTTATTGTTGCCAGGAGTCGTTGCACTGACTTCTTTGACATATGCTGCAGATACCCAGCCACCCGTTGATAACTTATACCAAGTGGTATTGCCATTGACTGACGTGCCTTGTTTTTGAGCAACTGCTTTGAAGGTCGCATTGCTGCCCAAACTGCTGACTACACTTGCAGAAGTTGATGCATTTGAGCGGACATTCATACCAGTGGTTGTTTGGAACGTCTTATTGATGGCTTGCTCACTCGCATTGCTTGAGCCGTTTGATGAGCCAGTATTGTTTGAACCTGTGTTTGAATTATTGTTATTACTTGTATTTCCAGAACTAGACGTGACATCACGCACATATGCCGCTGTGATCCAGCCACCGGTCGATACTTTGTACCAAACATTGGTGCCGCCAACGGATGTGCCATTTTTCTGGGCAACGACCTTCACCGTCGTGCTGTTGCTTAGGCTGCCAACGACACTGCCGCTTGTTGACGCACTCGAACGAACATTTAATGCCGCTGTTGTTTTCACGTTCTTGCTGATAGCCGTTTCTGCAGAAACACTTGTATTGCCGCCAGAAGAACTATTGCCTGTGGAGCTACTGGACACATCTTTGACATAGGCTGCCGTGATCCAACCGCCTGTGGACAATTTGTACCAAGTGGTCGTGCCATTCACCGATGTCCCACTCTTTTGTGCAACGACCTGTACTGTCGCATTACTGCTCAAACCGCGTACGACACTAGAACTTGTCGTTGCATTTGAACGGACGTTCAATGCAGTAGTCGTTTTCACTGATTTCGAAATTGCTTTTTCCGATGAAGAAGACGACGAATTGGACGAGCCTGTATTGGCAGAAGAAGAACCTGAGGTGCTCTTCACATAAGCCCCTGAGATCCAGCCGCCTGTTGATAGCTTATACCATGTTGTATTGCCATTCACTGAGGTACCGTTCTTTTGAGCCACCGCAGTGATTGTTGTATTTGCTCCTACACCACTTACGATAGAGGCACTTGTTGAAGCATTTGAACGAACATTCAGTGAAGCTGTTGTTTTAAATTGTCGATTGATCGCCGTTTCAGCTGACGATCTGGCAAGAGTAGCAGTTGTGTTGGTTGATGACGAAGCGTTCGTCGTTTCGGTCGCATGAGCAAGAGACGTAAAGACACCTGATGTTGATGCTAACGCTGCTGTGATACCCAATCCTTTTTGTACGAAAAGGGATCGTTTTTGTTTCACTAAACGCTTCCGTTTGATTTTCCGAGATTCCAATAAAACACCCCCTGTACCCCATTTTAACAAAAATTAATATTTTTTGATATTGTTTTCGTTTTGTATTTTTTTAATTTGCGTTTAATAAAACGTGTCATTTATTTTTCCGCGTTATTCTTTTTCATCGCTTTTTATTCGATATTGCTCAAGTGAACTATTTATACAGTGATTTCAATAATGAAGAGAAAAAAGCTATTTCATTCAACGTTATTTTAATTTGCGAATAAAAACAGGAATTTTTTTGCAGATAAACCCACTTTTTGAAAAACAGGTCTGTTATTTGAATAGCATTTCTTTTCTTATCCCATTCTTCAAAAATCGATACTAAAATCACCCATTTATCATTCCTTTTTTACACAAGGGATCCTGTGAAAAAGTTTTTTCAAAAAGAATGCTTCTTTCACCAGTGTCATCGACGCTATGATGAAATCCTGTTACATCGCTTCCAAATGGATACGAATTATTTGATAGAGAAGTCACTCACTTCTACCGAAAGAAATATTTTCACAATTTATTTTATTCAAAAGATTATAATACCAAGGATAAAACCAAGCATTTGCATGAGTTTGTGAAATCGTGCTATACTTAAAAAAAAGGAAGAGGTGACCGAGTATGAAAACAAAGACGAAAGAAAAAGTTTATGCTGAACGACAACATAACTATAAAACGAAAAAAGAAGAGATTTTCAAAAAAGCCCTAGATTCCGTACAGACCACAGACAAGAAAAAAGAAGAACAGAAAAAGAAAGCGTAGACTCCTGTGTTTTCTTTTTCTGTTGACCTGTAAAAAGACGAGGCTTCGCCGATTTTGGCGAATCTCGTCTTTTTTTTTGACAATTACTATTTTTGTCTAAAAAAACTTAGTCCGATCACTTTTTTGAACTTTGTTAGGGTCGATATAGATTGTGGGATTCCCCAATACAGAGTGGGAATCAATGAAAGCTAAGATTATTACGGCGATAAAATTTTCATGCCAGCTCTTCACCATTGGTCGCTATCACTTTTTGATACCAATAAAAAGAGTCTTTACGAATTCTTTCCAAGGTTCCTTTTCCATCATCATCAAGATCCACATATATAAACCCATAACGCTTCGACATTTCACTTGTACTAGCACTGACTAAGTCGATGCACCCCCAAGGAGTATAGCCCATCACCTCAACTCCTTCTTGAATCGCTAAACCGATTTGCTCGATATGGTCACGCAAATAATCGATTCGATACGCATCGTGAATCCGTTTATCCTCTGTCACCACATCTTCAGCACCTAAACCATTCTCAACGATAAAGAGAGGGACTTGATAACGCTGATACATTTTTTTCATGGTGATTCGTAAACCTACTGGATCGATCTGCCAGCCCCAATCACTTGCTTTTAAGTAAGGATTCTTGATGGATCCAAAAAGATTCCCGCCAGTTTCTTCTTTTGATTCTCCCACAACCATTGACATATAATAACTAAAGGAAAGAAAATCCACTGTTCCTTCTCTCAAAATATCTCGATCGCCTTCCTGAACGTCGATCACAACTCCATTCTCTTCAAAAAATGAATCCATATATGCTGGATATTCTCCACGTATTTGAACGTCAGTATAAAAGAAATTCATTTCATCTGCTTTTACAGAAGCTAAAACATCTTGCGGATTACATGTTTCAGGATATGCCTCCATTCGAGCCAACATACAACCGATTTTAGCATCTGGGATAATTTCATGACATTTCTTTACAGTTAAAGCACTTGCAAGAAACTGATGATGTCCTGCTTGATATTGTGCTGCTAGCATATTGTCAATTCCGTCTGCCAAAATCCCTCCACTCAGATAACCAGTCATCCCAATTATGTTGATTTCATTAAACGTCAACCAATATTTGACTTTATCCTTGTAACGGTTAAACAGCGTTTCTGCATAGCGAACAAAATGATCGATGGTATCCCGTGAGAGCCAGCCATTTTGAGTCAGCGCTAAGTGCAATGGGAACTCGTAATGTGAGATCGTCACCAACGGTTCGATTCCATGCTTTAGACACTCATCAAAGACTGCATCGTAAAAGGCTAAACCAGCTTCATTGGGTTCTTGGTCATTGCCATTTGGAAAGATCCTTGGCCAAGAGATTGATAAACGAAATGTTTTAAACCCCATCTCTGCCATAAGCGCGATGTCTTCTTTGTATCGATGATAAAAATCGATACCATGCCTTTTTGGATAATGTCCCTTTTTATCCTTCATAGCAAATTCGACTTGGTCTCTAGTCATAGGTTCCCCTAACAGCATTTGTGTCCGTGCCTCTTTTCCAATGTAAAGGGCAGTATCCGCAGTTGACCATCCTTTTCCATCTTCAAGAAATGCTCCTTCTAATTGATTCGCGGCAGTTGCCCCACCCCATAAAAAATTATCTGGAAATCGTTTATTCATTCTGTTCGCTCCTTTATTCTTGTTCTGCTACTACACCAAATTGTTCCTCTTGTTCCGCCAACGCTTCTTTGGCGATCAATTGTTTTTCATATGCTTTGAAAAATGGATAATAAATTAAGCCTGCAGGAATCAACATTAGATAATCCCAGATAGCATTTTGCCATTTGAGCGTACTGAGATAACTTGCCATCCCCATTGGCAGCAAAGCAGAAATGGAAATCCAACCAGGTGTTAGAAAACCGATTCGATAGCCAATTAATGTCAGTAACATCACCACAGGAATATTTAGCACATATGGAATACAAATGATAGGATTGTACATAATCGGCATACCAAAAGTCAGCGGTTCATTGATGTTAAACCATCCTGGCACAGCTGCGATTTTTGATATCGCGCTGATTTGTTTCGATTTTGATTTTAAACCCATTAAAGCTAGTGGTAACGTGTTCCCTGTTCCTCCGGCAATTGCCATCCCACCAAACAAAGCCACGGGATAAAAAACGAGTGGCTCGCCTGCAGCAGCAGCAGCGCCATTTGCGGTTGCAGCTTGGATTCCAAGAGGCATAATAATCGGCACTAAGATCATCGTGCCATGAATCCCAAAACACCATAATAACGCTGCAAATACACACATGATAAACATCCCAACGGTGGAAGACAATGCAGACAATGGAATGCCTAAAAGCGCCATAAAACCAGAGGCAATCGTGTAATTGCCGTTGGTAAAGATATCTACCGCAGCACTGCACGCTAAGAAAAAGCAGGCACTAATTGCTAACGGTACGATCGAGGCAAAGCCATCTTGTAAAAATGGCGGTACCACGTCTGGCATTTTGATGCGAATATTATGATCCGCACAATATTTTTCAATTTGAACAGAAAGGAAGACAACAACAAATCCGATAAACATGCCGGTCGATCCTAAGTAAGTCATATCGATACTAGTAATTCCTACTTCACTGATCATTAACGTACCAGCAACCAAGAAAAAACAAATCAATGCATCAACTGCATTCATAATGGGCGACTTCATTTTTAAGTTTTTGGCATAATTAAAAGAAAATAGAATGACGACCCATACAGATAAAAGGTCCATTGTGAACTTATAAGGCAGATAAATAATTTCGTAGAGCTGACTTTCCGCAGCGATCACATTAAACATCGTAGGACCTAAAACCGAAACAGTGATTTGAGAGATTGCCCCAACCATAATGATGCCCATCAAAGACATCATACATGCTTGCAAAGCTGCTAGAAACTTATTACTCCCGAGTTTCTGTCCAAAATCTTGTAATTTTATCATCACTGGACTATCAAAAAGTTTTTCCATATTATGATCCACACTCCTTTTATTATTGTGTCTTACTTTTGAGCATACAATTTCGTTGCGAGCTTCATAATATTCGAGCAATTTGCCATTGCATAATCAAAAGATGGAATGGCTTCAGTTGGCAAACCAGTATTTTCCACGATTTCTTTCAAACGATAAGAGACCTGTGGTCCCACCATCACTACATCATACTCTTGATAAACATCCTGATATTCCGATAATCCGACGGCCTTAATGTCTAACTCCATATCATTTTCTTTCCAGTACTTACTCATTTTTTGCATCAAAATACTGGTAGACATACCTCCAGCACAAACCAATAAAATTTTCATCTTCTTCATAAATTTCCCTTCTTTCCATTTTATTTTTGATAGAATCGAATGATTTCTTTGATCAATTCATTAGCTAACATACTTGTCATAAAATGATCCTGTGAGTGTATCAATAGAACATTGATTTCTTGCTTTTCCCCCCTTGCTTCTGAAAATAATAGTTCTGTTTGTGCCTGATGGGCTTTTTTGATCGCATCATCCGATTTTCTCAATAAAAGATTACATTCTTCCAAATTGCCGTTACGCGCTTCCTCTAATGCTTGGAATGCATAGGAACGCCCATCTCCTGAGTTAGCAATCAAGTTCATGGCTGCCGACTCTGTATTGTTTATTTTTTCCATAGTGACTCTTCCTTCCCAATTTTTTTCTCACTTACAAAATCAAAAACTATCATAAACACCTTTATTATCAAGCGCTTACATTTCGCAAAAAAATTTTTTATACACTAAGTTTCACAAAAGCACCCCTTAAAATCTGAAAAAATCAAAATAATACCTTCATCGATCCATTTCTATGCCTAGTGTATAAAGAAGTAAATCAATTTCTTCCTACTGTATAATCCTATAAAATAGTTGTATGAAATTTGTAAATCTCTAGAAAATACCGTCGGTTGCACCCTCAATTAATTCCCCCTATAATACACTCATGAAAATCAAACGAACGTTACAAATAAGCGAAAACGAATTCTATGACTATCTTGAAGGTGAACTCATTCGCGAATGTCAGCTTACGAAAACAAAGATTGAGAAAGGACTGAATTACAAAAAAACTGATCCCAAAACCCAATTGGAAATTTCAGTTTTCGTGATCAACTATATTCGTGGCACACTTTATGAAGTCAAAATCTCCTCTTCCTATGAGACATATTTTCTTAAGTATACAACGCAAGAAAATGAAAACGGTTTAGAGATACAATTCGAACAGCACATCGAAAGTTTTGAAATAAAAAAACAAAACCGACTGATGCGGCTCTTTAGCGAAGGGGTCTATTTAGGAAGAATGTCTGATACTCTATTCGATATTCAAAAAAAAATCCATGAGAAGAGGAGGACTGATTTGTCCTGATGAATCGACATAGAATGGGGATAGGCTATTTCTAAGCCAATACATTGAGAATGTTTCAAAGGAGTAAAACTATGAGTAGAATGAAAGCTATCGTATTTGACTTTGTCCAAAATCAAATCTACACCAATCAAGAACAAGTGAATGGTCTGACTACAAAGCAGGTTGCTGAGGCATTGAATTTACAAAGATCGAATGCCAGCACTCTTCTTAATCAACTTGTTCAAGAAAAGAAGTTAGTGAAATCCACATCGAGACCAGTTCTCTATTCTTTAGCAGAACCAATCGATGAAAAGGATGCATTTGACGTCATCATTGGTGCCAATCAAAGTCTCAAAAATGCGATTCAATTGGCAAAAGCTGCCGTCTTATATCCAAAAAATCCATTAAATGTGCTGATTCAAGCCAAGCCAGGCTGTGGTACCAGTTACTTAGTTGATACACTAGTAGATTTTGCCAAACGGCGACAGGTGCTGGCTAAAGAAGCTCCTTATATAAAAATTAATTGTCGAAATTATTCCAAAGATCCTCATTTGCTTGATGAGGATCTTTTCGGAACCAACGAGGATTATGCCAATAGCGTATTTGAGAAAGCTTGGTCTGGTATTCTTTTTCTAGAGGCATACGATTCATTAAACACGAAGCAGCAAAACAAAATTTTAGATTTTTTAAACAACAAAATTCCCCTATTTCAAGAAAAAAAGCAGTCTCAGCCGAATAATGTGATGGTGATCTTATCAATCATGCCCTCAAAGGAACTTTTAATTAATCAAGCGATTCCACTGACGATCGAATTGCCTGAAATAGAGAAGCGCTCCTATAAAGAACGTTTTGACTTGATCAATCATTTCTTTTCCAGAGAAGCCGTTCATTCTAGACGTACAATCGTTGTTCCCTCAGAAGTGATCCGTGGTCTATTGTTAGCAAATTTTTCTTATCAAGTAAAAGAGCTGAAAATGGATATTACAGCTGCTTGTGCCAAAGGGTATGTTCGCGTAATCAATGAGGGTGACCAAGATATTGCTCTTTCCCTCGCTGATTTCAAACCAGAAATCAAACAGAGCTTGTTACGGGTGAAAGAAAATGCGATGGTTTTCGACGAGCTATTCGGAAATGTTGAGCATATTATTTATGATAAGAATGAGGGTTATTTAAAAGAATTTGGAAAAAATGAACGTTTATACCTTTATGAGGAGATTCGCAATCAATATCAATCACTTTCGGAGAGCGGCATCAATGAATTAACGATCACTCCCTTAATGAACAAGTATGTGCAAAATCTTTTTAATAAGTACAACTATTACAATGTCTTTGATGATCAATATAACATTACTCAATTAGCAAAAATCGTCGATGCTAAAGTCATCCAAATTGTTGATTTCTGGCTAAAAACCTGTAAAAAGGAACTCAACAGAGAATTTAAATCAAGCGTATTTTATGGGCTTTGTCTTCATATCAACTCCTTATTGACACTGGCTTCCAATCGACAAACCCTCTCGCAAGAGGAAGTCACTCAATTTATCCAACAATACCCTGAGGAATATGCGCTAAGTGTTCAGCTTTCGATCGAATTAAAAAGCAGCTCAACTTAAATTTACCGAGAGATGAAATCATTCTGATTTTACTTTTTCTGATCAACCAAGAACAGACTCAAGTAACCGGTCATCCAGTATTGTTATATATCATGCATGGAAATCGAACGGCTTCTTCATTAGCTGAAACAACAAACATGCTGACTCAGACAAATAACATCTATAGCTATGATATGAAACTTGATAGCACACCCCGTCAGTCGATGATCGAAATTAAAGAAGGCATTAAACGAATTGATCAAGGACAAGGTGTGATCGTTCTTTATGATATGGGTTCAATAAAAACGATTGTTGAAACGATCGCTGAGGAATTAAACTGTAAGCTTCGACTGATTTACTTACCCATAACTCTTATCGGCATCGAAGCAGCTCGAAAAAGTGCTATGGAAACCGATATTGATTATGTCTATCACACGGTCAGTATGAGTATGAATGACTTGTTACAAAAAGCGGAAAAAGGATATGAATTGATCATTACTTTATGCCATACCGGAGAAGGAGGCGCAGAACAACTAAAACGGTACATCGAAAGTTACTCGAAACTTGGTATGAAGGTTAAAGCACTGGCTATCTCTTCGAGAAATGAACTAATCAAAGAAGTGAGTAACTTAAAGAAAGTCTATAAAGTACATGCTTTTGTTGGGACTTATGATCCTAACATTTTCGGTATTCCCTTTATCTCAATTGGAAAAGTATTTGAGACACCAAAGGAAACACTCGATCGCTTACTTTTATTTGAGCCCGTAAAGACGCAATTCTTTGATTACACAGAAGTCTATAGTTACTTAGCTGATTCATTCAAGTATACCGACATTGGCAAATTAAAAATGATCTTACCAGAAGTCATCGATGAGATTTGCACCCTTTATCCTCTTTCTCTTGATCAATCCATTGGCTTATTCATGCACTTAGCCTGTCTGATTGAACGGTTATTAGAAAATCGTTCACCCAACATTGCCAAAGCGAATCTAGCTGTAATGAAAACATTTAAGCAAGATGCTTTGATTATTGCAAAGATTTTAAGAAAATTAGAAAAAAGCTTCGATGTATTGATCAACGATTTGGAACTTTCTACTATCCTTCTCATCATCAAAAAACTGTAGACATACAATATTTAGTAGGCGAAAACACGTTCCTACAACATATTGTGGATAAACCTGTTGAAACTGTGCATAACTAAAAAGCCTGCGATTTTTTCGCAGACTTTTTTATTTATTGACAAGCTATTATTATTCTAGAGATAAATAATAGCTCACATTATCTGGTAGCGGCTTGAAACCATTCTTTTTGTAAAAATCCGCTGCTGGCATACTTTCTTCAGTATCTAGCAGGATCGTTGGGATCTCTTTCTTGAGTAGATCCTCTTTGATCCTTTCTAAAAAAGTGGAACCTAAGCCTTTTCCTTGGTGCGTGCCAGTAATTAAAAAGGTATCGATCACATACTCTTTTCCTTGATACCAGGGCTTGATAAAGCCTAATGAAAGACCAATCAATTCATTCGACGCTCGGTCTGTTAGTCGATAACCAATAAAAGTATTCATTGCCATCATTGATGATACATAGTCGGTGATTTGCGGCACTGTCAATTGGTCATTCCATGGTTCTGCTGAAAATACAGCAATATAGTGGTCCACGACTTCTGCTAAATCTGCCGTTGTTAATTCACGCATGCTTACGTTCTTTTCCATCCTATCTCCTGCTTCCATTTCTATTTCGATAAGGGCCTATACTTGAAGAATCCACTAGTTTTTGTGCATGTATCAATTATCGATTCGTTTTGCATAGCCATTGCCATAACTAGTATAACGACGCTTTTGGTTGACGGCCATTTTTTTATGAATCTCAGTTTCAAGATCAATGGAAAGGATTTCTGCTAACCCAAGAAGATAAATCGCCACATCCGCCAATTCTTCTCCTACCTCTTGTTGCTTCCGATACGCGTCAAAGGCTTCCCCTACTTCACCATATAAAGCCAAAAACTCTTTTTCAATGTTTGTGACATTGAATTGGTGATCAATCTTGTTTTGATAAATCGCTTTTTGCATTTCTGATAGTTTCATAGTCGCTCCTTTTAGGATAGTATACCATTTTATTAAAATTCAAAATAGAAACTTAGTAAAAAAATCACCTCAAAAAATAGTGACCCCCAAAACGTTAGAATTTTGTTCTAACTTTTGTAGGTCACTATAATATCAGATTCCTCTTTTTTATTCTGCCCGCTCCAATTCAGCAGATTTGATTGCAACCCGTTGAGCGATTTTTAGAAATGGAAAATAGATTGCTACACAGACGACGATGATGATCACCTGAACCATAACAACTTTGAAATCCCCTTTTGATGCCAATAATGCACTAAGAATTGGCGGTGTCGTCCAAGGAACCATGACTGAAAGTGGCTCAATGAATCCTACTGCGGTAGCAAAGTAGCCAATCAACGTTGCAACAATCGGACTTGCAACGAAGGGAATGATCATTGGTAAATTGAAGACGATCGGTAAACCAAAGATGATTGGCTCGTTGATATTAAAAATACCCGGAGCTAGGGATAGATTGACGACATCCCGAAAAGGTTGGTAATTGCGGACGAATAAGAGCACTGCAATGATCAAACTGATCGTAAATCCAGTCCCGCCTAGTTGTGCGAATACCGTCACGAATGCTGAATTTAAGATATTGGGCGGCGCAGCGCCTTCTTGCACGGCTTGCATGTTTTCATTCATATTGACTAACAGCAATGGATCTAATAAGGTGCCATTGATGACGGTTTGGTGAATGCCTAAAGTAAACAGAAAGTTGCCCGTTGAATAGATGATCAAGAACCCAAAAATCGATGTGTTCAATAAACGCAGTGGTTCTTGGATCACTGTGGAAATGATTTGAATCAGATCGGTATCAAAGGCTGCTAGCACGGTCGCAACTACGGCAAAGAAGGAAATCACTAAAATAGCAGGGATCAACGTACTGAAGGATTTGCTGACGGCAGGAGGAACTTGATCCCCTAAATTGATTTTTAAGTGCTTGTTTTCTGACAGTCGAATAAATAATTCCGTGGCAACTAACCCACAAATGATTCCAGAAAACATCCCTTTGGTCCCGACATCGTCAAACAGCATCACACCACTGATGGTTACTTCTGCTTGAGCGCCTTCTGGCATCACGGCATGAGCCATCGCCAACATGACCACTAAGCAAGTCGTTGCTACAAAGGTTGCATTGATAGCGCTTGGATTATTTTTGTTGCGGCAAAGAAAATAAGCGATCATCGGGGCGATCAGCAGACCGGCGATATTCAATGTTCCATTGGTGATGGAATTGCCAAACACTTGCATTCGCGCCAAGGCAGCCCCTTCTAAAAACCATGGAAAGAAGACATTATTAAACAACACAGCGATCCCTGCGATAATAAAGGCAGGCATTAAGGTCGCAAACGCATCACGAAGACTTTTGAGATGAACCTGATTGCCGAGACGGACCGAAAACTCTGTAAATTTATCTAAAAACGTGCGCTTTTCTGCTGCCATTTTTGTTCCTCCTATTCTGCATATGGGTTTGTATAGATCGTACTACCATTCGTTTTGATCACTTCTTTGAACCATTCATACGATTTTTTCGGCACACGTTTCATATCTCGCAACTCATGATTGCCACGATTGACATACACAAGTCCATATCGTTTCTCCATATCACCTTGGGAGCTCAAAATGTCGATCAGTCCCCAGCCAAGATAACCAAGACAGACCACTCCATCTTCCACCATCCCTTCAAACATCGCTCGAATATGCTCTTGATGGTAGGCAATACGGTAATCATCTTGAATCGGTTCGTTGCCATTCCAATGCTCTCTGACACCAATCCCGTTTTCAATCGGAAACACTGGCAACCGATACCGCTGATAGACTTTATTTAAGACATCACGGAAGCCGAGCGGATCAATTTGCCAATTCCATTCCGTCGTTTCAATATACGGATTGTCTTGTTTTCCAAAAGTCATGTACCGATTTGGCGGCGTTCCTTCAGGAATTTTTTCAGCGTTCAAGGTAGAAGAAGCATAATAGCTAAAGGCAATGTAATCATTTTTCTGCGCTGCGATCGCTTCTAATTCCCCAGGTAAAATATTCATATTGAGTTGATGATTTTTCACGTATCGGTCTTGTGCTGCCGAATACTTGCCGTGCGCATAGCAATCTAATAAAGTAAAATTCGCAAATTCATCAAACTCTCTTGCTGCTTTGATGTCTTGTGGACGACAAGTCGCTGGATACGCTTCAGAATACGCCAGCATGCCGCCAATCTTCGCATTTGTTGTTTCATGAAGATAGTTACAGATCTCTGCATGGCAAACCATGACATTGTGGAAAATTTGATACAATTCTTCTGTTGTTTCTTCCCCTTCTAAATAGCCGCTGATCTTAAAACCATGGTCTTGGTGGAATAGATTTTGTTCGTTAAAGGTTAACCAATAATGGACTTTATCCGCAAAACGATCCACCATTTCTTTTCCAAAGCGAATGAATGCGTCCTTCACTTCTTTGCTGATGAACCCGTTATAGGTTTTCGCCAGATGCAGGGGCATATCAAAATGATACAAACAAATCATGGGCTCGATTCCTCGAGCTAACAGATCATCAATAAAACGATCGTAATAGGCGATCCCTTCTTCATTAAAGGCACCATCTCCATCGTGAACGACCCTTGACCAAGAAATTTGGAAACGATACATGTTCATCCCCAAATCTTGCATATAATCAAAGTCTTCTGTATACGCATGATAGTTATCATTTGCTACATGCCAATCGCTAGCCTGTTCCGAAGCTTCCCGTATATCATAAACGGATAAGCTTTTACCACCTTCATTCCAACCACCTTCTGTTTGCATACTGCTGACACTGTTCCCCCAGTAAAAAGTTGTCATATTGATCCCTCCATTATTTGTATTCGCTTACAAAACCTATTATAATTAGGTGAAATCGGCATGTAAATTTTTCGAAAACACATGTAAAGCTTTTTCTGTACATGTGAATTGCAGTTGATTCTTTGGTGATAGAGCTTGTTTTTATCCCCTTCAAACAAAACTCAAGTCCATGAATTTTTTTACATAAGGAGTGATGACTATGACAAAATACAAAGAGATCGTTGATCAGTTGCGGACGAACATTTATGAAGGTGTTTTTCCAGCTTTATCAAAATTACCGGAACAGACTGCGTTAGCCAAACGATTTCAAACCTCGCGAATGACGATCCAAAAAGCGCTAAATCAACTGAAGCAAGAAGGCCTGATTTCCACCAAAAGAGGTCATGGCACCTATGTCAATTCAGCAACCTACCAAGGACAGATCAATGAGTATATCGGTTTAGTCAACCGATATGGCGGACGGCATAAAGTACAAAGTAAAATCATTAGTTTCAATGTTCGTTTCCCAGAAGCCAACGAAATGGATTACTTGTCCTTGCGAGAAAACGAACCTGTCTATGATATCGTACGACTGCGCTATGTTGATAACGAACCCTTTGAATTGGAGTACACGATCATGCCCATCAAAACCATTCCCGATATTGATATGGCGATCCTTGAACACTCGATCTATCGATATATCACTGATTCCTTACACCTCAAAATAGGTCCCGCCATACGTAAAATCCGTGCCGACAAAGCAGATTCCTATGATATCAAATATTTAGAAGTCGATCCCAATGATCCGATCTTAGAATTGGAACAAGTTGCTCGTCTCTCCGACGGACGGCCCTTCGAATTTTCGCAAACTCGTTATCCTTACCAAAATCGTGAGATTTACTATCTTTCTGAACCTTAATGGCAAAAAAACAAGCCTGAAGAAAACTCAGACTTGTTTTTATTGTCTAGGAAAGGTGAACTCGTTAAGATTCTTCGGTTTTTTTCGCCGTTCGCTCGGGACTGACCCAAACGCCGCTGCCGTAGCCGAGGATGGTTTTGACGGCTGGTATAAAGGTAGTGACAATCGTTATGGCATTGATCATCCAGTAAAACAGCATGTAAAAAGGGGCAAAGCGAAAATACTTCAGCTTGCTGCGGTTATCATCCGCCAAGAGGCTGGTAAATAGCTGCATGACCCCCGCAATCATCTCAAAACAAACGAAGAGAAAGGCCATCGTAAACATATGGTAGATCCGCTCGTAATTCCCAGTTGCCCCATAATAAATCAGATAAAAAACAAACAAAGCCGAAGACAACCAGAAAAAGAATGACCAGATAATACTTAAGGACTGATCCACAAACATGGCGGTTCGACCGATATTTTCAAAAGGGTGTAAGAACACTTTTTTAAAATTGGTCAACCACACTTCCGTTCCGCCTTTCGCCCAACGTTTCCGTTGCCGATAGAGCATCTTGAGGGTTTCTGGTACCTCCATGAAAAACATCACTCGTGACGCAAATAAGGACAACCAACCATGGAATTGGTGGTCCCAGGCAATACTGATATCTTCCGTGGCACGATTTTGTCGAAAGAGACCAACATCCATCAATGCGGCTCTACGATACATTGTGTTGGCACCACTATAGGCATAGATGACGCCGAAAACAGCTTGCTGGGTCCGTTTAATAATTCCTACGATACTTGAAAACTCAACAGTTTGTGACTTTCCGACGATGGTTGTGCGATTTTGAACGTCCATATTCGCCGTAATAGCAGAGATATTGATGGAATCTTGACGGATAAAATAATTGACATATTTCCACAATGCATCAGGTTCAGGGACCGTATCTGCGTCGTTACTCAAGATCAATTCCCCTTTGGCAAACCCTACCCCAATATTAAAGGCATGGGCTTTCCCTTGGTTTTTTTCGATACGCAAAACCCTTAGATTCGGGTACTGTTCCATTAAGCGATCTAGTATCATAGGGGTTTGATCCGTTGAGCCGTCATCCGTCACCAACACTTCATAGTTGCTGTAGTTTATGTTATTCATTAAGTAATGAATCGTGTCTTCAATAACGATTTCTTCATTGTGAGCCGGTACCATAATGGTGATCATCGGTTCGATTTCTTCGGGAATCGGTATCCACTCCAACTGACGGTAGCGGAATAAAAACCGATTGCAGATCACCCCGATGAACCAAGCAAAACCTCCTAATATCGGATACGTGAACAGAATCATTAAAACAACCGTTAAAAATGTATCCAGCCACGGGAACCCAGTATCAAAATTGACAACCATCAGCCCACCCCATTTCTACGGTAAAGATCCTGGATCTCAGTTTCTCCGATGTTTTGTTCAGGAGCAACGGCATAGTATTTGGCAGCGTGACGCTCTTCTTTCGTTCCGAAGCGTTCTTCGTAAAATCCTTCTAATACTTCTTTGCGTTTTTCTAAGGCAACTTCGTCATGCATCGATTGCTTTTGTAACAATCGTTTGAAACGGCGATTGTTCCTCAAAGTCAACAAAGTAAACGTCAGAACCAAGACCAAAAAAGAAATTCCTAAGAACAACGCCAAAAAATCAAAAGTCACTGCTTCTTCAAGATATGTCCGAAAGGCGATCCGATCCGCAAGATTCGGTAAAGTCAGCGGGATGGCCAGCCAGACAAACGGAACCAAGACCATCAGCCAAGTAAGAATCGTCAAAAACGTTTGGCGGGTTTTCAAAGCAGAACGACCTTTTTGAAAATATGCATCGGTGACCAACCGTTCTTTGACTTCTTCCCGTGTCACTCGTTGTTTCATTTTACTCACTCCTTTAAAAATGATTTATTTGCTGTTAAGAAAAAGAAGCAACAAAAGCACGTCGTCTTTTGATGGACCTCCTACGTCCTTCTATTTGACCTACTTGGACTTTTTGCCAACTTTCAACGCATTGAACAACGTGTGGAATTGGCCTTTAAAGGACATCACTTGCTCAAAAACATCTTCCCCATTGTTCAACATCTTGACGGTCACCCAGCCTAATGCTTCGGTAATACCGCTAGCCACACTGGCATTGATCGCAGCTCCGGCAACGGTACCAACTGCTGGGATAAATTTCAAGATATTACCAACGGCACTGCGACCGAAACTCACAACCACTAACTCTTTCGAGATACTCTTCGCTAGCCCTTCACGCCATGTCCTCCCAAAAATACGATACAAACGTGCCATCATCGTCATCTGAACCGGCACGAGTAACACTGCATCTGAAAAAGGAATCGGTGAACAGCCGATGATCGCCGCCGTCAAAGAAGCCGCATGGATCGTGCGGTGGGCTTTTTTCCGCGTTTCATCATCTACGCCAACCAAAAACTCCTCAAACACCTGATCAAATTGATCCTTGCTTTTCGCTAACACTTTTTCCGCCTGAGCTTTTGATCCGTCATAGCCTTTCATCACAAGGGCAGCCGATTTTTTTGGCATTCGCTTCATGACATCCGCAAAAAAAGAAGTAAATTCCGCTTCTTCTTGCAGCTCCTCTCTCGTTTGACTTTGCTCGACTTGAACGGACTGTTCCGTTAATAATTCATTTTCGTTTTGTTTCTTTTTGCGTTTTATCCATGGTTTTTGCAAAGAAATGTCTCCTTCTTTCGACTCGTTGTTCATTTAAAAATCAAAGTGAGCCATGATTTTGTTTCTCTTTCTATTTTAGCTCAGGTTTTTCAAGATAGCGAAAATGTAGCTTGAGAGAGCTTACACTTGCTAAAAAATGCATATTTGCATCTTTAAATTATTTATTTATATTATCGTTTTTTTATGCTATGATACACAAAAGGAGTGGATCGAATGAAAAAGAAATTGAATTGGAAAGTCCTTTTTTATTTAGGCTTATTGACTTACTTTCTTTTAAGCGGTATCTTCGCATTCTTTGGGGTCGAAATACCGTTTCTTTATAAACGTTGATCTTCACGTTTTCTCAGAACAATATCATTCAACCCTTTGCTCTATGCTACGACAATCCATCATTCTAACATCCATATAATCTAATCAGAAAAGGTGATTTTCTTGTCCATTTTATTTGATCTATTGCAGCTACTTGCCGTTATCTGTATCGCGTATTTATTGTTCACAAAAAACCATTTCCTCAAACAATTAACCGCTGTTCAGAAAATGGTCTTTCTCGTCTTATGTGTTTCTGTGCTCCTACCGGCTCTTTATGAATTTATCACTGGGTTTGCGCAGGGATTTTGGGAACGGTTGTAACGATTACTTCGTTAACTAAAAATTATATAGAGCGCTAGCAAGTCTCTAACCTATGAAAAATAGCCAACTAACAGGAACAATCATTTGAAAGGGATATCCTGTTCGCACACCTGCTGCTTTTTCATTGCTGTTGCGAATAAAGAGTAGAAAAAGAGATAGCAGAACCAGTTGGTTCCGCTATCTCTTTTTACTTAAACAACTACTTCTCTCTTACAGATCCCTTCAATCGGAATCGGGATGTAAGCTGTACGAGTCACCACAGCTAATTCGACTTCATGAGTACCTGCGGGTAAACCGCCTGCTTGCTGAATATAAATGTATAAAGGCTCGCCATACTCCCACTTATAAGTGGTAACCGTCGTCATCTCATCTAGTGTGAACCAATCTTTTTGGTCAACACTGCAACAAATAGCTTCTCTTGCTACTTCTTCACCGTCTACAGTAACGCGAATATCATTGACCATTGATAAAGGAACACCACGATAATACGTGATGTGCGTTTGTAATTCAAACCCAGCCGTCTCTCCTTCAACGACTTTATTTTTGCAGGATCCTTTAATAAACACATTGTTATCAAACATTGCTCGTCGCCCCTTCCAATTCAGTGATTATTGACTTAATCAATTTCTGATGGGCAATCACTTGTTCTTTTTCGACCATTGGGTGCCCTGGCAAAATCCAACGGTTGCCTTCATATTCTGTCGCCACATAACCATCGTAGCCATGTTCATGCAAGTAAGTCAAAATCTTACGATAATCGATGGAATACTCTTCTCCTTCGTCCGTCATTTCCCACAGTTTAAAATGGAAATGTTTGATATACGGAAAAACGTCCTCTAAAACTGAGAGAGGTGTATTCTCATAACCGTCAGCCAACATAATGTAAGGCATGTCTTTTGGTTCAGCCATCGCAGCCAATTCTGGTTTTAATTGGTGAGCTTCATCAAAGGCTTGCGAGCCATCCAATCCTTGATCAAAAAAGGCATTGAAATAGTCGATAATAGCTGGATTGACTCCCAAAACTTGCTTATTGAATTCATTAAAGACACGGGGAATTCGATCACAGAAAATACCGGTATCAATCACCAAACCGCAATAGGGTGAATTGACTCGTTTCATTTCATCGATAAATGCTTTTGTTTCGGGAATATCAAAGCTCATCCCCGCGTGGATCTCCAGCGCGAAAGCCACATCATACTTTTCCGCATACGGTAGCAACGGTTCAATCACAAAACTTGGAACCATCGAGACCAGTCGAATGAGTTTGAAGCCTAAGCGAGAGGCAAGCTTGATTTCTTCGATTAAAAGATCCAGGCATTCTTTTTGCGTCAACTCACGATTGTTATACAAATTTGTATTAAGAAAGACATCTGCGCAAACCGGCTTGACCTGTGCTTTACTCATGATGCGATCCCAATCAGCCAGCGTTTCTTTACTTGGATGAGGTGTGTTATGGAGCATTTGATCCGGTAAGATTTCAAACCCCTCAACGTCATGTTCATCTAAAAATGCGATGATTTCTGCAAGGGTCATTCGTTTGTTCATATATTCGTCTTGCAAGCTGTATAAGCTTACACCTGATTTTATTCCCATACTAACTTCTCCTTTACTATTTTTATTATTGTCTTATTCTTTCAGCCAGCAGTGTTTCTAATTTTGACTAAATAAGCTGCACCGAAGATACCAGCATCTTTACCTAATGATGCCCTTTTGAGTTTCGTTGTCTTGCGAACTGCTGGGAAATTCCCTTGTTCGAATCGTGCACGAACACGGTCCATTAAAAAGTCCTTAGCTTCTGCTACCCCGCCACCAATGATGATCGAATGGGGATTTAGCAGATTGGCAATCATACTAGAGGCTTGTCCCAAATAGTTGGCAGCTTCATTCACCACTTTTAATGCAAGCAAATCCCCTTTCTCGGCTTCAGCAAAGATGATTGCACTGGTCAATTTAGGGCAATCATTCAACGTAGTCGCAGTGGTAAGCCGATAACTTTCTGCTAAATTGACGATACCGGTAGCACTGACTAACGTCTCTAAACAACTGCTGTTACCGCACGAACAATCAAACGAATGAGGATTTGTCACAGGAAAATGTCCGATCTCACCACCGGCACCGCCGACTCCGGTAACTAGTTGATCATTCAAAATGACACCTCCACCGACTCCAGTTCCTAGTGTCAAAAAAACTACATCCTTTTCGCCATCCCCAGACCCCTGCCATTTCTCTCCTAAAGCCGCCGCGTTGGCATCATTTTCAAGAAAGAAAGGCAGACACAAACTTTGTTCAAAGGCCGCACGAATCGGTTGCGCATGCGTCCATCCTAGGTTAAAGGCATTACTGACCGTTCCATGGACCCGGTCAACGGCGCCAGGACAGCCCATCCCGATACCTAAAATCCTTTTTTGCTTCAGTTCTGATGCCAGCTCTTTTTGAATACTTGCCAGACAGTCAGGAATGATCCGTGTTCCGTTCTGACGACAGTCTGTCGGAATCCACCATTCTTTTTTCAATCTGCCTTCGGTGGTGACCAACCCGAATTTAGTCGTAGTACCGCCTAAATCAATGCCAAGATAATAGTTTTCCATAGCAGCTTCTCCTAAACAAAATTTCGCAAGTACTGGGTACTTAGGGCAACTGATTTCTTGACGGCCTCATAACTATTCTCAAAGGCTTTGTCCTCGATCTCAATACAGCTGTATCCGTCAAAGCCGATATCTGTTAATGCCGAGACGTACTTGCCCCAATCCACATCGCCGAGACCAGGTAATTTAGGACTCATATAACTCAGAGGCACAGCCATCGTACCAACATCGTTTAGCTTTTCCTGATACACCTTAATGTCCTTATAATGAACATGAAAAATCTTTTCCTTAAATTCATATAAAGGTTGAATATAATCGATCTGTTGCCAAACAAAATGGGATGGATCATAGTTTAGACCAAGGTATTCGCTGTCGAGCAGCTGAAAAACCTGACGCCAAATCGTTGGTGTGGTCATCAGATTTTGTCCTCCCGGCCATTCATCTTCTGTAAAAAGCATCGGACAATTTTCGATGGCGATTCTCACTTTCTGCTTTTCGGCATAAGCAAGAATCGGTTGCCAGACGTTGACCACTTCCTCAAGGTTCTCTCGGATATTTTTTGTTGGCATTCTTCCTAAAAACGTTGTGACAAGATTGATTCCCATGCGTTTGGACGCATCAATCAGCGTATACAAATGGTCAATCGCTTCTTGCCTTTTATTCAGGTTTTCGTCTAAAGGATTGGGATAATACGCCAATGCAGAAATTTCCACTCCCTTTATTTGGCAATAGTGTTGGATTTCTCGAATGCGTTCATCCGTCAACTGTTTCGTATCAATATGAGATACCCCTGCATAACGCCTTTGGGCTTTTCCTTGCGGCCAGCAAGCGACTTCCACGCACTCCAAGCCGTTAGCAGCAACGATATCGATCATTTCTTCAAAATTGCTTTGATCAAATATGGCACTTACAACACCAAGTTTCATCCTTATCTGCTCCTTCTTTTTTCCACCTGTTCAAGTGGGTTTTTCTCGTTTCAATCATTTTCCTTCTGTAGCTACTGTCTGAAATTTGTCTGATAAAACGACCAAGCGACTAGGCCAGCGCAACTGCCTGCTTCGTTTCGGCAGATACGCGAATAGCATCCAGTACTTTCATCAAGAAAAAGATTTGATTTGGTTTAACAGCCAACTCTTCTTCTCCTTGGACAAAGCGATAATAATTATCAAAAAACATTTCATGATTCACATGAACCTCCGGCAGCGGTTCGCTGATGATTCGGCCTTCCGGCGGTGGGCCAAATGAACGGGTCGGACCTGCTGGGGTCATGGTTACTTTGCCACTAACACTTTGCAGCAGCTCAGAAGTACGAGTGATCGCACCTTGCGGATCAAACCCATCGATAACCGCACTTCCTTTGTTCCCACCGATAAACCAGTGGCGCTCAAACCAATGCTCCTTCTCACTCAGCATATAGGTGCCTAGCTCGACTTGCCCGGTCACTCCATTGTCAAAGCGAAGCATAATCGAAAAATAATCATCAACATTCTTATTAATGACGTTTTGCACATCGGCGTAAACAGATGTTAAACGACTCGGTGAGAGCATCGTCAACATTTGATCGATCAAATGAACGCCCCAATCATAAAGCATGCCACCACCAAATTCTGGATAAATATGCCAATCATGCATGTTGCCATTAAACCCATAGAGACTGTTTTTGACCGTAAAGATTTTTCCTAACGTCTGGCTTTGGTAAATTTCCTTGGCAATACAGAAATCTTTGTCCCAGCGACGTTGATGATGAATCGTAAAGCGGACATTGGCAGCTTGAGTGATCTGCATCATCTCGGAAAATTCGGCGGCATTCATAGCAGCTGGTTTTTCGCAAATAATGTCTTTGCCGGCTTCGGCTGCTTTTTTGACCATTTCTAAATGCAGGTGATTCGGAACTGCGATAATGACTGTGTTGATTTCAGGGACAGCCAACAACTCATCTGCTTTTAAAAAGGTTAAAATAGGATCGCTTGCTTCTTTAAACTGCAGTGCATTGGTATCGCATACTGCAAGCAGTTCTGCATAGTCCAATGTCTCGATCGTCTTTGCGTGGGTCTGGCCCATAAAACCAAAACCGATGATTCCAAATTTTAGCATCGTCTATTCCCCTCTTCTATAATTCCACGACTTGCCCGGTTTCTGCTGATTGATAAATTGCTTCTAAAATCTGTGTCACAACGATTGCCTGCTCCGGTTTTACCAACGGCTCAGTGTCATTTAAGATTGCTTCGACCCATTGTTTCGCTTCCGCATCTCTTTGTTCCAACGAAGCCCCTTCAAAACCGAAGACACCCCCAGCATCAGAAGGTTGTGTTTGCTCTAATTGATTATGATCGGCTTTATTGAAAACGACGTAGCCCTGATCAAGAAAGGCTTTGCCAAACATTTCCGCACCTGCCTTATCTCCGCATAAGGTAACTTGTGCTTCTTTCGGATTCACCATATTTAAGGCCCAAGCAGCTTCTAAAAAGATCGTGGCACCATTTTCCATTTTGATTAAACCGAACGCTGAATCTTCGGTTTCAAATGTTTCAGGATCCCAAGGACCAAACATATTCGCCATTGGATTATCCTTTAGTTTTTGATAGGTTGACCCTAAGACCATTTTTGGTTTGTAATTATCCATGCACCATAAAGTAAGGTCTAATGCGTGTGTCCCGATATCAATCAGCGGTCCGCCGCCTTGTTTTTCTTTGTCCGGAAACACACCCCAGGTTGGTACTCCTTTGCGTCTTACCGCATGAGCTTTAGCAAAATAAATGTCTCCCAATTCCCCTTTGGCGCAGGCATCATGGGTAGCTAATGAATCCGAACGGAAGCGATTTTGATAGCCGATCGTTAATTTTTTACCTGTTCTTTTGGCTGCTTCCAACATTTTTTTTGCCTCTTCATAATTGATAGCCATTGGCTTTTCACACATCACGTGTTTACCAGCCTCCAGCGCTGCCACTGTGATTTCCGCATGAGAAACATTCGGTGTCAAGACGTGAATCACATCAATGTCTGGGCGTTGGGTCAATTCCTGATAGTCTGTCGTAACGAAAGCACCACTGATTCCATAGGTTTCCGCCGCTTGAACAGCTCGTTCTTCGATAATGTCACAAAAGGCGACCAGCTCTACTTGGTCAGCTAACTTAGCTAGTGCTGGAAAATGTTTTGTATTCGCAATTCCTCCGCATCCGATAAATCCAAAGCGTAATTTTGTCATGTTGGTTCCTCCTTGTTTTGTTTTACATTTATAGATTAACCGTTTTCAAAAAAATCCACTTCCTTATTTCAATAAATTTGCACACACAAATTTAACTAAAAAAAACTTCATCTCGATCCAAAGCAAAAAAACACCATACTTTTCATACTGCATTACCGCTGTTGGCCTATCAATAAAAAAACCGGACATATCCTTCATTTGAAGAACGTCCGGTACGTTAGGAAACACAGATTAAGTTGATTTTGGACAAAATACCTTAGAACACGCAAAGAGCAATGATTAAGCATCTATGTTTCGTCTTACTCGATCCGTTGGTGGATCGCAATGATTTCTTTCGCCAAATCACAAAACGCAATCGCTGTCATCAGATGATCCTGACTATGGATGGTCAGCAGCGTAATCTCTGCTGCGATTCCTTGGGCTTCATTTGTCAGCATAGTGGTTTGGGCATGATGCGCTTCTACAATCGCAGCTTCTGCGCTTTTCATCCGTTCTTTCGCCTGCTTAAAGTCGCTGTTTTTTGCCGCACTGATAGCTTCCATCGCGTCACTTTTTGCGTTACCGCTATGGATGATCAATCCCATCACTGCTTCTAACTGTTCTTGATTCATCGGTTGATTCTCCTTTGCACAGAAGGAATAAATCCCTTCTATGTGCTGTTTTTAAGGTTTCCTGCTGTCTATCGCAAATTTTCGCATTGCTTGATTGGCAACAACGTGACTGACGAGTCTTCGAAAATTTGGGTAGCCTCCAGCTGATACATTGTTGATTTTACTAATCCTGTATTCGCAACTCGCTTTTTCTTTTCTTAACACTCGGTCACTGTGCTTGTGATACCAATCCTAATGCTTGTTGTAGTACTTTTTCTCCGTTCATCGTTCCGTATGCAGACATATCGATCACCGAAACTGGAATCTGATCTTCTACCATTGCGCGAATCTGTTTTTCCTTAAATCGAACTTGTGGACCTAACAGAATCACCTCTTTGCCGGGAAGATAACTTTTGATGTCTTCGATTGGTCGCGCATCAACACTAGCGTCAATTCCCTTGGCTATCCCGGCTTTCTCCATTTTTTCAATTAGAAGGCTAGTACTCATTCCCGCATTACAGACTAATAAAATGTTGATTTTTTTCATTTTCATTCGCTCCTTTATGTTTATTCCGTTACGACAGCACCTAAATTGACTGCTTTTTCTGCCGCTTGTTCTTTTTCCTCTGCTTGCTCCCGCTTGTATTCAAGATTGTCGGCTGCTTTGAAAAACGGGAAGTAAATTGCAGTGGCAACAATGACACAAATGACTTGTGCTAGCATCATTTTCCAGCCACCGACCACTATTGCATTAAAGAAAGTTGGAAACCCTGTTGGAAGATGGACCCCCTGCGGTCTAGGTACCAATCCGCTGACAATCGAGAAGTAGCCAATTAAACCAGTCACTAACGGCGTTACTAGGGTCGGTACAAGAAATATCGGATTCAAGCAAACCGGTGTTCCAAAAGTAATGGGTTCATTGATGCTAAAGAAGGTTGGAATACTGGTGATCCGACCGATGTTTTTGTACTGACTGCTTTTAGCAAAAAGAATAAAACAAACCGCAAGTCCTAAAACACAGGCTCCCCCGCCAATTTCCAAAAAGACATAAGTAAAACCAAGATCAATCACATTAGGCGGTACCTCACCAGCTGCTGCTGCAATCATGTTCTCGGTCGTCATCGCTTGTAAGATCGGCGCATATACTCCGAAAATAATCGCTTTGCCGTGCAGACCAAACCACCAGAACAAGCCAATCAATGAATAGGCGACTAAGACACCGGCAACCGACCCGCCAATCGATTGAATCGGCGCTTGAACCACTGTATAAATCATATTGTGAACGCTACCATAACTTGTGAAAGCAAACCCCCAAGAAATAACCGCCATCAATAAAGCGATCGAAAAACACGGGATGATGGAACTAAACGATTTTTCTACAAAACTCGGCACACTTTCTGGCATTCGGATGGTAATATTATTTTCAATAAACCAACTGTATAACTTTGCTACGACTAAGCCGACAATGATTCCTACAAACATCCCTCTGGAACCGATAAAATCAAAGCTAATAAAATCGACTGGTTGCATGGCTCCGCGTACTTCTTGATCAATCGTTGCTAAAGGGGTCAGTAACAAGAATGAAACGATTGCTAAGAAACCGGGAACCATTCCGTCAAGTTTAAACGATTTTGCCAAATTGAAGGCAATAAAGTACACCACGATGACCCCCATGATATTGCTAGTAAACATTCCTGGAAGCAGCAACAATGTTCTTAACCCATTAGCATCAATAAAATTTTGGTAACCATCAAAAGGTATATTTGCCAACAAAGTCAGCATCGATCCTGTGATACTGAAAGGAATTGTCATGACCATCCCTTTACTGACTGCCTTGAAATAACGATTATTCGACATTCCTTCTGCCGCTATTTGCAGCTTTTCAAGCTTATTTATAAAATTCATTTTTGAAACCTCCCCATTCGTTTCTCTAATTTAACCCACTCTTCGATGACTTACTTTAAATTTATGAGTCACTCATCGCTTTAGTGTCTGCATAATACGTACTACAAATTCCTTCCCATTGTGATCGTCTTTTCTCGTTCTCGATAAAACTATACTTATAAATTCACGCTCTGGTTATAAAAGAGCAGTTTTATTTCATGCTTTGTCAGTGCTATCTTTGTGATTGCTGCATTCAAGACAACTTCCGCACAATCTATCTGCGGATCAATTAAATAGGCGAGATTTCTAATCGTATTGCCGTGAGTCACGACTAAAATCTTGCTGTCAGAAGAAAACGTATTTTCGAGTTTTTCCAACCCAGCTTTGATTCGAGTGATAAAAGTTTCGTAATCCTCTGCGTCTTTTTGCGGATCAGCTTCATGAAAAGCATTCATCACCTCGTTGATTTTTAAATTTGCATAAAACTCGTTGACGGTCTTAAAGCCTTTTGACTTTGCAACTTTGGGCCAAACGTTTTGGTTTAATTCACCTTCAAAATAACCGAAAAATGTTTCGCGGAACTCTGGCATGAGATAGAGCTCCTTTGTTATGTTTAACTGAGTTCTAATGATTTTGCTGGTTTCAATCGTTCTGCCTAAATCACTTGAAACAATCTGGCTGATTCCTTTAGAAGCCAAATAAGCTCCGCATTTTTCAGCACTTATTCTCCCCTGATGTGTCAGCGGGGTATCCGCCCATCCTTGCATACGATCGTATTTATTCAAATACGTTTCACCATGTCGAACAAAATAAATTTCCATCTTCACTCGCCTCGTTTTCTGTCATCACATCTGCTTACTTCTATAATCTAAAAATATTGTAATCGATTACAATTGAATCATATCAAGTTCTCCTTGTGGTTACTTCGCAGGTTTCTCCTTATCTCTTGTATGTGTATGACACTACTATGTTTCGAAAACAAAACAAACAGGAAAGTGTGATACTTTCCTGTTTGTTTTACTTATTATTCTTCGATTACAATACGTTTAAAAAGCAAATCATGGGTTTCCATCGCAAATTCAATCGTCAGCTGTTCCCCTAGCGGCAAATGTTCGATCCACATTTTTGGCAGACTTTGCGCTTGTAAATACGCCTCTTCTTCTCTTGTACTAAGAGTCTCAATCGCAATTTTTGCCATTTCTTCTAAGTGAGTCCCGTTTTTTAAGCCAATCTGCTGCGAAGTGATTTTGGCTTGTTGTCTTTTGTTAATCTCCGGCAAATCAATCGTCACGCGATATTTTTTATCTGGCATATTATTGAAAACTGCATAGACATTTTCTTTGCGGAAGGTTCCTTGAGAATTGTAATAGTATGCTGAATTTAAATGGGAATAACTGATCGCCAGAATATTGATCGTATACGGATCAGGCATTGTAACTAACAGCTCTTCATTATAGTAGAGGGTTCGCCCTGTCATTTTCGCTAAAAATAAGAACGCATAGTAACCGATTTTCGGAATCGCATGACGGGTTAGGAGACCTGCCCCGCCAAATACTTCCTTCTCCTGGCAATCAACAGCAACAGCTGAGGTATCTGAAAGCAGCCAATAGCCGATCACTTTACAGTACGGACTGACTTCTATCGCATTTTTAATGATATAACTGCCTTTATAAGCTGTATCATTGATCAGATCTCGATTCACGATCGTGACATTAAACTCAGTGATATAAATCGGGATATCAGCTTGAAGGCGATTAAATATCTTTTTGACGGCTTTTACGTGGCGCGACATAAAGTACATATCCGGTGATATTGGATTACTTCTTCTTTGTTCAGTAAAATCACTTTTGATCTCATCCATCGGATAAACCGCTAGACTAAAGAAGTCCGGTTGCTGTTTTTGTTCTAGCCATAACTCGATAAATGTAGGGAAATTTTCGTCACTATTTTTGATATCGACACTAATGCCGCAACCACCCACCTTCATGTTCGGAAGGATTTTCTTGATTTGCTCACTTATCTTGGTAAAAAAGCAATAGAAGTCCTTGGCTCGCGTAATTTTTAACCGCGTATCATCATAAAAGACTTCACCAAGAAATGGAGCTTGGATTGCTTGTAGGACGATGGGATGCGGTTTCCATACCTCGACCTGCCATTTTTCAACTGCGGCCCGACCATAGCGGCTGATGCAGTGCTTCAAAAACAGAGCAATGGTTTTTAGGTACGCTTCTAAGTGAAGGCTGTTTTTACTGAAAACTTGATTCGCCAAAATCGAAGTGTAATCTTTGTAGATTGTTTTCCCTTTAAAGCCAAGTTCCAGAAATGGAATTAAATCAGCATCAAGGATCGCATCAAGGATTTGGTCTGTCTGTGAAAAGTCCAGCTGATCTGGGTCACAACCGATAATTTCCGGCGACAATAGACCCCAAATCCGTCCGTAAGTAAATGGTCCATCTTTCTTCACACGTGCTAGCGCTACATGAAAATCCTTTCTTAACAAGTCCTGTGCAAACCCTAAATTTATCAAAAAAGTCGGTGCATAGCTTTCAAAACTTTTCTCATTGCTGATTTGGATGGCATAAGTGTCGGTTCCTTCATGGGAAGTTGTCGTATCGATCAGCTTCTTTAAATCCGCCAGATCTGTCTCCTCCTCTTCCACAGGATTCGATAAGACAACGATTGATTGCTTTACTTCTTTCCGATAATCAGTCGGCGTCAGGCCTTGATACTTTTTAAATATTCGATTGAAAGAATTGATATTGGAAAAACCGGCATCATAAGCAATTTCAATCACCGATTTTTCCGTATGAAGCAGTTCATTTCTGACTTTTTCCAGACGTTTCTGCACTAAATAATCACTGATCGAAAGCCCAACTTCTTTAGAAAAGACTCGAGAAATATATTGTTCAGACAAGTACAGATTATTGGCGATATCCGCTAATTTGATATCCTTTTGAAAATTATTGTCGATGTAAAACTTGATTTCTTCAATTTTTTTTCGTTGTACTTTTTTTACGGTCCATGGTCTCTTTTTTTCGAAAATGCTTTTCCAGATTTCCGATCAGCGCAAAATAATTTTGAAAGGCAAACGCATTCTGGTTATATTCTTTATAAACAAATAATTGCAACAAGCGATGAATGTATTTACGAATCTCATTGTTAACAGTACTTTGCTTTTCAATAGAGTTGCCTTGGAAGATATACTCAATATCAGTATCCTTTGTGTTCATGGGAAAATCATAAGACAAAGTCAGTGTGAACACTTCCGCATTGTTGTTCTGGATCAAAATTTTTTCTCCTTTAGGAACAACTAAAAAATCGTCTTTTTGCAAAACAAATAGCTGTTCACTGTCTTGAATCGAAACATCGCCGATCAGAACGAACAGCAGATGAATATCATTATCAAAATAATAGAGCTCTGAAGTATTTAGTTTTTCTATCTTTATATTTTCCCAAGGGTTTACCAGCTGCACAAAATCACCTTCTTCAAATTTTTTTTAGTATACCATGAAAAGAAATGATTATTGTTACCGCTTTCTAAAAATCTTGGAATTTTCGAACCGAATCGATGCCTTAATCTGTTCAGCTATCAGAAATCAGAGCCCTCGCTGAGTAAGTATTTCTCGCTTTAAAAAACAATTTGCTTTTTCTTGCCCCTAGTCACTAAACTTTTTCCACAAATAAAAAAAGAACCCCTCAAAAGAGGAGTTCTCAAGGCTTGCTTACATCATGCCGCCCATACCCATTGATGGGTCCATTGCAGGAGCTGCTGGCGCTGCTGGTTCTGGTTTGTCGGCAACGACTGCTTCAGTTGTTAACAATAATGCGGCAACAGAAGCTGCGTTTTGTAAGGCAGAACGCGTCACTTTTGTTGGGTCAACGATCCCAGCTTCTAGCATGTTTACCCATTCGCCAGTTGCTGCATTGAAACCAACGCCTAAGTCAGCGTTTTTCAATTTGTCGATGATGACTGAACCTTCGTAGCCTGCATTTTCAGCAATTTGACGAACTGGTTCTTCTAATGCACGTAACACGATTTTGACACCTGTAGCTGCATCGCCATCTGTTTCGATTTCTGCAACTTTGTTGATGACATTGACTAAGGCAGTTCCCCCACCTGAGACCATGCCTTCTTCAACAGCGGCACGTGTTGCATTCAATGCATCTTCAATACGTAATTTCAATTCTTTCAATTCAGTTTCAGTTGGTGCCCCAACTTTGATCACTGCAACCCCACCAGCAAGTTTTGCTAAGCGTTCTTGTAGTTTTTCACGGTCAAAGTCAGAAGTTGTGTCAGCGATTTGGTTTTTGATCAATTGAACGCGTGCGTCAATTGCTTCTTTTTCACCAGCACCTTCAACGATCGTTGTGTTGTCTTTATCCACAACCACTTTGCTTGCTTGACCTAAGTTATCGATGGTTGCATCTTTCAACTCAAGGCCTAAGTCTTCAGTGATCACTGTACCACCAGTTAAGATCGCAATGTCTTCTAGCATTGCTTTACGACGGTCACCAAATCCTGGTGCTTTCACTGCGACAACATTGAATGTTCCACGGATTTTGTTCAATACAAGTGTTGGTAATGCTTCACCATCAACGTCATCAGCGATGATCAATAATGGTTTTGATTGTTGTAAGATTTGTTCTAACAATGGCAAGATATCTTGGATGTTAGAGATTTTTTTGTCAGTGATCAAGATGTATGGATTTTCTAACGCTGCTTCCATTTTATCGTTGTCAGTTACCATGTATTGTGATAAGTACCCACGATCAAATTGCATTCCTTCCACGACATCTAATTCTGTTTCGATCCCTTTTGATTCTTCAATAGTAATAACACCGTCATTGCCGACTTTTTCCATTGCATCAGCGATGTATTGACCAACTTTTTCACTACCAGAAGAAACAGCACCAACTTGTGCGATCGCTTCTTTTGAATCAACGATTGATGAAATGTTGTGTAGCTCTTCTACAGCCACTTTTGTTGCCATTTCGATCCCGCGGCGAATACCTAATGGGTTCGCACCAGCGGTAACATTTTTCAATCCTTCACGAACGATTGCTTGTGTCAATAACGTAGCAGTCGTTGTTCCGTCACCAGCGATATCGTTTGTTTTTGAAGCCACTTCAGAAACAAGTTTTGCGCCCATGTTTTCAAAATGATCTTCTAATTCGATTTCTTTAGCGATCGTTACACCGTCATTTGTAATCAATGGTGAACCGTAAGATTTTTCTAAAACCACGTTACGACCTTTAGGGCCTAAGGTTACTTTTACTGTATCTGCTAATTTATCTACCCCACGAAGCATTGCTGCACGTGCGTCTTCTGCAAATTTGATTTCTTTTGCCATGATTTCATCACCTCAAGTATTTTTATTTTTCTTATTCTACTACTGCAATGATATCTTTTGCAGCAACGATCAAATATTCTGTTCCTTCATATTTCACTTCTGTGCCAGCGTATTTTTCAAACATAACTTGTTCGCCAACGTTGACAGCAACAGGAGCTTTTTCACCGTTTTCGAGCGTGCGTCCTTCGCCGACTGCAATAACGGTACCCGTTTGTGGTTTTTCTTTTGCTGCTGATGCAAGCACGATTCCGCCTACAGTTTTTTCTTCTTCTTTTGCGACTTCGATAATCACACGATCACCTAATGGTCTTAACACGATAAATCCCTCCAATGAATGTTATAGAATTTAGTATTAGCACTCTCTTATGTCGAGTGCTAACTTACATTTTCAATATTACTCATTTTCCCTCATTTTTGCAAGCCTTTTGCTAAATTTTTTTTGCATTTCTATTAGATGAAAAAAATGGTAGGATTTTTTGTTTATAGAAGCATCCTAGTCTATAATGAAGCAAAGGAGTGTGAGGAAACAACTATGTCTTTATCAAAATATTCTTTGTCCACGATTCTTACTTACGGCATCGTCTTTTTTCTACCGATCGCCTTCATCCCTAGCGGACATCAAGTGGCCGCAACAACGATTGGTTATTTAGTTGGTGCTACGATCATGTTTTTCTTGTATTTCAAACAAACGGAACCGTTATCGTTTGAACATAAACGATCAAAAATTTCATCGATTCTTATTTATGGACTGACAGGCATTGTCGCAGCAATTTTGTTGCAAAATCTAGCCATTTTTATCGAATCCTTTTTCGGTGAGGTCAGTGCTTCGCAAAATACCGAAAACATCATTGCCATCGTGGTGCAAAACCCACTCTTCGCTCTCGCAGCAATGGTCGGTGGACCGATTATGGAAGAGTTTGTCTTCCGCAGAGCCTTGGTTGGTATCATTGGAAAATACAGCAATGTCTGGGTCGGTGCAGTGGTCAGCGCCGTAGCCTTTGCTTTTGCCCACAATGACAATCATCTCTTAGTCTATATCTTCCTTGGTCTATTCTTTTCTGGGCTTTATGCTTTGACCGGCAGCATTTGGACTTCCATGATCACCCATGTGGGAATGAACACTTTAGTGATTATTATTCAGTTGTTGCTTCATTACGGCTATATCCAAATGCCCTAAAGAAAAAAACGCTACGCAGAAATTTCGCGTAACGTTTTTTTCTTTATATCTTCATGCCATTGGATGCAATCACTTGCTGATACCATGCAAATGAATCTTTCTTCCGACGAGCAAGGGTCCCATTTCCTTCATTGTCTTTGTCCACATAGATCACACCATAGCGTTTCTTCATTTCCCCTGTCCCCGCAGAAACCAAGTCAATGATGCCCCACGGTGTATAACCTAATAAGTCGACGCCATCATAAGCTACTGCTTCTTTCATCATTTCTATATGAGCTTTCAGATAGTCAATACGATAGTCATCGTGGATCTGTCCATCCTCTTCCACCGTATCCACCGCACCAAAGCCATTTTCTACAATGAAAAGCGGCAATTCGTAGCGTTCGTTAAACCAGTTCAGGGCATAGCGCAAGCCTACGGGATCAATCTGCCAGCCCCATTCAGAAGCATCGACATAAGGATTGTCCACCAGATCTTGGCTCTCATCATAGTCATAGGTTGGATCATTTTCCTTACCTTTGATCGCAAAAGACATATAGTAACTAAAGCCGATGTAGTCAACACAACCTTTTGCCAAAATTGCTTCATCTTCAGGGGTGATATCTAAATCAAATTGTTTTCTCTCAAAATAGCTGCGCATATATCTCGGATAGTGTCCACGGGCATGCACATCTGAAAACCAATAGCGGCGCTGCATGGCCACCGTGGCTGCCATCATGTCTTTGGGATCGCAAGAATACGGATAGATTGGACACATCGCGATCATCGATCCGATTTGAAACGCAGGATTGATCGCATGCCCTAGCGCCACTGCTTTCGCACTGGCAACGAGTTCGTAATGGGCTGCTTGGTACATGATTTTTTCTCGGTCTTCTCCTTCGGTAAAGAACAGACCGGAATTGGTAAACGGCGCAAAATCTTCTTTGTAGTTTGCTTGATTATTGATTTCATTGAAGGTCATCCAATACTTCACTTTCTTTTGATAGCGCGTAAAACAAACTTCTGCAAAGCGGACAAACAAATCGATCAACTTACGGTTACGCCAACCTCCGTATTCGGTAACTAAATGATAGGGCATTTCAAAGTGAGAAAGGGTAATGACCGGCTCAATGCCATAACGTAAACACTCATCGAATAATCGATCATAAAAGGCCAGGCCTTCCTCATTCGGCTCGCGTTCATCACCTTTTGGAAAAATACGGGTCCAGGCAATCGATGTTCGGAAGCACTTCAACCCTAATTCGGCAAAAAGCTTGATGTCTTCAGGATACCGATGATAAAAATCGATCGCTTCATGATTGGGATAACTTTCGCCCGGTTGGATACCTTCCGTGATTCGGCGAGGAATTCCGTTGCCTCCTACAGTCATGACATCAGCGACACTCACGCCTTTTCCACCCGCACGATAGCCGCCTTCCAATTGGTGAGCAGCGACTGCGCCACCCCATAAAAAATCGTTTCTAAGTTTATTCATTTCTGTTCAACCTGCTTCCTTGGTATTAAACGATCTCTGTTTCTTGTTTATAGTTCAAACTATCGACCTTACGAATGAAAGGATAGTAAATAAAGAAGCCGATTGCTAAAACAACAAATTGTAAAATTGCGGTCCGGATACCGCCTACTAGAAAGCCTGAAATGATCGGCGGGGTCGTCCAGGGAACTTGCACAGCAGTAAAGAGCGGCACGATACCGGTATAAAGTGCAAAATACGTGATCACGCCTGAAACCATCGGTGTCAAAATAAATGGTAATACCATGATTGGGTTCATGACGATCGGTGTCGCAAAAATAATTGGTTCATTGATATTAAAGAATGCTGGGATCAGGGAGAGACGTCCTAATTGTTTGAACTGCGCTGAACGGGCAAAAGCCACCATGTATAGCACGATGCCAATCGTCATTCCTGCACCAGTTACCGTCATAAATTGATCTAAAAACTGTTGGGTCACGATGTGTCCGCCATTTTCCAATGTCAATGCTTTTCCAGATTCAAGAATAGCCGTATTTGCTAATGAATTGGCTTGTAAAATCGGCCCCATGATACCGCCCACGATCGTCGAACCATGAACCCCGAAGAACCACAAGAATGGCACTAAGAAGCCTAGCATCAAGGCACCGCCAAGGGAATCCGTCACACCTTGCATCGGACTTTGAATCACAGTGTAGATCCATTCGACCACGGTTGTCTGAAAGACCTTATCAAAGAAAACATAAATGCCTAATGCGATGGTCGTCAAAACAGCTGCCGGAATCAACGCTGTAAATGAGTTTGCGACATTGGTGGGCACTTGTTCTGGCAGTTTGATCCGGATGTCGCGTTTTAAGAACCAAGTATAGCCCCAGCCCACAAAAAGTCCCACTAAGATGGCACTGATCATGCCTTGTCCACCGGTCCATGTTTTATCAATGACATTTGCGATGGTCACACTTGTTTCAGCATCCGTTACACTTGACTCCATAGTTAATAAGAAAATAACTAAACCAATCATTCCTGCAGGGAGTCCTTCATAACCTTCTGCTTTTACATATGAATAGGCGATACCCATTACGGCGAAAAAGGCCATAATTGCAAAAGAGGCACCATAGGCTTGGTTGAAGTATTCACCTAAGCCGCTATTCGTTACCCAATCCGCAATCGACTGGACGGGAAAGTTTGCTAATAGTAGGAAAATCGATCCTACGATTGAAAAGGGCATCGTATAGAGCATGCCGTTTCTTAATGCAGTAATTGCTTTCGTATTGACAAATTTTAATATTGGGGGTAATAATTTCTCATTGATCCATTCGTTCATCTCACATCACTCCTAAAATAAAGTTCTATCCACCGGCCAGTGAATCCGCTTACAAATAAATCTTAATGGATAATATGCTCCTTGCCTATAGCTTCTCTGAGATATGAAACATGTTCCAACAAAAAAAACAGCCGAAGCTGTTTTTTTCATTGCTTAGATTTGCTTGTAGACTTGGTGGGCCAAAAGTTCGATCAATGTAATCACCGGGACTTGCGTTGTCAGGTTCAAATCGACTTCTTTTCCTCCACTGACAACAGGCATATAGTAGGAAATATTGTAATCGGCCATTTGGGCGATCGTCGATTTTTCATCATTGGTGATGCTGAGTACTTTTGCCCCATACCGTTTAAAGTCCTCCGTTTGCTTGATCATTTGAATGGTTTCACCCGACACCGATAAAATGATCGCTAACGTATTTTCCATCCCACGAGGCGGTACTGGCAAAAAGGGATCGACGATGCTATAAGCATTGATACCTAAGTTGGCAAAATAGCGACTGCCATAAGTACCAAGAATCCCACTTGTGCCGATTCCAGAAAACGCCACATGGCGTGCGGAAAGAATCAGTTCTACTGCCGGCTGGATAAACTTACGGTAATCTTCATTATTGACTTTTTTTAAGAATGTATTGACTTGAATCGTTGCATCATAGAAAAGATCAAACGCTCGTGCGTCTTGTTCCTTTTTTTGACAGATCGCATACTTTAACTCTGAATATCCACGATAGCCCAATTTCGTGATACATCGTAAAATCGTCGACGTTGAGACGTGGCATGCAGCTGACAATTCGCGAATCGTCAGCTGATCGATCTCTTCAAAATGTTGGACAATGTATTTATAAACTGCCATTTCAAGCTCGTTCAAAGTCTTGATTTTTTCTTCATCAAACATCCCACTGCCTCCACCCAACAAATTCATCCCTCTGATGATCGATTAGATCGCAAACAATTCCGTCGCTTTGTCAGGATCGGTATCATAGACTTCAAACGTTTCTCCAACACCTAGATCATGTTCTTTCATGGTATTGACCATCGTTAAGTGCGCCAACTCTTTCAGGTTGTTTTCTTTACTTAAATGACCAAGATAGACCCGTTTGGTGTTGTCGGTCAAGATGTCCGTCATGACAAGAGCCCCATCTTCATTCGATAAGTGACCGCGATCTCCAAGAATCCGCTGCTTGAGGCTCCATGGGTAAGGGCCCATTCGCAGCATTTCTAGGTCATGGTTGCTTTCCACAAGGTATGCATCGGCGCCTTTGATAATGCCTCGCACATGATCGCTGCAATAACCGGTATCCGTCAACATCACGAATGATTTGCCATCTTTATGGAAACGATAAAATTGCGGCGCTGCAGCATCGTGGGAGACACCAAAGCTTTCGATGTCCAAGTCACCCAAAGTTAGCACTTTGCCCATCTCAAAGATGTGTTTTTGTTCGACAGCGACGTTGCCGATCATTGGGTCCATCGCTTGCCATGTTTTTGTATTCGCATAGACATCAAGTTTGTATTTTCGTGCCAGTACTCCAACACCGTGGATATGGTCCCGATGTTCGTGGGTCACAAGAATGGCGTCCAAGTCTTCTGGTTTGCGCCCTACTTCATCCAATAATGAAGTGATCTTCTTGCCGCTCAAACCGGCATCCACTAAGATCCGCTTTTTATTGCTTTCGATATAGAGCGAATTTCCTGAGCTTCCGCTGGCTAGAATACTTACTTGAAAGGCATTTTCCTTCATCATGGTTTACGTGACTTCCTCTCTGGTTGTTTCAACGAGTTCCATTATACCCGCTTTTTTATGGATTTTCTACCTTTTGAACGGCATTATTCGTGATGATCCGATTGCTGAAGGCATTGACCGTTTCGATTTGGATAGTGTCATCGCCATCTAATTGGAAAGCAATAAACCATGCAGGAATATACACATTTTTTTCCCTAACTTTTAAAATCATCGTATAGGCTAATTCCGTCCAGAGAATTTTCGAGTGACTCGGCAGCTTGTTGTTCAGATAAAGTGTATTTACTGCTTCTTTTTCTGAATAGACCGTCATCTTTTCCCTTAGAGGCGTAATATTGGAGATATGTGTTTGGGTGTACCGGGCAATCTGCAAAAGATCATCCGTTTGTTCTAAGGTGATATCGATCCGACTTGAGCTGTCATTGAAAGGAATGCCTTCATAGGATTGAACCGCCACCACGGTCGGATGATTGGCGTTCAAGACAGAGAGGTTTTCCAAATAGTCATATTCATCCCCAAATAGGACTTGATCTTTTCGTTGCAAGAAACCATTGACGGTTTCTTCCGTTTGAGAATCATCACTGATATAAAAGCCATTGGTTGAGACATGGATCAACTGCTGCCCTTTGACCGTCGACCCTCTTTTGAACTGAGTATTAAGTTGCGGATCTCGTAGTTCCACATCAAAATCCGTCTGTTCACCGCTCAAATAATAGCCACTCAAGACCTCATCTGATAATTCGCCAGAATACCGAATGTCCTCAGAATCGAGTCGTTGTTCGATTGGAATCGTTTGGTTTGATTGTGAAACCATCTGATGCTCGCTGCGAGCCTCACTGTAGACATTGAAAAGGAAGACATTCAGGCCAAGAAAAGCGAGGAAAAAAATCCATTCGATTCGTTTAAAATCCAATTAATTCCCCTCCGTTTCTGCTAATTTTGTCATTAATGCATCATAACTGATCCAAGACGAGTCATAATTGACATACCAAGCAGGCGTCAAATCAACAAGTGGTGCATCTTTGATCTCCCCCCATTGATAGCCGACGATGATCTGTTGCAACGATTCAGGATCAGCCCCTGCCGCAATCAGATCGTTTTTGACTGACAAACTAGAAGGCAATTCAATCTCGGTTTCAGAAGGAATCGGCACTTGGATCGCATTCAAGCTGGCAGAAATCGTCATTTCACGACTGCCGGTCTGACCACTTTCTGAAAAAGCTACACTGATCACCCCCTGGCCACCAGTACTAAAGACTGGATAGCCTTCAACGAAAACCCGATAATCCAAGTGTTTGTCTTGTTGATCAAAATAGCGGATTGTCCCAAAGTTATTGCCTAGACGAATAATGTAATCCGCACTCAACATTGCCAGATCCGTTTCATCGGAACCATCTGTGGTGGTTTCAAACTTGACTTGCTGTTGATCTTGCAAGACCGTCATGTTTTGCCCACCTTCATAATAGTAGGTATCGACACTTTCATCATTGATTTTGACGTTTTTAGGATTGCTGAAAAAGGCTTCTCGAAATAAACTCTGAGACTGTGTCGAAGAATAGTAGCTGTATTTTTTCAGCTTGATCGAATCTTGCGTATAATATTGATTGCTGGATCGTTCTTGATCAGTCCTCATTGCCGTCCATTCCCGAGGATTGTCTGCCAGTAAGTGTTTTACTTGGCTTTTATCCCAGTCGATCTTGCCTCGAACTACTCGTTGATGGGTAAAGTCAACAAATTGGATCGTGTTTTCTTCGAGATCAAACTGGATGCGAGAAAACGGAAAATCCTCTGTTTCACTTTCGTCCTCTAAGGACAGCTCTTTATCAAAGGTTTTCTCGTAGTCTTTCAAGTAAAACGTCGTATAGTAGTTTAAGGATATTCCTTGATTGACTTCTTGGGCTTTTGAAAAAGCTTGTTCCTCACCATAGGTCCGCAGGGTCAAATCACTGATCGTTGCCTCGTTGATCACCTCTTGGATCTCTCGAATCACCGCTTCAGAATTGGTTTCTTTGATATCCTCTTCATCATTCCAAGTCAGATATAGGGGCAAAAACAAATCGCTTTTTTGTTTGTAGGTTTGAACCGAAGGATTGACGCCAGTGTCTGTTTCCGTGCTGGCATTGTTGAACCCGGTCGGATTTAGCCAAATCATATAGGAGAAATAAAAACTCAAGGCGATCATCACGATCAAGCCTACACGAATGATTTTTTCTGAGATTCTCATACCCACCAATCCTCCTCATACGGTTCATACGGCAACATGATGTAAAATGTTGACCCGCGATTTTCTCGACTTTCCGCCCAAATCGCACCGCCATGAGCTTTGATGACTTCACGTGAGATCGCCAACCCTAAGCCGGTGCCTCCTTGTTGGCGGGCTCGAGCTTTATCGACTCGGTAAAAACGATCAAAGATCTTCGTGAGATCTTTTTTCGGAATTCCTAGTCCTTGGTCATTGATGCTAAGGACGATGTTGTTATGAGTCTCCATCAATTTCACCGTAATAATCCCACCATCTGGGGAATATTTGATGGCATTATTCATGATGTTGTCGATCACTTGGATCATTTTGTCCGTATCGACTTCCACCCACAATTCTCGTTTGGTAAACTCGCGGCGAATCAAATATTTTTTACTTTCATTCGTCACCATCATGTCAAAACGATCCAACACGAAATTAACCATTTCATTGAAATTGATATATTCCAACTGCAGTTGCGAATTGCCACTATCCATCCGCGACAAACTCAACAGATCATTGATCATGCGAATCATCCGATCCGTTTCATCCAAGGTCACTTTCAGAAAGTTCGGTGCAATTTCTGGATCTTTCCAAGCCCCTTCACTCAGCGCTTCGATGTAGCTGCGCATACTCGTTAGAGGCGTTCGCAACTCATGAGAAACGTTGGAGACAAATTCTCGCCGTTCCTGCTCATTCTTTTCTTGTTCCGTGACATCGTGCATTACGGCAACTAGACCGGAAATGAACCCGGACTCTCGACGGATCATGGAGAAATCAATGCGCAAAATCAGATTTGTTCCCGTCGAATCATTGCTAGGACGCTCCAATAGCATGTCTTCAGGGTTTTCCAAAAGCTTTCGTAACGTGTATTCTTCATCGATTTCCAATAACGTCAAAATCGACTGCCCGATCGCTTCTTCGTTAGTGACATTCAATAAAGACATCGCCATCTCATTGATGGTAATGACTTTGCCTCGTCGGTCGGTGGCAACAACCCCATCGGTCATGTGAGACAAGACGCTGTCCAACCGATTTCGCTCGGACTCCATCGCCTCTTGGGTCTCTTCGATTCGTTCCCCTAATTGATTAAAGGTTTCCGCCAGTTGCCCCAATTCATCTTTTCCATGAATCGCGACCTTGCGGCTATAATCTCCTTTGGCGATACGAATCGCTTGTTCCCGCATCTCTCCAATTGGTTGGGTAATGGAACGAGAGACCAATAGTGCCACAATGATCGAAATCACTGCCGCAATCAGCGAGGCGGTAACAAAGATGACCGCTGTTGTACTAACTTCATTGTATTTTGACTCAAGATTGCTCCGTAAATAAAGGGTTCCTAAGACGGCATCCCCTGTCGGTGATTGGATCGACTGGACGATATTGAACACGCGTTGTCCGCTGGATTCATCATAAAGGACTTCACTACGGTTCGTATCGTAATCACGGTAATCATTTTTTTCTCCCACCGATCCACGATCATTGATATTGGTGGTTGCACGAATAATCCCTTGCTCATCCACCACCCGCATCTCCAAAATTTCCGAAGAGTTGGTACTCGTTAAGATTCGATTCAAGGAAGCATTCATGGAATCCCAATCCAAACCGTCATCATTATCCATGCGACTCAATTCAGAGCCTAATGTTACCACTAACGTGCTGGCCCGTGCCTCCATGTCGCGTTTGAAGGCATCGACCGTTGTTCTTTCCAATTCGCGAATAAAATACGCCCCGATAATCTGGATCGCAATCAATAAGATCAAGATAAAAGTCAGGGCGATTTTGAAGTTCACCGATTGAAAAAAGCGAACCTTATTTTTCATAGCTTATTCCTGTTCTGGGTTCCGCAAGTAATAGCCCACTCCGCGACGAGTAACCAAATAGTTTGGATGGCTCGGGCTGTCTTCGATTTTTTCACGCAAACGGCGCACCGTCACGTCAACGGTTCGGACATCACCAAAGTAGTCATAGCCCCAGACAGTCTGCAATAAATGTTCTCGGGTCATCACTTGACCAAGATGTTTTGCCAAGTAGTGCATCAATTCAAACTCCCGGTGCGTCAATTCGATGGCTGCACCATTTTTAGTGACCATGTAGGCATCCGGATGAATCGTTAAATCACCAATCGTTAATTCGCTGTTGGCATTGTCGTCTGCTTCCTTCGCAGCTGCCGAGCCGCGACGCAGATTGGCTTTGACGCGGGCCACCAATTCCCGGTTTGAAAATGGTTTGGTTACATAATCGTCCGCACCAAGCTCAAGGCCTAGTACTTTATCGATTTCAGAATCTTTGGCTGTGACCATGATGATCGGCATGTCATGGGTTTTGCGCACTTCCCGTGCAACTTCCAACCCATCCATTTTTGGTAACATCAGATCAAGTAAAATCAGATCAGGATCGACCTCGGCTACTTTTTCTAATGCCTCTTCTCCATCATAGGCGGTATATACTTCATATCCTTCTTTGGTTAAATTAAATTTGACGATATCAGAAATTGGTTTCTCATCGTCCACGACTAGGATCTTTTTCAAAAATGTCACCTCAATTTTTTTTGGTTTCTTACTTATTATACATTATTTAAACAGGCTTTTCATCTTTCCCAAAAACCGCCGCCTCATTCTTAAGGAAAGCACAAAAAAAGAAAGGCACGGGGCCTTTCTTTTTTACTCTTCTAAAAGCTGGATACCGATTCCTAACAACCCAGGACCCGTGTGGACAACTAATGCGGGAGAGATTTGCCCAAACAAGATTTCTTTGACCTTTGGAAATTCGGCTTCTAATCTTGCCTTCATCTCTTTGGCTTCTTGTAGTGCATCACCTTGGGCCACAGCTAAACGCACATGGCGATGATCACCGATAAATTGCTTGATCAAGTCGACGGTTTTGTCCAAGCTTTTCTTCCGTCCACGAGATTTTGCGACCGTATAGTAGATTCCCTCTTCATTACAAGAAATGATGGGATTCAATTTTAAAGCATTACCTAAGATGGATGCGACAAGACCGATCCGGCCGCCTTTTTGTAAATACTCTAAGGTAGCTACGTTGAAAAAGACTTTGTTTTTCGGGACTTCATTCGTTAGTTGTGCCTGCAATTCTTCCCAGGTCACGCCTTTTTCTAACAGTTCTGCCGCACGAATCGCTTGTAGCCCTGCACCGATCCCGATATTTTTCGTATCAAGTACAAAAACCTCAAGGTCGGTCCGTTGTTCACCTAACAGGCGAACAACATTAAACGTTCCACTCAATCCGCTGGAGATGGTTACAGCAAAGACTTTTTCATACCCATCGGCTTTGATCCGATCAAAGATTTCCCCGATCGCCGCGCCATCAGGTAATGAAGTACTAGGAATCTCTTGCGGCAAACGTTCGTAAATTTCTTCGGCAGTAATATCAACTTTATCGGTATAGGTCCGATCCTTGTAAATAATTTGCAATGGCAGCATATACATGCCGTATTGCTCCATGATCTGTGCGGGAACATCGGTACCTGAATCAACTAATAGGGCAATTTTCTCTTTATTCATGGGCTTCTCCTTTATGTGTTTCTAAATAAATGACTTCTAATTCGATTGTTTTTTCTGCCAATAATTTATTAGCAAAGGAACGCGTTGCACCTTTCATGGCCACTAATTCAATCGGGATTGGTTCCGATGCCATTTGCTCGGGCTCTCCCATTGCTTCTTTGCCAACAAGATGAATTGCTTTTTCTTGTTCTTCACAAAATACATTATAGGCATTTCTGATTCCGACAGCTTTCCCTTGAAAAAGGATGCCTGTCTTTATTTCTGGAATCGTCAACACTTGCTTCAGCATCGTGATCGCGATCAAAAATGCGAGATGCTTTTGGTTGTAACGTTTTTTTTCTGGTGCGGGGATCATCCCTTTTTTGACATAATTATTGACCATAGACGAGGTCAATAGCGGATGTTTTTCTGTTTGGATCACTGGTGATAAATATTGGTCAATCAAAGTGATTACCTGATCCATATACAGTTCCAGGGTCGGTAATTCTTCCCACCTAGGCAGATGGAATTCCAGCAGCGATTCGCCCCATGTTTTCATGTCCGATCGTAATTTTTCCATGTCATCCTCCATTTTGACTAACAGAAGGTTAGATTATCACAAACTAATCACCTAGTTTCGATAACTAGATACATTTTATCACGGCTTTCTGAGTTTTTAAAGCATTCTGATCAATCTTTTAAGAATTTCCTATCATTTGAAATTGGGGAATGAATGGTATTTTTTTAAGATAACCTCTGTTTTACAACTGAAAAAGCACACATTTTTTTCAAAAGAATGATTGATTTTTAAACAACGGAGTGCTAAGATAATGAAGTACTTTTGGTACGGGCCGTTAGCTCAGTTGGTAGAGCAGCTGACTCTTAATCACCTGCCCTCTTATGTAGAGGTATGTTTATAAACGTTGATATATAGAGGTTTTAACGAGGCTTACTTAGTTGATAATCTTCAGGCCATCTAATTGCCAACAATTTGCCAACAAAATGACAGACTTTTTTTAATAATAATCGCTTAAAGACTTGCCATTCAATTTTGATCAAGTCTTTTTTTGTTATTTATTTTTTGAATCCAAATGTATTAGCTAAATTTTCTGCAGAAGCATATTTGAAACTTGGATCAAGGTGTGCGTAAAGATTAGCAGTTGTCGTATAAGAGGCATGACCAAGCCACTCTTGCACCTTCTTCATGTGCTCACCATTTCCAATCATTATAGAAGCAGTTGTATGTCTCAAATCATGGAATCGTATCCTTTTTATATTGTTTCTCTTGATCACCTTTGCAAATCGTTTGGAAACGAAATCTGGTCTTATGATATTGCCATTTTCCATAGTAAATAGATAATCATCATCTTCGTAATTATATTCAGCTCCGAAAAGCTTTTTATTTTTTTCCTTCCACCGCGCTAATTTCACTAACTCCTCTTCAACTGTTTCTATTAAAGGAACAGAACGATAGCTTGAAGCATTTTTAGTTCTGTCTTCTTTAAGAACTGTTGTTAAGTCTTCTTTATTTTCCAAAACTACATGTTTAATGGTGATCGTCTTATTCATAAAATCAATCGCATCCCATTTCAGCCCTAAAACTTCACTTCTTCTAAATCCATAAAATACTGTTAATAAAATTATTGGATAGAGCTTCTCACCTTTGAATATTTGTAGTAGTTTTAGTACGTCATCTTTTGTGTAAAAGTTTGGCACGAAGGAGTCCTTTTTCGGTCTACGTACACGATCAGCAATATTTTCATCTATTTGTTCTGTCATACAAGCTTCCTGTATAGCTTTTCTAATAAAGGCATGATAGTGTAGAGCAGTATTTCCAGTGCACCCATCATCTAATATTTTTTGATAGAACCTTTGCAAATGGACCGGTTTTAAGTCAGATAACATAATTCCACTAGGTCCAAAATAACCCTTTATCCTAATATCGATGTAACGTTTATAACTAAAGTAAGACGTTTTAGACAGTTGTGGTTTAGCTGTTTCAAGATAACTATAAAGGTAATCGACAAAAGGAGTTTCGGTTTTTTCCTGTTTTAAAACAAGATAATCCTCTTGTTTCATAGCAATTTCTTGCTCAATCTCAGATATAAATTGTTCTTTTATTCTTTCAGCTCTTTTCTTATTTCCTTTCTTTTTTAGTTTGGTATCTCTCCATCGTTGAGAAGTTTTTCCAAAACCATCTTTTATTGTAACAACAACTTGGAGAGTTCCTCTTTTTTCTACAATATTCGCTCTTAATTTCAATTCAAATCCTCCTAAAGCTGAAAAAAGTAAGCTATGGAAAACGCAATTCTAACAACTTTATTGTACCATAGCCTGCGTATGCTCATCTGCCACATTTTGGGCACCTTTTAAGTATTCGATCACACACTTTTTAGGAATCTTGTAATTGCTGCCTATCTTGACATGTTTTATCTTGTTTGCTTTTAGTAACCCATAAGCTTTATTCCTACCTATTCCTCCTAACATCTCTCTCAATTCATTTATTCCAACCAGATCTTTATAGTTCTCAAACATGACGTCATAAATGTTTCGATCCATTTTTTCCTCCTAGAAAAATCACAAGTTATTGTTGCCAACATTTTAAAATAGTGATACTATATCAAAGTAATAATTTTTGGGCCATTAGCTTAGTTGGTAGAGCACTTGACTCTTAATCAAGGTGTCGAAGGTTCGAGTCCTTCATGGCCCATTGGGTGCCAAACCCACGGAACAGGTAAATGTTGGTGCGAAAGCATTTCGAAAACATTTATGCTGTTCCATTTTTTATTTTAAACATTTTCTAAACCACCTTGGAAAAGGTACACAGGAGTCTCCTCCTCCCCCTGTTCATCAGCGGGACGCTTACGTGAGTATCATTATCTTCAATAATTATCTCTTTGCCTAAAGTTTCCATGCTTTAGTCACAACTTTTGGTCTATCGCTCCTTCAAATCTAAGAGATCTTGGCGCCAAAAAGTTGCCTGCTACTTAATCACTGAAAAAAATTTAGAAAATGGACTATTCGATTATCAATGAGCAATAAAGGAACTCAATCGTTCCTTTCTAAAATAGTTTTATCAATTTTTTTCAGAAGATATATAGGCGCAGCATAGAATGACACATATTGAAAAGTTTTTGATCCGAATCACAAATACTAGTGCTTCTAAAATATAGAATGCTATAACTTTATTTAATTGTTACTGATTATAGACATCACTAGACACATTTATAATTCATTTTGATTTTCGTCTATATTGATAATATCCCCTATATGCGCGCTCCACATTGACATTATTGTCATCATGGATCCTTTTAAGATAGTTGCTTTGCAAATTAGTATAAGATAAAGATATTCGCTTTTCATTCACTAAGTGTTCATAAATAATTTGGGATTTTGTTGGGATGCCTCTTTCCTTTAAAAAAGAAGTTATATACAAAGAAATAATGTCGTAACTATTTTTATATTTTTGGTAATCATTCTCTCTTAAATATTCTTCATGAATTTTCTCTTGCGAAATTTTCTTGTCATATTTAAATGTTCGGTCCTTTAACAGAACATATTCTTTTGTTAAAATAACAATTTCATCCATTATTTCTATCATGCGAACTTCTATTTCTCTACTCCCCATAATACTTCACCTCTAGGTAGTTAAGCTATGTTCTTTCCAAGAATCAAAATAATTCTGTCTATATTCTTTTGGAGATAAACCAGTTGATCTTTTAAAAAAAATAGTAAATGCACTAGCGTTAAAAAATCCAGCTCTCTCACCAATTTCGAAGATTTTTTCATCCGTTGATTCCAACAAATTTTTCGCCAATGTAATTTTTATATCATTAATTAAATCTTGAGGTACTGTATTTATTTTGTTCAAACAAAAACGATTTAAAGTAGGTTTGGACATATGCATAAATTCCGCCAAATCACTAACGGACAAATTTTCAGATAAGTTCTCTTTTATGAATGCTATTAATTTAAATATTTCAAAATATTCTTTCAGGGTAGAAATATTCAATCGAAATACTTTTCTTATTATCATTTCGATAGCCGGTTCCACTAAATAGGTTCGATCTTTCGTTTCAAATCTTGTAAAAAGCAACTGAATCAAACTGGATAACTCTTGATTAATTTTCAGATCAATCTTTCGAATGTAGTTTGAAGAAGGTTCGCAAAATAAATTCATTTCGACGATAATAATTTGGTTTAGTACGTTTTGTTCAACATATTGAAAAATCATTTGATATTCTATTAGAATTATTTCTACCTCTGATTTCTCCAGATACATTCCTTTCTTCGTCAACAGTATAGTCCACCCTTTCTTGCTAAGATCATTTGTAGAATACGCTAAATCATTTGTATAATATATTCTTTTTAGTTCTATCATTCTTTTCACCCTCCTACTTACTTTATAACTATTAATCACCTTCTCATTTCACTTTTATCACAAAAAGAAAATAAATAAAACGATTTCATTTAATGATGATTAAAAACGAAAAATCATTGATACAAATTACAAATCATTATTTTCTCTTCTAATTATTTCATTCTCTCATTGCTAAATTAACAACATGAAATTATCCTTTTCAGGGCATTTCCTGCTCATCCACTTACGTCGCAAAATTTATTAAGAGATAACCAATCTATTATGGATATAACAGAAATTTTAATCCTTATTAAGTTATCGGTATTACATAACTATTCACACATTTTCGCATAGAATATCTTTATTAAAACTCACTATGTGTGTACTTTTAAAATCACCAAAAGAGGTGAAATATAAATTAGTTAGCTACGTTTTCTAAAAAACAAGGCGCACTCGAAAATGTCTTATTTTTCAAGTGCGCCTTATTTTTTATAATTATTTTCGGTGATTCAAATACCTGTATTTGTTAGTTTCATCCTGTTAAGTGCCGTAATAAGTAACCGAAATTGTTTTCTGACTTTATATAGCTCTCGAACGGAGTATCAAAAAAACCTTTATACATCCTAAGACTATTTCCACGTTAGTCTTTGTCCACCCTTAATTCTTTTGAATCTCATTATGAAGATATTTTTCCCCTTTTCTTTTTCTAACATTTCACGATCAGGTTTATATATAAGAATCAGTATCAATAATATAATTATTCTGAGATGGTCTATCAAATAAATTTCTAATAATACCAGAATGTATATCCAAAGAAAAGATCTCTTTTAACTTTTCTTGAACATAATCCATGCATACAACATTTTCAGAGCTAGATTTTAAACTATCTTTTATAAATGGTGTAAAGTTTGAAAAATAATCCATATTATTCCCATTAGTAACACTAATTATAGAATATGAAATAAGGTTATCATTCATATTTTAATCGCTTCTTTCTTATAACCATATAATTATACATTATAGGATAAGGCTATCGAAATATACATCCCTAATATTTTTAATATATGCATTTTTATATTTTTAAGCACTTCCTCAATATAGTGATAAATTAAAGTTGGATATCTGATGCGCTTACTTATATTAACTTCTTAATTTAATTAATATATTATTTTAAATAAAAGAACAATTATTTGTAGAATAAAAAAACATCTTATTGGTAATTTTATTCTATTTAACTACTTAACCTGATATAATAATACAAAGGTAGGTTGATGAAGTTATGGAAACACAAATTGGGCTTTTAGATTCAATATGGGTAAACATTATTGAACCATTGGTTATATCCTTCGTAGTGGTATCAAATTATGGAGATATAAACTGTATTTTTAGTAATAGCGAAAAGGCTGATAAAATATTGTTTCTCCAGAACAGAGTATATACTGTGAAAGTCACAGGAGAAACTTCTCCTCGTAATCAATTTATCGTCAAAAAATTTAAAATAATAAATCCAGATCATATAACTCAGAAACTCGGTATTTAAAAAATAAAAAAACTCTTTCCGAACTCAACATAAGTGTGTTTAACAAATTTTTAACTTTTAAATTATCGCTACAAAAATTAGCTTGAACAATATTTGATAAATAATTTTTTCTATTTCAGAAATACATTCTCTTTTAAAATTTCTCTTTTCTCTAATGTCGTACTTGTCCTTGATTACAAATTGTTAGAATTTTTTTAGGTAAATAATTTAATTGCTATTTAATCAACTTTAGATTGCGTTTATCCTCCTATATTCAATCTTAATAATAAGAATCTTATTTTTTATTATATCTATTAAAAAGTAACACAGACGATATTCTAGTTAATAATGTTTATTAGTTAAATATAGTGATAAAATAAATTGAAAAGTTTCTGACGACGGAAAATTTCTTACTATCACATCTTAAGTTTTTTCTAGTGAAGTAACACACAAAATTGTTATTGTTTAATATAAAGTGAAATACTGTAAATAGTAGAAATATGGTCAATAGTATTAAAAAAATTGCTAGCTTACGTAAATTATCCGCATCCTATTTTCATTTAATTAAACAGTAAATTATACTTAAATAACAAAGGTGGAGGATAGACATGAATAATTTCAAATATTCCAAAATAGTAACTTATATCTACTTTGAGCAATCTCACGAAATAAATATTGAAATTTAAAAATCGGAGATTTTTTTGTAGTCGAACTGTCCCCAGTCCTAAATTCAAATGCTAGATGCGAAAAGTTTTATGGAAAACTATTAAGAAAAACAAATACAACATTTAGTTGTTATCAATACTGTGACTCTTCCTACACTGGCGGAAGCAAAGAATTTATTTTTTAAAAATCCATACTGGATTACGAGAAAACACCGGTTAAATACTTCAAACACAAAATTAAAAAGATTTACAAAGTTACTATTCATGAAAATAAAGAAAAAATGTTTTTTACCTCTTCATTAGATCCTTCTACTTTCATGGTTCCTCAAGAATATGAATTAAGTGAATAAAAAACCTCCTACTCATATTTGAGTAAGAGAGGATTTGTTTGTCTAATATCATTTAACTACTTAGAGTCATTATGTTCGTATATTTCACTACTATTGATATATATTTTAATTCTTTTAGGGTGAATTGAAATATCATGCAATTCTTGAGAAAATAAAGTTACGTATAAGTAAATATATCCACCCGTGAAAACGGGGTGGCTTTTTAACAGCCTTAGAAGGGCTCACCACTCGCTAGCCCCTTAAAAGGGGCTTTTTAAATGACCACCAACCGCTCACAGCCCTCTCTCTTTAACTATTTAAATGGATCTACATACTCTTGTTTACTTATACTATCTCTTATTCGATCATCTGCTTCTTGTTCTCGAATATATTTTTCAATTGTTTTTTGATTTAACCCAACCGTACTCACGTAGTATCCTTTGGACCAAAAGCTTTTATTCCCATACTTATATTTCAAATTCGCATGTTTTTCATGGATTAAGGTTGCACTTCGTCCTTTTAAGTAGCCCATAAAACTAGAAATACTAATCTTTGGCGGTATTCTTACTAACATATGAATATGGTCAGGCATTGCATGAGCTTCAATAATTTCAATATCTTTCATCTCACACAATTTTCTTACTATCTGGCCAATACTTACTCTTAACTTTCCATAAATCACTTTTCGTCGATACTTCGGGGTGAAGACTATGTGATTCTTACAATTCCATCTTGTATGTGCTAAACTTTTATCGCTAAAGCTATTTCGTCCACGTGTAGAAACGCGCGTTTTTTTGTTTCGTACGCTACGCGAACGAAACTGACTAAAGTCAATAATATGAAACAACCTCCAAAAGTTAGATTTGTTGGTCTAACCCTTGAAGGTCGCTTGAGCTTTTCACACAAAAAACCGTCGTTTCTGTATTTTAATTCATACTTTGAAGCTTTTTTAACATAGAATACTGGAAATAATTTGTAAAAGTTTATACTTTAAAATCCTGCATTCTAATACATCGGTCGCAAATGTGATTTACCAGAACCGCATCATGCGAGATCATAATGACTGTCATATGCTTTTGTGTACGTAAAAACTTGAACAGATGGCGTTCATTGATTTTGTCTAAACTTGCAGTCATTTCATCACAAATCAAAATGGCTGGTTCAATCAGTAAAGAGAGGGCTAAAGACACCCGTTGATACTGTCCGCCGCTTAGTGCAGCTGGATACGAAGATAATATATCAGTTGGCAAATTGCAAGTAACAATCATTGAAGCGATACGTGCCTCCACTTGCTCAGCAGGAACGAGATGCCATAACTGCAATGGTTCCCGCAAAATTTGTGCCACTGTCTTCATCGGATCTAAAGACTTTCGAGAATATTGTGTCACCAGTTGGATTTGCTGCGCCCATTCTTTTCGTGTATAACTGGATTGGTTCTTCTCATGCAGATAGATCGTGCCTTGATCAGCCTTTTCTAAACCAGCAATGATTTTAACCAATGTGGATTTACCACTTCCGTTTTCTCCAACGATCCCTAACCACTCACCTTGTGCCAACTGAAAAGATAAATGTCGTAAAATCGGTTGTTTATAGGATTTGGATAATTGTTCTATTCGTAAAATAGTTTCATTAAGCATCAAATATATCAATCAATTCTTTCGTATATTTTTGTTTCGGATTGGTCATGATCGAGTCTGTTTTTCCAGACTCGATCAACCGCCCATCTTTGACGACACCTAAATCGGTACTAAACGTGTGGGCCAGATCAAGATCATGGGTGATGAAAAAGATGGTACAATGTTCCTCAGTTTGCAACTTCTTCAGCAACTGGAGGAGTGATTGCTGGCTTTCAGCATCTAATGCGCTCGTCGCCTCATCCGCAATAATCACTTCTGGTTTGGCAATCAACGCGCTTGCCAAAGCAACCTTCTGGCACATCCCGCCACTGAGTTGATAGGGTCGTTTGTTTAACAGAGTCTTATCATAGTTCAACCCAACCTGCGTCAATACTTCTTCTATTCGCAGTGCCCATTGCGTTTTGGGGATTCTTTGTCCCCGAAGCAGATGATGGAGTTGGGTACCAACCGGTATGTTTGCTGCAAGACTATCCACTGGATTCTGCAAGACCACTTCTACCCGCTGACTGTTGACCACGATCTCGCCTTCCACTGTGAAATCAGCGGGTAGATGTCCCAGCAGTGTTTTTCCAATCAAAGTTTTCCCCCCGCCGCTTTCGCCGATCAAACAATAAAATGTTTCTGGTTCAACCTGAAAAGAGACATTCTCCAACAATTTCTTGTCCCGCAAGGTAAGCGTGACCTGTTTTAACTCAAGCATTGTGTTCACCATATTCTTTCACGCGCAGTCCAATTGTTTGGGTCACCAAAACCACAAAGCATAACATCACCCCCGGAAAAATAAACAGCCCTGGTGCAGCATAAAAATAAAGCTTGCCATCATACAATATCGTGCCTAATTCTGGTGTTGGAGGATGTACACCAATACCCAAGAAAGCCAAGCCTGAAATATTCAACATGATTCGCCCGATATCTGTCACGAATAACGACAGCAAAGCCGGTCGCATGGAAGGCAATACATGGTGAATCAACGTATGCATCCCTTCTGATCCTCGCATCGGCGCCAACAAAATAAAGGCTTCTTTCCGTATATCCAATACAAGGTTTCGAATATAGCGAATATAGCGCCCGGACCAACTGAAAGCCAGCGCCGCCAAAACAGTGGTGATCGAATTGGCAAACAATCCAGAAAAGACCAAGGCGAAGAGAATCGCTGGAATACTGACAATGATATCCGCAAAGGTGGTAATCACTGTATCAACCAATCCACCGATGCTGCCAGCAAGTCCACCGAGCAGCAGACTGACACACACAACAGCAATCATCGACAGACAAGCATAACCCAGAGAATAGGCAGTGCCATACATTAAACGGCTAAAGAGATCACGTCCCAAATAATCTGTGCCCATCCAATGCTGCAAACTAGGACCCAGCAATCGTTGTTCTCTCGCAATCTCGTAAGGATTTTGCAAGAACAAAAATATCCCTGCAATGATACAAATGAAGGTACATAGTCCAAAAACCTTTTTCATAGATTTTCTCCTTGCTGCAGCATTACTCGTTCATCGCATAACAGAACAAGCACATCCGACAGATAATTGATCAAAAAAACGATGCTTGCAATCACCAATCCCACACCTTGGATCATGGGATAATCTCTCACGGAAATCGCATCGATCAATAACTTGCTGATACCAGAAATACTAAAAATCACTTCAACCATGATCGTGATACTAAATAAACGTATCAGACTGTTGGCGTATAAAGCAATCAAAGGAACCATATTGTCATTTATTTGATAGTATCGCCTTGCAAGCCAAGGGATACGTCTACGCTTAGCAATCCATTCCAGATCGCTTTCAGCTGAAACGCTCAATAAGTCACTCACGATTTTGATCAAATACAGCCCTTCTGACAGCATACAAACGAGAATCGGCAACACCAAATGGCTCGCAGTTCCACTGCCTACAAAAGGGAACCATTGTAATTGGACCCCAAATATGAAGATACATACAATGGCTATCCAATAACTCGGAAAGGACAAACAGACCACTAATATAGACCGCCCTTTCCTTAATACTGGTGAATTGGCAATCAGCGTCCCCGCCACCAAAGAAATAAGCAGATTGATAACAAACGACCAACCAATAATGGTGACGGTAATCGCTGATCTGGCGATCATAGTCTGTAAGACTGGCTCTCCTGACATATAAGATAAGCCAAAGTTCCCCTGCAGGATAAGCAACAGCCAACGAAAGTATTGGACAAAGAATGTTTGATCCAACCCCAAAGCTTGGCGTGTTTGATTCAGTGCATCTGTTGTGATGTTCGATGTGCCAGATTTTCTCAATAAACTAATCGCCGGATCCCCTGTCGATAGATACAGCAACCCGTATAGCAACACTGAAAAAAGCAGCAAACTAAGCAAGAAGCGGAACGTCTTTCGACAAAGGATGCGAACATTCATGTTTATTTCACCACTAATTGTTGATAATCAATAGGCGCATCAGATAAACCAGAAAAGACAAAGTCCTTGATTTTACTTGTTGTTACGAAGTTCTCGTCTTTATAATCGATGGGAATGGCCAAAGTTTCGTCTGATAGTTCTTTAAAAATATCATCGAAAATACTTTGTTGTTCCGCTTCATTAGCAGCCGCCGCGTAGGTATCTAGCAATGTTGAAAGCCGTTCATCATCAGCCAGCACGCCATGGCTATCTCCCGTGTTATAAAAGAGAGAGTTCAAAAAATTATATGGCAGCAGAGCATCGGTATACGTACGATATAAAATCATATCGAAGTCTTTTGATGTCCATAAAACATCATAGTAACTTTCGCTGTCTAACGTATTGATCGTTATATTTACACCAGCTTGCTTCAGATTATTTTCAATCACTTCCGCTTGTTCTTTCCATTCTGGAAATTCAGCTGTTTGAATGACTAAGTCAAAAGCAAGGTCTTGACCGTCTTTTTCATAAAAACCATTGTCATTCATTTGGTATCCAGCAGCTTCGAAGGTCTTTTTCGCTTCATCAACATCGTAAGATACAGTTGTTTGATTCGCATCAGTTACGTACTGAACGCTACTTTGGAACAGGCCTTCAATGTCATGATCCGATAAAGATTCTTTATCGATCGCCAATTCGATTCCTTTGCGGATATCGCTGGTCAACGTCGTATTATCTGGATTAAATGCCAAAAAGTGAGACATCGTTCCTGTAAATTGATACGTGGCAAAATCATCAGAATCAGCGAGTGATTGCAGATCACTGTCCATGATCTGACCTAATGTTCCGCCTGCAATATCCACTTCGCCGCTTCGCAAAGCCAACGCACGAGAACTGCCGTCGGTAATCGTTTTGAAAATAACTTGATAGGTCAAAGGATTTTCATGGTTATAATATGGATTAGGAACCATGGTCACCTCTTCTTCTGTTGACGTACCGACTGTAAAAGGACCCGTACCAATCGCTTTTTGAAATGCACCACCGACCTGTCCATCTTCAACTGCATTTGGACTCATAATCCGCAACGGACGTGTGGCACATAATTCTGCCAACACTTGATTCGATACTTTTTTAAAATGCAAAGTGACCGTTGTACTGTCGACAACTTCGACTTTATCCAAGTGAACCAAGGTTTGCAAAGTCGTTGTTGGGTTCATTTTTTTGGCTCGCTCAATGGTAAATTTCACTGCTTCCGCATCAAAGTAGCTTCCATCAGAAAATTTGACACCCTCTTGCAAATTAAAGGTATAGGTTTTGCCGTCTTCAGAGATATCCCAAGATTCTGCCAATCCCGGCTGATAATCTCCTTTCTCGCCATAAGTGATCAAAGGTTCATAAACAGCACTATAGATGGCCATTTCAGAATCGTAGCTCGTTGCGTCTAATGCATCCGCGTGGGCATCTCCTGTGATTGCAATACCGACAGATTGGCTGTCAACATTTGCCTCTTCGTTCTTCGCTGTTGAACAACCTGCCAACACCCCTATTAAAATAACTGGCAATAATAAGCCTAGAATTTTTTTCATTTCAAGTTTCCTTTCACTGGTGCTTTTGTCGCTTTGATCAAATAACTGCTTTCACAAGACTGGATGAAATCCGCTACAGATAAATAAAACTTTTTGTAGTCCGTCACTTCATAGATTGATTTGGTATATTCTTTGATTAGTTCAACAGAAAAACCATGTGAGACCAAGCTATCCACGACCTCATTCAGCGTTTTTCCTTGCATTTTGGTTGCGCCGTATGCATCGATCACGCGTTTCATATAATCAAAACTAGGATTATTCGTTTGATCTGCAAATGAAGCATAGTATACGCCACCATCCACTAAAACATCATTAATCATTTGGAAATGCTCATCCAAATCTTCAATCAAATATAGGACGGATGTACTGATTGCCGTATCAAATTGTTGGTCTAAAGATATAGCATCCCCTGTATTTAAATAGCGTATTGGTTTGGTTCCCACCCGCGTATTGGCTACTTCCACAGCTTTACTCGCTAAATCAATCCCGACACCGCTTGTAAATGGTAGTGCATCGTGTAATTTCCGTAGAAAACCACCTTGGTTACAGCCAAAATCCAATACTCTCTTTGCCATGATATCTTTAGGGTTCAGTAAAGTAATAATATTTTGCCATGCTTCTTGATGGTCATTTTCCATCTCTTGGTCCCCATTTGTTCCTTCTAACCACCAATGATCATATGTGTCTGTCATGCTAAATCCTCCAAATTATACCAATTTATAAATAGTAATCATTACGTTTTACAAAACAAAATAGTACCAAATGGTATTGATCCTGTCAAATGTTTTTTAATTAATTTAGATAACCCCTCCTCAGTGATAATTATAACAAGTTAGTTTTCATAGTTTTTATGGAGTATTTGTAGAAATCCGTTATATTTTGTTTTTTTACAAAAATATTTTACAATATTTAGTCTTAGTGAGTGATCATAGAATCTCCTATCAATGCGATTTTTCATAAAAAGTATTATTTTGGGTTAATAATAAAAATGATAACTTCAACAAAAAGTTAGTTTTTTTGGTCTAACTGCTGGGGGTCGCTTCACGTCCGATGTCTTTTTTACTATTCTATCTAAAACGAATAATTTTTAGACAAGCTCTCGTACTATGTAGAACATTTCTCAAAATCCATAAATATAACGAGACAATCAAGGAAACAGAACTGCTATTTTATTCCATGGGAAAAATAGCGTAAATCCCTAACCACAACAATCAAGCTGCCTTTGTTTAGGAGATTTCATATCATGTAAACCATCATTATATAAGTTCAAGTGATTGAGACTAAATTTTTTGAAATAGTAGTTTCTATCTTGTTTGTCGGGTGCTATTAATAGTAATGGTAATCAATATTTACCGTGTATTCAGATAAATAATCACTATAATTTGTTACTACTAATCAATACCATCTATTCCTAAAAATTCATTGGTCAACGCCTAATATGTCATAAAAAACAAACATTATTGCAATTAAAATTTATCATTCGTTCTCTCAAAAATAATGGTGAAATTTAGTATTTGGTAAGCTAGTTAACATTATTTATTTTTTCATTATTAAAAAACTGGGATAAAACAGAACTCACATGAATTTCCCTAGCTCTACAAGCGAATACTCAATTTCTTTTCTAGGTAAATCTTTCCCTATAATTACTATTTTCGAGAAATTTTCATTGTATCTTTTAGATGAATGAGTTAAATCATAAGTTTGACACACACCTTGCAAATACAAATCATCTTCTATGTCTCTACATACCAAAATTCCTTTGTAACGATAGAGGTTTTCTCCATAATTCATGCACAACCATTCCAACCAAAGGGTCCATAGCTTTTTAGTATATTTTGTAGTCACTTTAAGATTGATTGCTATAAAATCATGCAAAGGATTTAAAGTTTCTAAATTATCATATTTAGGCGAGAATTTCAGTTTGGAATCGTTCGTATTAAATTCATCTTCAATTAAATATGGGAAACGATTAAATAACTCTTGATCGAAAAAATCGCTTGATGAGAAATAACCATCTAACAAGAAATATTTTATCTTTGCAAAGGGATTAATTGTCTTGATAACCTCTACCATCTGTGACTGTATTCGGTTATCCTTCTGGTATTTAGAAATGATCAATTGATCTGCAGCAACAATTTGCTTTCCCACTTCGGTAAAACGCTCTTTATAATTGCTAAAATTTTTTGCATCTACGATTGTAATGACTGTATCAATATAAAAATATAGTGATATATAATTACTTGTTGTTATCTTTCGAATAATAGAAATTGGATCGGCGATTCCAGTAGTTTCAATAATAACTTTTTTAATTGTGTTCCCTTTCTTAATAAATTCTTCTACAATCGATCTAAAAGTTTCTTCAATGTCCGACTGCATTATACAACACATACATCCGTTATTTAATTGAAAAACTTTATCATCCGTGTGTATAAGAAAATCATGATCAATACCAATTTCTCCAAATTCGTTTTCAATTATAATAATTTCATTTTTATTAACTTTTGTTTCTGACAGCACTTGATTGATTAACGTTGTTTTCCCTGCACCTAAAAAACCACTTACAAGAGTAATGGGGATCCCCAAAATATTTCCCTCCATTATATTTTCAGAAGACTGGCTATTAACAGAGTGAAATTATAGTTCACTTTTTCTGTCTCAAAAATTCCATTTTTTATTTTTGGTTAAAATAGCTTTAGTTTATTGCTTTCACGAAATTTATTTTAGGTTTTTATAAACAGCTTTATTATACTATTCGCAGTTATTTAGACTATTTTCTTTTAACCTCAGCATCTTTTCTTCTTTTCTTCTTTTCCAAGAATTGACTTTAATAAATTTACAGTCCCTATCATTTTTTAAAAATCTTGATACTGTATCTTGGCTCATATCTAATTTATTAGCAATTTCTACAATTGTACTTCCATTTTGTCGCATTTCTTTCGCTTTCAAATGATTTTCATAAGCTTCCATTTCTAAAGGGTCATAAGATAACTTTTTTTTTCGACTCATAAGTTTAAACTTCTCTTTCTAATGTAATTTTATTAAAATCACTTATTCTTAATGGGATTCCATTATATTGAAATTATTTACTTTATCCTTAAAAAAATACAGTTCCTCCTTTATCTTATGATTTTTTGTTTCCTTACCACTATAAAATAATTTAGTTAGAAATAATCTACTGTTTTAAAAGGATCACTTTCTATTTGAACTGGTTCCCCTTCTTTAACAAGACAATTATCCAGGTCTTTTATAATTTGTTCCTTTTTCATATTTGTACCAATAAAAACTAGTTCTATCATGCGATCGCCGTATAAAGGATCCCAAATATCTTTTAGGTTAGTACGAATAGACAACATTTTTCAATTTCCCACTTTTTTAAAGCAGCGATCCAGTAACCACTATGAATAATGTCCATCGCTCTTCCGGACTGGGAAATTTTAATTACGTTGTTTGGCTGAGAAACAAACCAAGCTACTCCTTTACACCGAGTAACTTCTTTCGGCCACCTATCAAGCCATTGATCAAAACGTTCAGGATGAAAAGGTTCTCTCCGAGTATAAACAAAGGTATCAATATGAAAATTATTTTCTAGCTTCTCTAAATTATAGGTTCCATTGTCAAATAGATTAATTTCATCTTCTCCACTGAACAAGCGAGTATTCGTAATTTTATTCACTCCTACTTGAGAAAATGTGCATTCTATAAAATGAGCAGTAGGTTGAATTTGCTTCACTATTGTTTTCAAGTATTCTTTTTCTTTTTCGGTCACCATATCGATTTTATTAAAAAGCAAAATATCACAAAACTCGATTTGATTCATAATCACAAGATTGCTCTCAGTATAATTTTCATTAAATTTACCATTTTCCGAAGAAAATTGTTGAGCTAACCTAAACACATCAACGACTGTAATTAGAGCATCAATTATACTAACTTCTGTTAGCTGAATATGATTGTTGCTCTCTCCGTGTTGAATATATTTTGCAATTAAATCTGGTTGAGCAATGCCTGTCGATTCAATATATATTTCATCAATTTTTCCAGAAGAAGAGAGTGTATAAACAGCTTCAACTAGATCTTCTTTTAGACTGTGACTGATGCTACCATTTTGCAATGATATAAGACAATCTTCCTCGGAAAAAAACTCGGAATTTCTAATGTTTTTGGCATCAACATTTACTTCAGCCACATCATTTACAATAATTCCTACCCGTTTTTTTTGCTTACACTTCAGTAAATGTAATATCAGACTAGTTTTTCCTGAACCTAAATATCCAGAAATGATTGTTATAGGTACTTTACCGTGTGTATCCATCCCTTTTATTCTTCCTCTTCCATCTGAGTATTCAAAAATGCTTGAATCTGAAGCTTTTCTTCATAGCTAAACCAGTCCGAATCAATCATTTTATTTAATACGTTTTTTTGCGTTGAAGAAATCTCCCAAAATCCATTAATCATTTGAAACAAGGATTGATCAAACTTTTTAAAAACAGGATAAATTACAAGAAATTCCTCGAAACTGATGTTTGGTTCTTCGACATATTCTTGAATCCATTGATTATCAATCGCTATTTTAGTTGCTGAACCATTATTATTAATAAATTGATTGTAGATAAGAAATTGATAGACTTCTGCTTTACTTACTTTATCATCATTCTTAAAAAATTTTTCATAGCATTGCTCTACTAATGGTGGATAAATAATATTCATTTAAAAAAAATCACATCCTTTAATATATTATTAATTCTACAAATTCGCCCATTGAAAAATTTTCATTACCATACATTATTTAACAAGTACATGTTACATCACAATCAAAACAGTCATCTAAATAAAAAGATTGCTTTTTATAATACTCTATTTTTTTTGGATCAACGATAAGATCATTTCTCTGGGCAATTTCGTTAGCAATCAATGCAAATCGTTGTCTGAATTTATAAACATAACAGAATATCGCAGAACCGTTTCGTACACTCGGTCCTGTTAGAAAAACATTTTTTGCTACAGTTGATTCATCAAATTGATTTAATAACGCCTCTCCGTTTTCTTTATACTCAAATAAAGATGTAGCAATTGTTTTTACGCCATTTTGAAATCCTGTACAAAGAATTGGTGTATTTTCCGCCTTAAATGATTCTCCATTATCAGTAATCAGTTCGTATTCAGCTGCTAATTTCTCGATTCTTCTAATTGTTGCAGATGTAAAAATTTTGATATTTCCAGAGATTTTTTGATTTACATGTAAATAAAAAATCTCTGTCTTGTATAAGGCGATAGTCTTATACTTGGATCTGCTTCCCTAGAATCTAAACCAGAACTTTTTGTATAGATAGACACATCTTTACCTAATTTTGCTAATTCAAGAGCGGCGTCAATTGCACTTTCATTTCCCCCGATAATCGTTTGATGTTCACCTTCAATTTCTTCCCAAGAAATTACTTCTCCGTAATGCAATCCAAATCTATCAGCACCTTCAATGCTGGTTTTAGCTGGAAAAGAAAATTCTCCTACAGCAAAGATGAGATAATTCGTAGAAATCGTTCCTTTAGTTGTCTCTATAAGATAATTTTTTTTTTCTTTTTTTATAGTTTTAACTGTACAACCTGTCTTAAGTGGAAGATGATATTCATCTGAAACTAATTGCAAGTATTCTGCGTAATCAGTACCTGAAAGCCGTTCTTTTCCTAGAGTATACGCAGGAGATGTATCAACCGCTACTGCATTTAAATCAGACATACCAAACCCATTACTTGTAAAAGAAGGGGTAATAAATCTCGTCTCTTTCGGCCAATTAGCAAAACTGTTTCCAACTTTTTCTTTTTCAAGAATCACAAAATCAGTTATTCCAAGTTCTGTTAACGTGACTCCCATTCCAACGCCTGCAGCTCCAGCACCTATAATTACGATTTCTTTTTTCTCTACCATATTCTACCTCCACTTAAAATTCCAAATACATTTTACTAGCTTCTAAACCACTGTTCTCAGAGTATTTTTTCCGATAGAGATCATATTCACCTTCGATTGTATGATAGTAGATCTGACAAATATCAATTCCAGGATAAATCCAAATCGGAGCAATCGCATGCATTTCTAATGTCCAATATCCAGAGAAACCTATATCACCAAACCCAGCTGTTACATGAATATTTAATCCGAGTCTCCCTAAAGAAGATCTTCCTTCTAACATAGGTACGAAAAAGTCCGTTGCAGTGTACTCAACCGTTCTTCCTAAATATAGGTGATGGGGTTCAAGCAGAAAACCAGATTGCGGAATTGTAAATACCTTCATTTCATTTTTTCTTTTAACATCTAAAACCGAATCCGTATAAACTCCAATTTGATTATGCAATCGCAAATTATAACTATTAGGATTGATTTGTTCTTCATTAAATGGAGTGATAATAATTTTATCATTTTGTAACTCTTGAATTTTTCTTCCTGATAAAATCAACGTTTCACCTCCGTACTTGAAATATATTCTGTTTCATTATTCTTTGAAGAGGATTATGCATCAAAATCATTAATCAACTTTCTCAAAAAATAATGAATCAAAAAACTTAAACCAAAACTCCATAAACAAACATAAAAGGTCCCGACCAATTGATTAAAAAAATTCCCGTTTTCTGCTAGAATACCTGTTAAAATAGACCCAATAATTCCGCCAATCGCGTTCATCCCAAAAGAATCTCCTGCATCATCAAAGTTTGGAAAATGCTGATGTATTCTTTCAATAACAATTGGGCAAGCAATACACACAATTATTGAAATCAACAATGAAGCGCCTGGACCCACATAGCCTACAGAACAGGTACTTCCTACCAAGCCAACAATCATTCCATTCATCAGGTCAAAAACAGAAATTTGTTGTTCTAGTACTCGTTGTGTTAAAAACCAGCTTATTCCTCCACCTATAATTGAAATAAGCGTATTTAACCAAATTAGGATTGCTGCTTCTCCCATCTCACCTGAAGGAGCCATATTAAATCCAAACCATCCCAAAGTAATAAATACCATTCCGATAAAAGCCATTATTTCTTGTATATCAGATGGTCCTGTAATCTTTGAGCGAATAGGTAAAGTTCTTGCCAAAACAAGACTACCTATCCCGGCAGTGGCGTGTACGACTAATCCCCCAGAATAATCTAAAACACCAATATCACTCAGCCAATTCTGTTCTCCCCACAATGAATAACACACTGGAGCATAGATAAATAAAATCCATAAAGGAACATACAAGGCAATGTATTTCCAGTTACTTCGTTCTAACACTGAGCCTACAAGCATAATTACTGCATATAGGCAAAAGAGTAGTTGCAAAACTAGTGAAACAACTTCATCTGGTAATATCAAATCAGAAAAAATACTATATTGAATATTTCCATAAAAGCTTAATGAATATCCCACAGACAACCAAAATGCAGTAGTAGAAAGAATAGTGATTATTCCCAAAACTAGTGTGTGACGTATATACTTGCGATCGATCATACCGATATAATACAAAATAACCCCAAATATCATCAGCCACATAACCCCAAAACACAGCCAAAGAAATATATTATTCATAGGAATTCCTTAACTGACGGTCAGATATATTTTTTTTACTATCAATTAAAAGCAAATCTGTTATCTCTTTTTGTGGTAAATTCTTTCCAATTAATACAATTTTTGTCTCTGGGGATCCCTTCCAGGCTTGTCCTTCCTCAAGTTTATAGGCCATGTTAACTCCTTGTAAAACGATCTGGCACGGTTGTCCTTCAATGCTCAAAATCCCTTTATAACGCATCAAATCCATCCCGTATTGAAAAATCAACAATCTAAGCCAACTAATAACTTGTTCTTCAGGCAGAGGAGAATTACTTGTAATCACGAAGGTATCTACGTCTGTGTGGATATGATGATGACTTCCATGATCATGGCCTTCATGATTATGGTCATGATCATGGTGTCCACTTTGTTGGTGCTGATTATCAGTATGGTTATTTATCATGTGGTCAATATCAGCATTCACATTTTTTGCACCCGAGATGGATCGATCGAATAAATCTAATCCAACAATGTCCTCATAAGTAACTGTATTCATATTGAGTACAGCTGTATCAACAAGAGAATTGATCTTATTCAGCTCTTTTTTTAATATATTCACTTCGCTTGTATCAGTCAGATCTGTCTTAGTAAGAAAAATTTTATCTGCAAAAGCTACTTGTTCAACCGCTTCGTTATAATTTTCTAGTTGGTAAAAACCATTTTTGGCATCGACCAATGTGATTAAACTATCAATAACAAAATGTTCATTTAATAATGGGGTACGAATAATTGTTTGTGCTATAGGACTAGGTTCTGCTAAACCACTTGTTTCAATGATTATCCGATCTATCGACGTACTACCTTTCTCAGCAACTTGCAAAATAGCCAGAAACATGTCAATCAAATCTTCTCGTAATACACAGCACATACATCCATTATTCATTTGAAAAATCTGTTCTTGCTCATTTGATAAGACTAATTGATGATCAATTCCAACATCTCCGTATTCATTGACTATAATTACTACATTTTCATCTTTTGTATCTTTCATTAGTTTATTTAATAAAGTAGTCTTTCCTGAACCCAAGAAACCTGTAAGAACTGTAATTGGTATTAAACTCATTCTTTTACCTCCTTATTATTAAAACGACCTTCCAAACAATTGCAAATCATTTGCAATTATCTTAAACGAAAACTTAGTTATTCGTCAATGTCTAATTGCAAATTATTTGCAATTATTTTATAATAGTTGATATCTTAGATAATGGAGGTGATAATTCTTGCGAATGACTAGGCAACGAAAAGCTATCATTGAATTATTTGAAGAAAATAAGAATCAAGCCTTAAATGCAGAAATGATACATCATTCAATTGGAAATAGTTTAATGAACCTTTCAACAGTTTACAGAACCATGGATAAGTTATCTGAAATAGGTTTGGTTCAAAGAATAACCATAAACACTGTTGTTCATTACTGCTTAAGCAATAGTGAACACAGACATTTTATGCTTTGTACCAATTGCAAAAAACTCGTACCAATTCATTGTTTCTTGAAAAAATTTTTGCCAACGTTAGAAGTCGAAAATGATTTTTTAATTACTAGTCACGACATCACCATTTTAGGGCTATGCAGCACTTGCAAAAATATAGTTGAATAGGAGAACAAATAATGGAACTCGGAAATTATAGATATGACACACAGTTGCTACTAGAAGGATTTAATTTAAATGAAGACACTCTTTCGGAATACATTACCTCTAATTTTGAAGGAGATTGTTTACTAGTTGTAGGAGATGAATCTTTAATTAAAATTCACTTTCATACGAACGAACCTTGGCTTATCCTAGAATATTGTTCAACACTAGGCGAAATTTTCGATATTGTTATTGAAGATATGTTTCGTCAAGCAGATGGTAAAAAAGGCTAATTGAAAAGTAATTTTCTCCACTCTTTTTATAAAAAAAGAGAAGCGCCACATATCTCTTTTGCTTGACTAAAAAGACATCTTCATTTGAAGAGGTCTTTTTTTACATACCAAGAAAGACGCCAATCTTTTACATTAATCATTATAAAGCTTATAAGATACATGAATGACACTTGAGACATTCGATCGTTTCAAAGCCAATTAGTTATTATAAGATACTCCATAAATATTCATTATTGGAAATATATTTTTATACCTTTATCGTTGCGATTCGTTCAGTCTCCAACAATAGCGAATTTCTTTTCCCAAGGATAAGGAGATATTCTACTGAAAAACTCCCCATCATAGCTTTCTTCATCTACTATACAATCATCTAGCTGAGTCTGAATTAGCTCTCGGTCCATATCCATCCCAATAAAGACTATTTCTGTTAAGCGATCGCCATATAGAGGATGCCAACTTTCCCTTAAATTTGGGTTCAACTTTATAATTTGATTTCGTTCTTGTTTTGGAAGAGTAGCTATCCAATAGGTCAGCGGTGAAATACTTTTATGGTTTCCTGCGGTCTCAAAAAGAACAGAAAAATCACTATGCTGTGCTAACCAGACAAATCCTTTTGATCTAGTAACGGATTTCGGCAAATTACGTTCAGCAAAAACATGAAATTTATTTGCATCGAAGGGTAATTTGCTTCGATAAACAAAACTAGAAATACCATATTCTTCAGTTTCAGGAACATGATCTTGAAATCCCAATTCCAATTCCTTCAACCAACCAGATGAATACGAAATCTTTTCCATATCAAAAAGTTTCGTATCCAGAATATCCTTTAGGTCAATTTTGGCTTGAACGGTTCTAATAATTTTAGCTTCTGGTTGGAGCTTACGAACTAACTGTTCGATTTTGTTAATTTTTTCATTCTCTAAAAGATCGCATTTGTTTAATAAGATAACATTACAAAATTCAATCTGATCAATCAGTAAGTCTCGTATATCTCGATCCTCTTCGTCAATATCTCCTTGGGCTTTTCGTTGTTCAATTTTTTCTCCAGATTGAAAATTATCCCAAAATCGACTTACATCAACAATTGAAACAACAGCATCTAGCACTAGTTTATTGGTCAAATCAATCCCCAAAGGGTTGTCCGGCAAAACAATCGATTGCGCAATTGGAATGGGCTCACTTATCCCTGAAGATTCAATCACAATATGTTCAATCGAACCATCAGCCACGATATTATTAAGTTCAACGATTAAATCCTCACGTAGCGTACAACAGATACATCCATTAGCCATAGAAACTAGTTTTTCATCAGTGCGTCTGAATCCCCCGCGATCAATTAAAGCCTCATCAACGTTTACCTCTCCCATGTCATTTACAATAACCGCAATTTTTTTCCCATGGTTGCCATGCAAAATATTATTCAACAGAGTGGTTTTACCTGAACCTAAATATCCTGTTAAAACTGTTACTGGTACTCTCTCTCTCATAATTTCCTCCTTAAATTTATTCGTTGGTTGATAAATTCAATTCTACTATTTGCTTAAAACTACACAAAGCGTAATCGTTACGTTTTAAACAGTACCACAAAAACGGAACCTAAACAACAAGAAATTAATATTTTTAATACTATACTCTATTCGCAATTTCTTCTCATTAGCAACATTCCAGATATTAAGTTGCTTAGTTATATTTGAAGATATTCTTCCAATATAATTTATTTAGTAAATAAATTTTCGACCAAATAAAAAATATATCTATCATTTCCGGATTTTATTAAACTGAAAAAACTCTAAATTTAAATCTTTTTTAGTTATTATTCTCGAATTTATGCTAAATTAAAGCAATTTTTCTATATAAAAAAAAGAGTGGATATCTCCACTCTACAGATTTCTAACAGAATTCCTCTTTTCCACTTTTTTATTTTGACATTTTCCTAAAATCTATTATCAAAAATTTAGTTTACACTTAGTTTTAAAGCTTGAAGATTTTTTCGCATTAGGGTTATATAGTCAACCCCTTGATCTTGCATATCTTGAGTAATACCTTCAAGATCATATAATACTTCAATATCCGTACCAGTTTCTTGTGCTATAGTTTTTGCAATCGAAGAATTTTCACCGTGTTGGTAATAAATGATCGGTAAATCATACTTTTTCATTAAATTCGTTATTTCACTTATCCTTGAAGCTGTAGGCTCAATCTCAGTTGACAATCCTCCAACAGAAACTTGTTCTAGGCCATAACGCTTTGCGATATATCCAAATGCTTGATGTTGCACGATAAAAACACGTTTGTCAGCTGAATCAAAAGCAGCTTGATACTCTTGATCTAATTTTTGTAATTCAGAATTGAACAACTGGGCATTTTTCTCATAATACGATTTTCCAGCTGGATCTGCTTGAATCAAAGCAGCTTTTATTCTATCAACCTGATCTTGTGCGAGTACAGGATCTAACCATACATGCGGGTCTAATCCATTATGATCATCTATAATAACAGAAATCGATTTTGATTTCTCTAGTTGTTCTCCCTTGCTATTATAAAGAACTACTTTCGTTTCAAAGTTCTTCCCAGTTGTTGTATACTCAAACTTATCGAATCTAGCATCTTCTACAGCTACCCAATTCCCTTGATCCGTCTTGATATACCATTGAAATTTATCAGAGCTTACATTTTCTTTTGGTTCAGCGACTAGTTGTACAACATCACCAGTATGATAATGACCTGATAACCCTTTAACTTCAATGGTTTCGGGAACATCTTCTTCATTGAGAATATTACCGTCGTTTTCCGTAATAACAGAGTTTTGATTTTTTTGCGAATTTTCCGATTGAATAAATTCACTATTATTAGCAGATCGAACTACAATTAGATTTTCACTATCTAAAGAGTTCATCAAGCTCCCTACCCACGTTTCCATTGCACTACTACTGTATATAAAGATATCCGCTTCATTAATAGTAGCTACATCCTTCGCACTCGGCTCAAAACCATGTACGTCTGTTCCTGGAGTCATTAACATTGAAATATCCGCTCGGTCACCTGCCACTTCCTTCGTAAATTCGTACATAGGATAAAAAGTTGTAACAATGGATAACTTCTTCGTTATATCATCTTTTTCGTTGCCTTTATCTAAATCGCAAGCAGTAAAAGTTACTAACGATGCTATAGATAGCAAAACAATCAACAGCTTTTTTTTATACATTTTATTTCTCCTTAAAAAATCTGCTAATCATAATGACAATTAGCAGACTTTTTTTATTTTGGTATCGATAAAACAAACAACAAGCATTATTTAATTAGACTTAATGAGCGAGCATTTCATCGACAATTCCATTACTATCTAAGTCAGCAGGATAGTAGGTTGGCCAATTTGACGATTTTTCAGTTAATTTATCTCGATCATCTCCTGCATATAGATGATAATGATAAGATTCATGTGGAGTAATATAATGATCGCTAAAAAGAATAAATTTAGGCAAATTATCTGGGCCATCAATTAATTTGTATGCATACCGCACTCCTTTTTTCCCATCGCCTTTATCTAATATTTCAAATCCATCATTTTCATAAGTTCCTACAGTTTCTTTCCCGCCCTCATAAAAAGCAACTGTATCTTTATCAATAACCATTCTTTCTATTTCAGTTTTATATGCAGTAGCATAGTACTCTTTGTATTCTTCAGGAGTTTTGTCTCCATTTTCCTCTGATTTATGTTCAAATACTTCATCCAATTCACCTGACAATAGATACGGATAAACAGATTGCCAATCCCCTTCAAAATCAGAAAGATCACGGTCTTCTACTTGATCTTCATCAAAGTATCCCTCTGCAATTTTTTGATCTTCTTCTGTACCTCCGTGGTGGTCATCAATAATGATTTTAACAGGATCAGACTCAGCGTATACTTCTTGATTGTCATTAACCAATGCAGCTTTTATCTCTAGACCATTAACCGTTGCTTCACCAACAAAATCTTGGGTTTGCTGAGCAGGTGACTTTTTCCATTTAGCATTTTCGTCTTCTCTCGTAAACCAGTTCCAATGCGGTGTATCAATTTCATTTTCTAAAATGGCACTCAACTCTATGGCATTACCCGTATGATAATGATCTGATAAACCTTCTATTTGAATTTTCCCTATATCTTCGCTTTTCTTGTTGGATTGTAACACTGATGTATCCGAATTGACTGCAACACCTTCTTCAGAAGATGAATCGTTACCACACGCACCTAAAAATACAATTGCCCCTGCTAAGACTACATATTTACCAAATTTGTTCCCCATACAACACTTCCTCCGTTTTTAAATCGAAATAATTACGATTTATATCGTAACATCTTAATTTACAACTGTCAATATATTAGCAAAGACAAAGCAAAGTTTTGTATGACAGCAAACGAAATTGTCCAAATTAAATTAATAAAATCACTCGTGCGTTAAACCCGCCGTGAATGAAAACAATGAACAAATTAAAAAAAATGGAACCGACAAAATATCGACAATTGAAGCGATCCTGTAAATTACTCCTTAAGCATGCCTATAATCCGGATAGTCCCAATTATCAATATGATCAATCCTTTCATAGAACGGTGACACAAAAGCGATTGTCGATGAAGTTTTTGAGTTAAGACGAGCAAATAACAATGGCTTACGCGACTTGTCAGTTCCTCCTCTATCACTTTAAATATAAGGACAGCCAAAGCTTTTTCTATACGATCAACAGCTTAGAACAACGCCTCCCATATTTTTTTTGTAAGAAGCTGACCTTTTTAAATAAATACAAATTTGGGATTCTATATACTTAAAAAACCAGATATGGTAATGGTGTATTAAGAGGGACAAACAACAAGATAAAAGCGATAAAGTGAGTAGCCTATGCCTATCGAAATTCCCACAATTTTCGAGTAAGAATTCGCCTTATTCTAGTCTGGATTTTCCAGCTGAAGCAAAAACCAGTTAAGCAGCATGCCTAACTGGTTTTGACAAAATTTCAGTTGTATCTTTCTCTACCAATATTAAATTTTGAAGAGCCTAAATAATCCTTTAATTAAATCATAGTTTTAATATTTCTTTAAATCAAATTCACTTCGAAATTTTTCCAGCATGTTTTCTCCGTCAATGGTTAATAGAATTTCTTTTCCATCAAATTTAATCATATTTTTTCTTTTCAAATTCATAACCATTTCGGTAACAGAAGGCGGACTTACATTCAGGTGTTCAGCAATATTTTTGTTGTTTGCGGTATTTTTCTTATTCAAATACTCGATTGATAATAAGTAAAAAATCTCAGTTGTGTATTTTACCATCATCTTTTTCCATATTTTCGTAAAATTGAAGTAAATTAATTAGATAAACCTTCTGAAATTTTTTCAAGATTCCACTTCATCATAGCATAATAGCTATCTCCATCTTCGCCTTTCTCTGCAATTGAATCAGTAAAGATTTTGGCAAAAATTGGAATACCAGTGTCGTTTGAAACAGTTTTCATAGGACGATCATCTACACTACTTTCTACAAATAACGAAGTTACTTCAGAATCACGAAGCATAGTAACTAAGTTTTTAATTTGATCGGGGGTCCCTTCTTCCTCAGTATTAATTTCCCATATATAAGCAGATGGTACATTGTATGCTTTAGAGAAATATTTGAAGCATCCTTCGCTGGTTACGATCATTTTTTTCTCGTCAGGAATAGCATCAAATTTACTTTTAGCTTCTTTATCCAAAGCGTCTAGTTTTGCTACATATTCTTCTAAATTCTCTTCATAATACTCTTTGTTTTCCGGATCTTTAACACTTAATTGTTTAGCAATGTTCTGTGCATAAATAATGCCGTTCTCTAGATTAAGCCAAGCGTGCGGGTCTTCTTTACCTTCTTCATTTTCTCCTTCGAGATAGATAACATCTACTCCATCACTAACAGCGAAATAATCCACATTTTTTTCTTTACCTGCATTATTTACTAATTTGGTAAACCAAGCATTTCCTCCTGTCTCTAAATTGATCCCATTATAAAGGATAAGATCAGCTTCTGTGGTTTTTTGCACATCTTCTGGTAAAGGATCGTATTCGTGTGGATCTCTTCCGACTGGCACAATACTATGAAGTTCGATTTTATCTCCTGCTATATTTTCTGTTATATCTGCAATAATAGAATTCGTCGCAACAACTTTCAACTTTTCTTGAGTATTTTCTGAAGAGTTTTGGTCAGCACTGCTACAAGCACCTAATACTAACAAACTAACCAATGTAGAAACTAAAAGCACAATTTTTTTCATTTCATAATAACCTTCTTTCGTAAAAAATTTTGTTTTGGTGAGACAAAAAAACTTATTAAAAAAATAACTGCTGATGTCAAAACGATACTTGAGCCAACAGCTAAATTAAAACTATATCCAATGAATAGTCCTAAAAAGGAGCTTATAGCACCTAGTGACGCTGATAGAATAATCATTTTTTTCAAACTTGTAGCATAAAGATATGCAGTTGCGGCAGGAGTGATTAACATAGCAACAATTAAGATTGTACCAACGCTTTGCATAGCTGTAACTGAGACAAGAGTAAGCATAATCATCAAGAGATAATGGTAAAAATCCACTTTCATCCCAATCGCTTTTGCCATTAAAGGATCGAAAGAAGTGATCAACAATTCCTTAAATAATAGAATTACCGTAGAAATAACAATAACGGATACACCAATAGTAATCCACATATCAATTTTTTGAACCGCTAATATATTACCAAATAATATATGGAACAGATCTGTTGAACTATTGGCAACACCAATTAAGATAACACCCAAGGCCAAAAAAGAACTAAAAGTAATTCCTATTGCAGTATCGCCTTTGATAATGCTATTTCCTTGAATATAGGTAATTATAATTGAAGCTAACAATCCGAAAATAATTGCTCCAACAAAAAAATTCATTCCTAAAATGTATGACAAAGCTACTCCTGGCAAAACAGCGTGCGAAATCGCATCACCCATCAACGACATTCCTCTTAATATAATGAAACATCCAACAGTACCTGAAACAATGCCGATAACAATAGACGTAATCAAAGCGTTTTGAAGAAATTGAAATTTCATAACTCCCTCAATAAAATTCGTGATCATTTTACTCCTCCTCTACAAAAATCGAATCACCATAAGCTTCTTTTAAATTCGTTTTTGTAAAAACTTCTTCTGTCTGCCCAAAAGAAATTAGCTTTTTATTGATAATAAGAAGTTGATCAAAATATTGTGTAACTTTACTCAAATCATGGTGCACGATCAAAATCGTTTTCCCGTTCTCTTTTAGTAATTTTAAAATCTGTACAATTATTTGTTCACTGACGGAATCAATCCCAACAAATGGTTCATCTAATAAAATAATATCAGCTTTTTGTACTAGACATCTGGCTAATAAAACACGTTGAAATTGGCCCCCTGACAGAGTATTGATTTGTCGCTGTTCGAATTCTTCTAAACGAACAGCTTTTAGTGCTTCTGATACTTGATTCCAATTATCTTTCTTTAAACGTTTAGTTATCCCTACATTTGGATAGACTCCTAACGAAACACATTCTTTCACATTAATAGGGAAAGTAAAATCAATTGCAGTTTTTTGTTCCACATACGCTATTCTTTTCAATATTTTCTTGGGGTTTTCTCCATTAATTAAAACAACACCACTATATGAAACAATTGATAATATTGCCTTTAAAAGAGTTGATTTGCCGGCCCCATTTGGGCCTATAATACCTGTTATAGTTGGTCCATTAATAGAAACGGAGAAATCATCCAAGGCTAAAATTTCATTTTGATATATAACGTTTAAATTTTTGCATTCAATCATTCACTACTGTCCTTTCTCTGTTATTCACCATTCATTATAAATAACCTTAATTAATTTTAAGGTTAACCTAAAAAATATTTTTTGTCAATATATATTCCCTTTAAATTCAAAGTTTCGTAATAAATTATTCTTTATAAAACATAAAAAATCAGTTATTTCTCGCCAACTATATTGATGGTATTCATGATTACGTAAAAAAGTTTTATCAAAGAAATTAATTCGGATATACTCAATAGTTTTTAGCTAAAAGATAACGTGGCTGGGTAAAATCGGGAACATCTAAAGACCGTAGAGCAATACATTGCTCCACGGTCTTTTCTTAAATTATTGATTTTTAGTCAAAATTTTTAAGTGTTTCATATTTTTGTTTTATAAAAAACACACTCAATCCACTCTATACTTATCCATATTTATTGTTCTACATCCTAACTTCAATGCAAATTCAAAATCATGGCTAATTATTATAAACGTAACTCCGCTCTCGCTATATTCTTTTATCAATTTTTGCATTCTCTCCATATTTCTGGCATCCAAACCAGAGGTCGGTTCATCTAATATTAGATACTCAGGCTGTCTCATTAAACCAACTGCAAATGTAACTCTTTGTTTTTGTCCCCCTGATAAAGAAGCAGGATGTTGATCTTTCAGATTTTCCAAATCAAGTTCTTTCATTAACTTTTCCGCACGTTCTACGTTAGCTTGTGTTCTTTTTAATCCTAGTAGCAATTCATTAATAACGCTATCTGAAAACAACTGGTAATCTGAATCTTGCAAAACAAACCAAAATTTTTCCATTCTCTTTTTCTTTGAAAGCTTCTCATTGTTAAAAGTTATTTCTCCAGTTTTTTCTTTTAATAACCCGCAAAGTGTCTGTGCTAAAGTGGTTTTTCCAATTCCATTTTTTCCAGTTAAAACAATAATTTCTCCTTTTTTAATAGTTAATTTGATTCCCTTCATCAATGAATTCTTTCTCACACTATGACTTATAGAGAGATCATTCAGCGCTAATACTCCTGATTCATTCAACTCGTTTTTTATAGTTTTAAGGTTTGATTGATTTTCAATAACATCGTCCAATTCTATGACAAAACTACTTCTAATTCCGATTGAAGATAGGTATTTTTGACTCAATTTTTTAAATTCACTTAGTGCCCACTGATTTTTTATCGCACCATTTTCCATATAAATTATACGATCTACTATATCCATTAAATAATAGATACGATGATCAGCAATTAATATAGTTTTTCCTTCTTGTTTTAATTCGTTTAATAAGTTTGCAAGAATAAGACAAGATTCGTGGTCAAGGTTTGCTGATGGTTCATCTAATACATAGATATCCGGATCATGAACCTGCACGGCGCTCATAGAAACTTTTTGTTTTTCTCCACTTGAAAGATTTTCTAATTTTCTGTTTCTCAAATATTCAATTTTATTTTCTTTCATCACACAATTTATTCTTTCAATAATTGCTTCCGAAGAACACCCGTAGTTTTCTGATGCGAAGGCTAATTCATCTAATACGTGCGATGTAAAAAATTGAGATCGTGAATCTTGAAAAACACTACCAACATATCTTCCATATTCCCAAGGTTCAAATTGAGAAGTATTTTTTTCTGAAATACAAATTTTACCTTTGAGAGTACCTTCAAAATAATTAGGAATCAATCCATTAATCAATCGAGTAACTGTTGTTTTACCACAACCGGATCCTCCTGTTAAAAGTACACATTCTCCTTTTGGAATTAATAAGTTAAAATCCTTCAGCTGATTACTATTTTCATCATAGGAAAAATAAATGTTTTTTAATTGAATAGATGTTTTCATTTTACTCTATCCTCCTGTTAAATCTTTATGAATAAAATAAGTACACTAAAAGCAATAACACAACCAGCAAGTAAACAATCTGATCCTTTTAATTGATTTTCATAAATAGATGTTCTCTTTCGTGGTGAATCGATTCCCTTTGTCATAGCTGAAGCCGCTAATTCATCTGTAATTTTTAAAGTTCGCATCATTAAAGGGACAAATGAATATTCAAAACTATTTAAGGGATGTAACCAATTACTTATCTGCTTAAAAGAAAGTCCTCTTAATTTTGCAGAAGATTGAATAATTTTATTTTCCTTTTTAATAATAGGAAAAAAACGTAAGGTAACAGCTAACGTGATCAATATATTTTGCGGAATTCCTAATTTTTGTAAAGACGAAATCATTTTACCACTAGGAACCTCTTGTAGTATTGATGCGAATGCTATGACTGGGCTAATTCTTAAAATAAGAAACACAAAAAATCCTAAATATTTGAAGAACTGATAATCAGTTGATGATGCATAGTAATTAAAAAATATGATTATAGCAATCAAAAATAATAATTTTACAGATGCAAAGAAACGTCGATTATACATAAGGTATATTACAGCCAATAAATTGAGCATCGCCAATTGATTAATATCTGATATTAAAATGATAAGCCCCAGAAAAATTAACAGTAAAAACTGTATTCTTGGATCAATAATTTCTTTCATCATATACCCACCTTTTTAAAAGAAAGGAGCTATGGTCATAGCTCCTTTCAACAAATTTATTCTTATTTTGAAACAAGCCCTGATTTGATGAAGTGTTTTTTCAACAAATTATATCCAAACCAGCATCCAAATATAATGGAAATAATTAACATCAAAACAGCAACTAGAATCCAGAAAGGTGAAGTCATATATTTAAGATACGTTTCTTTCAATGCGCCTTCAATTTGCATAGTTGAAAAATAATATTCGGCAGAAAACGCGAGAATAATATAGTTACAAAAACCATAAATAAGATTATAAACTGTATATGCAATAGTTTGCGCCTTAAGATTTCTATATCCACCAAATTTTGATAGTATAAACTCTCCTAATGCACCACCAAGAATTGTAAATGGTAAAACAAATGGCGTACCCATAATAGTGTAGAATAATCCGCTGATTATTCCAAAAGTAAGCAATGTACCTCTCTTTCCTACCTTAAAAGCCAAAAGAATATAGATCGGACAAGTAAAAAATAAAACAAAAGCTGTAGCATAGGGATATGCCCAAACTAAAAAGGGCACTGTAAGCATGGATAAACCAATGGAAATAACGAGATTAACAACTGTATATAGTCCGATTGTTAAGTAATCTTTAGATTCTAACTTATTCTTATTTTTCATAATATCACCTTTTCCTAATTTCCATTTCTAGAAAATTTCCAATTTTTAGATTCAGTTTGCATATTTACCAGATTTTTATATAAATCGCATTCACTATAAAGTTCAGAATGTGTTCCACTTGATAGTATTCTACCTTTGTTCAAAACAATAATTTTATCTGCGTTAACAATTGTATTTAACCGATGAGCAATAACAATAACTGTTCTATCTTTTACTAAATTAGTAATGGCTTTTTGAACGGCTGATTCATTCTCTAAGTCCAAAGCAGCTGTCGCTTCATCTAAAAGAATAATTTCAGTTTTTTTCAAAAGAGCACGAGCAATGCTTATTCTCTGTTTTTCTCCCCCAGATAGCGTCGATCCTCCTTCACCAACCATCGTGTTATACCCATCCGGCAGCCTCATTATAAAATCATGGCATTGCGCGTTCTTAGCCGCCTCTATAACTTCTTCAAAACTTGCAGATTGATTGCCTACACGAATATTGTTCAAAATTGTGTCTTTAAATAAATACACATCTTGAAATACCATAGATATATGTTGGTAAAGATTATCTGGGTTCACCTCAACTAAATTTTTGCTGCCTATAAAAATTTTTCCATCTTGCACATCATAGAACCGAGAAATCAATTTAACTATAGTCGATTTCCCACTACCCGACGGTCCTACCAAAGCAGTCATCGTCTTCGGTCGAATAACCATATTTATATTATGAAGTACTTGCTCATTGTTATATGAGAAGCTCACATTTTTAAAAGATATAGTAAAATCTTCGCTTAATTCATCATTTCCTGACATCTCTGACTGATTTCTAATATCCATTATACGATCTGCACTGATTATCGCGTATCGCATTTCTGTATAATTCATCATTAAAGTAGTAAACGGATCATAGATACGGCTAGCAACAACAATAAAAATCAACAAAGCGGATTCATCAATTTGCCCATCGATCAATAATTTCCCGCCAATAAAGATAAGAACAGGCAACCCCACTCGTAGGATCGAGATAGTTGTCATAACCACTGGTCCCAATATACCTTCAAGACGAATTGACTCTATTCGTAAACGATCAAACGCTTCTTCAATTCTTGAGAATTTTTCTCCCCCTAAAGAATATGCTTTAATTTCCTTAATACCTTGAAGATATTCTTGCAATCTAGATGCGCTTTCTACTTTTGCATCAATGTGTCTGCCACCTAATTTTTTCATCAAGCGATTTGATATTAAAACAATCAACAAAACCACTGGCAGAAGTGCATAAATACCTAGCGTTAATTGCCAATTTATTACTAGCAAGGAAATAAACGCTAAGAATAACAAAATACCTGCAGAAACAGCTTGAGGAATCATATGGGATATTGCTGATTCGAGTTGGGTGTAGTCACCCAACATCATAGTTGTAAGATCCCCCGGATCACGTCTGTCCAAAAATCCCAAGGAAAGTTTCCTCAAATGGTTCGCTAACTCAGTCCTTCCTTCTGCTGACACATCATACGCCGCTAAATACTCTTTATCATAAGTGATTTTCGAAATATACATTTGTAAAACAAACCAAATGAGACTAGATACACCCAGAACAACAAATAGCTGAATATCCAACATGCGATGATCACGAAAAGATTCAAATAATTCATTTATTCCATAAAACGCAATAACAGCAGGTATTAGTCGTACTACGGATTCAAAAGTCGCCCAAAAAATAGCAGGAAAAAGTTTTTTTGGATTGCCAGACGAGATATTATAGAAAAATTTAGACATACGAACTAGCCCCCCACTCTTTCGTTTCTGTATTAATTTTCCAAAGCTTAGCGTATAAATCATTCTTTCTCAAAAGTTCTTCATGCGTTCCAACTTGTTCAATAACTCCTTCATTACACACTAGTATTTGGTCAACATGCTGAATCGTCCAAAGCCGGTGGGCAATAATCAATACCGTTTTACCTACAACAAGCTCATTGATCGCTTGCTGAATATAGACTTCATTTTCAGCATCTGCATAAGCAGTAGCTTCATCAAGAACAAGAATCGGCGAATTTTTTAACAATGCTCGAGCAATTGAAATACGTTGCGCCTCTCCTTTCGATAGAAATATTCCTTTTTCGCCAATCTTTGTATTATAACCATTTGGTAGTACTTTAATAAATTCATGACAACGTGCCAACTTAGCAATCCGCTTCACTTCATCAAAACTAATATCCTTATTCCCCATTCGAATATTTGCTTCTATTGTATCGTTGAACAAAGTGACATCCTGAAAAACAAAGGATACTTGATTCATCAGCGTATCAATTGAAACCTCTCTAATGTCAAGATTGCCTATTTTTATTGAGCCTTGATCAACATCATAAAACCTCAACAACAACTGGGCGATAGTGCTCTTTCCGCCACCAGAAGGTCCTACAAGCGCATTCATAGTATTAGGTTTTAATTCAAAGTTAATGTCTTTTAGTATTGGAGTATCTTTTGTATAAGAAAAATGTACATTCTCATAACTTATACCGTTGTTTCCAAACATTCTGTCAGTATTTTTTTCTTCAACCACTTTAACAGCAAACATTTGGTCCACACGTTGGACTCCTTCACTTACATTACTGAATGTAGAAGCAGCGAACATCAGCTTCATAAAAGGTGCATTTGTTCCGGACGAAAGAATGACAAATAGCATAACTGTCAAGGATAAGTTGGTATTTTGCGGGTCTTGACTTATTAAATATGCACCAAATGGTAGTACAAATAAGACAACTGATGTGATTAAGGTAGTAAACCAAATATACCCACCTCTGAAATTTTTTGTCCACGCAACAACCAAAGTTCGATAATCTTGAATACTTTGATGAAATCTTTTGAAATTATTGACAGACAAATTGAATACTTTTACTGCAGGCATAGCCCTTACGTATTCCACACCATTACTGTTCATTTCTTCTAATGAATCATGATACTGTTTCACAGTATTATCTTTCAACGTCTTACCCATCAGCATTATATACAGTCCCCCACCAACAATGATTGGAAATAATGAGACTAAACCCAACCGCCAGTCGATCCCAATCATTAAACCTAAATAAATAACAGGAAATATAATAGCTGAAACGATATCTGGTATTTGATGCGCAATAAAAGATTCCATTTTTTCCACTGCTTGATCAATCGTTTTAATCATTTGTCCACTCGAATGTTGTGTAAAATAGCCCATAGGTACTTTAGTGAGGTGCCCCAATAAATCCATACGAATTTCGTATAAAATATTAAAAGCCGCTATATGCGAACACATGGACGAAGCATATAAAAATATTAAACTAACTATTAAACTAAGAATAGATAACATTCCCCAATACATTAATGATTGTGCTGTATAGTCTCCCAGCATCAACAGTTCAATGATTTTGTAAATACAATAAAAAGGTACAAACTGCATAAGGGTTGAAATTGTAGCAAAAAAAGCTGAACTTATAAGAAGATTTTTTTTCCTTATCAAATATTTTTTTAGAACGGTTTGATTTTCCAATTAGGCATCCTTCCTTTTCTAAAATATCTAACTTTTTATTTTTTCATTATCCGGACTAACTATTGCAGCATCCGCGTTCATACATAAAGATACTGCTTACGGTTTATATATTTTGTATTTCAGTTCATTTTTAACTCAAAGAAATATAGCCTTTTCCAATTGAGAATAATTCTCAACAAGTGATAAATAAAAAATATTAAAAACCACTATATTTTTTATCGGAGTTTTTATTTCAGTTAGAATCTAGGGTTTCTATCTCAATAAACTTGCTATTATACAATTGCACATATAATCAGTTAAGTATATGACAAGATTCTAATTTCACAGAAATAACTATAAATTAATCATTCCCATTTGAAATAATCCTTACCAAGCAGTATATTAAAGTATTATCGATCTTTTCATCCTACTAGGACCTTCGAAAGTGGGGTTAAAAATTTATTTTAAGTATTACCATTCTTTGTTTCAAAAAATATTTGGTAATCAAATTTGATTACCAAATATCCGCTTTCCTTATAATTAATACCTAAACAATTCCCTGTTAATTAATAGCTTTATTTTTAAATAAATTATATGTCTCACTCTCGCAAAAAAATTATATAATACTCTATTTAATTGTTTTCGCTAAACTTTTTAAATTGTCTTTCATAATTGAAATATAGGTTACTCCATCGCCCATATCTTCTTGTGTGATACCTTCTATTGGACTCAATACTTCTGTTTGAACACCCGTTTCATCAGCTAATGTTTCAGCTACTTTGGATGTTGCATTTTCTTCAAAATAAATAATTTTTATTCCGTTGCTTTCAACAAATGTTTTTAGCTCTGCAAGCCTTGCTGCGCTCGGTTCTTCTTCAGGAGAAATTCCAGAAATTGCTTCTTGTTTCAAATCATATTCTTTAGCCAAATAACCAAACGCAGCATGTTGAGTAACAAACGAACGCTGTTTGGCATCTTTAAATGCCGCTTGGTACTCTTCATCCAAATCAGATAGTTGTTCTATATAAGCATCTGCATTTTTTTTGAATGTTTCTGCTTTATCAGGAAATTTCTCAGCTAATCCTTCTTCAATCGTCTGCACTTCTTTTTGCGCTAATACCGGATCAAGCCAAACATGAGGATCCAATTCTCCAGCTTCTTCACTATTTGCGTCACTTTCTGACAAGGTAATACCCTTTGCAGCTTCAATGACTTTTGTTTTGTCTTGATTAACAGAGTCCAAACCATTCGATGCCCATTTTTCAAGAGTCTGACTATTAAAGACAAAAGCATCTGCATCACTAATTTTAGTCATGTCTTGCGCACTTGGCTCATATTCATGTGGTTCATTCCCTGCAGGAATCAACAAATCAACTTGTCCCTCCTCTCCAACTACTGCTTTCGTAAATTCATACATCGGATAAAATGTTGCAACTACTTCTATCTGATTTGGTTCAGACGATGCGTTTGAACTATTCGTTGTCTCTACCTGATTCCCACAAGCTGCAAATAGACTCGTTGACAATAACGTAAGGATCACTGATGTCATTTTTTTCATGTTTATTTCCTTCAATCTCTATAAAAATTTTTACATCTTAGAATTATATATAGTTTAACTCTTAACTATTCAATAGAAATAAAATTCTATTCTTTATCGCTTTTTTATTTGTCGCTAGATGGCAATCTCTCTTCAAAAAAAGCTGTTAAATCAATCATCTCTTCTTCTGTGAACTCATCATTTTCCCACTTTTCCAAAATTTCTATTTGCAATGTTCTATCCATCTCCCAGAAATGTTCAATCATTTTAAAATGAGATGAATTATACTGTTTAAATACCGGATATATTGATAGGAATTCAGAGAAGGTAACATCCCAATCTTCTGTATAGTCTTTAACATATCCCTTTTCCAACGCTTCAATCGTGGGCTCACCATTTTCTTGAATCAAGCCCATTTGATAGAAATGTTGATAGATTTCTGCCTTAGTGATCTTTGAATCAAATTTCTTATTATAACGATAAGTCTCTTCAATCAGTGAAGGATAAACGATTTCCATAATTCGCCTCACTTCCTCTATCTTATATTATATTTAATTATTCAAGGCTTGATTTCTTTCCTAATATTCCTTTAGTGTTACATGATAAATTTTTTTACATTTACCACTAACAGGATCGGAATGAATTCCTGAAGATTTCAACTTTTGATGTGTTCGACGATTACTCTTCATAGTTTCCAATACTTTTCTAGCAAGCACCGCTATTTTTTCACCTTCTTTGATTGAAAAGTACTACTAACTTATGCTTTTTTCTTATTTCGTTTATAATCATGAATAATTTTTAATGCACGTTTTCTTGTCTTTATATTAGGGCTTTTTAGTCGTCGGTACGCACTTGATAAATCCGTTTTCTCCATTTTCTCCCACCTTTTTTAAAGTTGTTTATTAAAAAGTTAATTACCAACTAGCTTTTTTAACTCCTGGTATTTGACCTAAATGAGCATGTTTCCGAAAATTGATTCGCGACATACCAAACTTGTTCATATAAGCTCTTGGACGGCCATCAATCATATCCCTTTTTTTCAAACGATTAGGATTAGAATCCTTGGGTAATTTAGCTAAAGCGATATAATCTCCCTTTTCTTTCAATTCCAACCGCAATTCTCGATATTGCTCAATTAGTAATTTTTGTCTATTATACTTGGCAATTTTTGATTTTTTAGCCATGTCTTCTCACCTTATCTACTTTTTTATTTCGCGAAAAATTGATTTTCTACGTAACTTTTGTGAATATTTTTTTAACTCTAATCTTTCAGGTGTATTTCGCTGATTTTTGCTGGTTATATATAGTCTTTCGCCAGTTTCAACACATTCCAAGATAATATTAGTCCGCACTGTCATTGCCCCTTTCAAGAACTCAAAATAAACTAAAAACACCAAACTGTAATAATTACGGTTTGAATCATAACATAAAATATTAATGAGCACAAGTAATTTTCTATTTTACCGTTATTTAATAAATGTCAACTCTTTCATATGACCGTTTTTTCAATTATCATTATTAACCAACGTGTATATATAATAAGATCTATCTTTAAAATCTTTTTAGTAACAAACTCTTTGTATTTTATTTTTAACTATGAATTCATTATTGTTAATTGTATTTTTCTATATCTTGGGTAGAATTAGTTTTTATTTTTGCAAATAATTCGCATTTAGAATATAATGACACTTATTTAAACAATCTAAAAAAAGATATATTTTATTTTTCCGATTGAATCATTTCATAATAACGTTATTTATTTTTTAAATATGAAATCATAAAACAATTAACCATTCCGGATCAAAATTATTTATCAAAATTTAGAATTAATATTTTTAAGGGAGGAAGAAAAATGAAATTTGATTGCTTAGTAATCGGTGGGGGGCCTGCTGGAGCCAATGCAGCTTTAGTTCTGGGAAGAGCAAAGCTTTCTGTGCTGTTAATAGATAATTTAGATGCAAGAAACAAAGTCACTCATGAGTCACATGGTTTTATAACAAACGATAGTCTGCCACCGCAGGTCATCAAAGAAAAAGGGATTTATGACTTACAAAAATATTCTTCAATTACCTTGCGCGAAGAAACAGTTTTATCTGTAAAAAAAATTAACGATGGTTTTCACGTAGAAACAAATAAAAATGTTTATTATACTCAGAGACTTGTTTTAGCATCTGGTCTCAAAGAACAATTACCCGAAATTCCTGGTATTACCCAAGTTTATGGATCACATTTTTTTAATTGTCCTTTTTGCGATGGATGGGAGTTGAAAGATAAACAGATTGCTTTAATTACAGAGCAACCCCAAATCACTCACTTTATTGCAATGGTTTCTCACTGGAGTAGGAATCTACGGATATATACGAATGGAAATCTTTTGGATAAAAATGAGAAACAGATATTGGAAGAGAGAAAAATCCCTATTAATGAAGAAAAAATACATTTTATTTATTCTAAAGATGATAAGATAGCCATCCATACCCCAAATAGTTCTTTAGTTTTTCAAGGCGGCTTCCTTATGCCCACATTAACTCCTAGAATCAACTATCTTAAAAACATACCATTAGATTTAACAGAGTTCGGAAGAATTTCTACTGATTCTTTTGGAAAAACTTCATATCCAAATATTTATGCTGCTGGAGATATCCAGATGATCGGAGGAGAACAATTAGTTCACGCTGCAAGCTCCGGTAGTCGAACAGCTTCAGTTATTGTACAAGAAATTGCATTTGAAGAATTTGATAATTGGTTTTGAGACATTGTATCCAATAAAGAATGAGCACTGACGCTGAATTGAGTAAACCTTCGATAAGAACATTAAAAAGAGACTGCGACATAAGTCCATAAAAGAAAACCGCAAGAAATGATAAGTCAACGTTCATTTCTTGCGGTTTTTTTTGCAAAATAAAAGGAGTATCGGTTGCTTCGATTGCCCCAACATTTAATCCTAAAAGGACTATATAAAATGTACACTAGTTATAACAGAAATCAACTCACTTTTGATCTATCTACTTCATTTTCTTTCTCCAAAAGAAAATCATATCACTGTTTTTTCAAATGAGCTGGTAGACTCCTTTCAGGTCAATGAGCTCTATCTTTTGGATCGACCAATAGTGTATGATTTTGGGGTTATGATGAAGTGGGTTCTTTTTGCGTATCCAATGATGTACGGGAGTTGACCAATAAAGGCTTAGATCAGCTAACAGAGTATCTATGTGCCCGCAATCTCATTGATGATGCTTTTTTTGTCGACGAGACGAAAATTTGGCGGATGTGAATAAGTACAGCTTTGTCTGGAAGAATAACACGATCCGTTTCGATCAATGAATCGCGAAAAACTGGTTACCATGTTAACAGAACTAAGAGAAGCGTATGCTATGAAACAGATTCCCGAAGGAACGGCATTGAAATTAGACATAGTAGATGAATTCTTGACACGTAGATACTGGATCTACCCAAAATGAATAGAAAAAACAAGAATCATTCGAAAAATCACATGATTTACGAGTGATCCATATTTTTGGGAAAGCGTAACTAGTTAATTTATGTCGCACGCTCACTCAAAGAAGAATAACAATGAAAAAATTGAATTGGTGAGATTCATAATACACTGTAGGTTAAGAATTTAACTGTTTTCACAAATAAAAAAGTTTCTCTACTCAAATGAGCAAGATTCCTTTTCACAATTAATACTTATGTGTCTTGCAGGACTATAACATACGACCGGAAGATTATGAACCGTCTATTCTAACCAACTAAGCTAAAGGTATAAAACAACCCACCCTCGGGTAGAGTGGGGCCAAAAGAGAAAAAAATAGCTTTTGAAAAGCCTATTTTCGTTATACAAGGTATTTTATTTTAAATTCAACAAAAATCCACTCTACTATTCATAGAGTGGAAGTTTCGAAAGAGCAATTATGAAGAAAATTGATTAGTTGGTATGAACATATGATACAATTAAACCTTTTGAAATTCAAGGAATTTCCAGCAAATTATATTATCTAATTTTAGAGAGACAGATTTATTTATTTTTGTCATGAAGTGAATATTATAAATATGCTAAAAAAAAATAAAAATACTTTAGACGATATTCTAAACAATAATATCTATTACATAGTAATCATGATAAGATAAAAATCGAAGAGTATTAGGCACACTTCCCCAAGCTTATACCGCCTAATTACTCTTCTTAAATTAATGCATGTTGCATGATAAAGTCTAAAGCATTAACCGTCTTATTACAAGTCAAATGAGTTTAAAGTAATGAAAAACACCTCCAGCTAAAACGAAGTGCATCCCCAATTTCTGAATTTAGTTCAGTATTAGGGATGCACTTCATTTTAGCTAAGGTCTCTAGTTTGCTATCTACTCAGTTCTATTTTCACTTTACTCGGTACATCATTTTCTGAAATTTGTATAAGAGAATTGCCCCCCTCCTTTAATCAAAATACGCAGCGTTGTAAAAGTGAGGCACAGCTTTGATATGTTGTATTTGTTGATCATTGCGCTGATCGACTTCGATGATCGTGAAGTCCTTATCACATAAAGCTTCTCTCGTGATTTTTATAGTACCGATATTGATTTAAGTATCTGACAGTAAATTGGCTACTTTCGCGATCACTCCCGAAACATTTGCATAAGTAGACGTACCCAGCATCAGAGCAAATTTTTAATCCGTTAATCTCTAAACCTCCACCAATAGAGATACCAGTGACGGATAGTTTGTAACTACCTTTCGCCAAAAACATCTTGACCATATTCTGATGTTCCGCTTTTTCTTTTTTTTAAGGACGAATAAGGCTTCAATCCCTTTCTCATAGGCGATTATTACAGAGTCTGCTAGTCGAGTATCATCTGGCTCCACTCCTAAAAGACTGCCTTCTAACGCGATATCGGTTCCATGATCGCGATAGATTTTGGCAAACGATTCATACAACAGAAGATATACGCTGTCTGGATGTTCATCAAAAATACTGTGGACGATTTTTCGATCCGAGTAGCACCGGCCATATGAGAATTGCTGGGTCTTACCATGATGAGTTGATTATGTCAAATACACTGAGATAATTTAATCGTTCCATAAATGTTCCCCTTTCTTATCAATGAAAAAAACGGGTCAGGATTCTATTCATTCAATCCCAGATTTACACATTTCGTAGCTATCTATCGTATTCATTTAAAAAGCTCAAAATAGTTAATTTTTGGAACGGATGAAGAAACAGCGGTTATGCTTGCGTATTGAGTTCGATGATTTTCACGATCACATCGGTCGCCTTCATCATTGATTGTAGCGAGACGAACTCATAACGACCGTGCATATTTTCTCCACCAGCAAAGATATTCGGCGTTGGAATCCCTAGATAGGAGATTTTCGACCCATCGGTCCCACCACGAACAGGTTCTGTTACTGGAGTGATTCCCACTGCTTCCATCGCATCTTTTGCTAAATCAATGATACTCATATCTTTTTCGATGATTTCTTTCATGTTGTAGTATTGATCATATAGATGAACGTGCACTCGCGGTTCATCAAAGCGGGCATTCAAGCTTTCTTGAACCGCTAATAATTGTTCTTTTCTTTCTTCAAAACGGGTCCGGTCATGGTC